>CAYNEZ010000218.1:0-4788 GCA_964396365.1 uncultured Sangeribacter sp. | reverse complement strand
CATGGAGAGTATTTCCCTTTTCATACCATGGACCTGCTTTGGCAGGATTCTTCTCATAGAGTTCCGCCAAATAGTCGAACTGTATTTTATTTTTAGTAGAAAGATTGTCGTTGGTGCGGTGTAATGAATCCTGCACCTGGGTGAAGCCATTAAGCACATCGCTCGACACATTGAGAGCGAGCATGGCTGTGAGGACGATATACATAAGGTTGATCATCCTCTGCCTTGGCGACATTCTTGCTACATTATTTCCTCCTCCTGCCATTTTTTAAGTCTTGAGTCTTAAGTCTTGAGTCTTAAGTTATCCAGTTTTAGCTTTCAGATTTATTTTCTTCAAATGGGTTTGGACGCTGCACCCCAACCATGGGGTTGGCCATATTCATTGTCATAGCAGTGATCATATTCTCATAGATCTTATTCAGCTGACGCATATAGCGGCTCATGCGCTCTGTTTCCTCACAATAGCGGCTTGATTCATTGGCAGACTTTTCATACATATCACGTATATCTTTCAAGCCACGATTTACGCGATCAATGCTTTCAAGCTGTGAGCTGATGCTCTTAAGCTGAATTTCATAGATTGTATTCAAGCCACCAATATTACGATTCAGGTCTTCAAGACGCTCCACATATCCATTAGAAGAAGCGGAGACAGATTCGGAATTGTCAGTGATAGCCTTATAAGAATTGAGAAGCACCTCGCTCACTTTATTAAGTGCGTCAGTGGTCTCACGCAATTGTGCTATCTGCTCGGTGACACCCTTCATCTGCTCAGCCATATCCTTCATAGACTCTACGAGATTCTCAGTGTCTTCCTCACTGATATCGACATTAGGAGCAGAAGGTACGGAGCCTCCGCCTCCACCGGCAAAAACTACAGTCTGCCCGGCTGAGCCAGACTGCCCGGCTGGGATAGAAGATCCTGACGCTGCGTCTTGATCCATCTGGCCCATACCGCCGCCTCCGGAAATGAACACTCCTCCTGAAATACCGCCAGAAATACCGCCAGTGACACCACCGGGGACAGCAGTAACTCCATCAGTGACATCAGAAACACCACCGGAGATTCCTGAAATACCTCCAGCCATGCCTCCTCCATGTCCACTAAGGTCCGGACGATCTTCCGGGGCATGAGTGTCAAGCACAGGAAAGACATCTTCCCAATGATAATCCTTGGGAGGACGGTCGAACGCTGTCAGCAGGAACATAGCGATCTCAGTACCCATACCGATGCAAAGCAGAGTGCTACCTCCAGGAAGGTGAAGGATCTTGAATAATGCGCCCCAGATCACGACTGCGGCACCAATTGAATAAGCGATGTTGAAGAAACGCTGTCCCTTCTCTCCATGAAGGAAGCGTTCGATAAAGTTAGCGTATTTGCGTATCTTGACCATTGTAATGTTATTGTAGTTTGGTCCGGTTATTTTTTCTTCTGAGTTCCTTTTGCAAATCCTATCTGAGAACGTACACATCGGAAACCTATATATGACCGTTGCTCGTTCTGATACTCCCATTGACGGAGATCGCTTCGAAGATTATGCATGATGTCTTTCCAGCTACCTCCACGCACAATCTTGCGCTTCATCTTATAGGGGTCTTCAATAGCAGCATCATATCTATATTCAGGATTGACATCACTCGTCAGCCTGTCGATACTCTCTGTGAAGGCGGTAGAAGTCCATTCACTGACATTACCTGCCATATCAAAAAGGCCAAAGTCATTAGCCTTATACGTACCAACAGGAGACGTAATTATGTGGCCGTCGCGTACGTAGTCGCCGTCACCAGGCTTAAAGTTGGCATAAAAGCAACCACGTTCATCCATAGGGAGAGTCTCACTCCAAGGGAAAGAGCTCTCAGAGTTGCCTGCACGAGCAGCATACTCCCATTCTGCCTCAGTAGGAAGGCGATAGGGTTCAATGTAAATACCTTCTTTTCCAAGACTACGACGAAGATAATCTGTGCGCCAGTTTGCGAATGCATTCGCCTGATCCCAGCTCACTCCTACAACCGGATAATTATTGTAGCCCGGATTTGCAAAATAAAGACGAGTATATTGCTCATTATAGGCATTATCGAAATCGTTTATCCAAGCTGTAGTATCCGGATAGACATTGACAATATAAGTGTTTAGAAAGTCAAAGTCTCCAGTCAAAGGACGAGTGACGGTCTCTCGAACGATCTCACCTTCATCAGTAAGATAAGCAGTATCTTTTGAGATGATAGGAAGTTCGTAATTGACCGGATTATCAGTGTTATAGTCACGGCGAGTGGCATCCAGGCGGTTTTTGCGCTTGGCTGCTGCCGTATGATTAAATATCTCATATCGGTAGTTAAGCTGCGTGGGATCAAGTTCTCGCTGCCCGGTGATAGGATTGGTGCGATAAACGCTCTCGATGGCACGCTGCTCATCTTCGTTGGCGTTACGCCAAGGAATAGGCTTGTTCCAATTGAGATAAGGAGTTATAGGATTTCCTTCTTTGTCTTCCTCAATCTTGAAGGCTTCATTACCTCCATAAGCAGGATCAGCAAGACGTTCGCGGATGATTGAGTCGCGCACCCAAAGCACAAACTGCTTATATTTCGAGTTTGTCACCTCAGTTTCATCCATCCAGAAAGCATCCACTGACACTCCACGTGGATTCCCTTTCACTCCCCATATGGAGTCATCTTTGGCCGGACCCATAGCGTAAGCACCACGGTCGACGAGCACCATGCCATATGGCACAGGCTCAGCAAATGTGCTGCCTCCTACTCCTGTCACTTCTCCTCCGGCACCTCCATGTCCAAGCGAGGCACAGCTTTCAAGCGAAAAAATGGCCGCAGCAGTGCATACCACCTTAAAAGCGTGGCGCATAAGCGGGATTCTGTTATTTTTAGAGTCTGAAATTCTCATCTATATAGAGGTTGTTTTGATTGCGTTATTGGTATGTCACATCAGCCTTATGCTTCTGTGCCGGTTGCGGTTCTTGCCGCTGAAATCAAGTTTCATTCGGTAGCCGACCGTAATCTCATGACTTCCACTCGAAGCTTTGAGAATTCGGGAAGTTGGGATGTCGTAGGAATACCCAAGAAGGAAATTCTTAAATTCAGCCCCAAGATTTATACTGACAGCATCATCCCATCTGTAGGCAATTCCACCGAACATCATTTTGTTGTACCACCCTTTGAGCGACAATACTCCTGAGATATTCTTCAAGTCGGAAGCTACAATAAGATCAGGCTGCAATTCTATTAACGTATTTTTGATCGGAATATTGCTTCCAGCTGTAAGATAGAGTATCCTCGAAACATATGTTTCGAATTCATGGTTGTCAGAAGTGGCACTCGAAGATGTGGTCCCTTTAGTGTTCAGTTTCACTTTTGGAGCAGCGGGATGCAAAATCGATACTCCAACATGGAATTTCGGATGAACATACTGCAGACCCGCTCCAAAATCTATGGATCCTCCACCTACGTCTTGTGTCGGTATTGAAGGATCATTGGAATCATGATAATCATCGTCATCTGGAATATATACATCAGACCCTTTGAAACTTGACCCAAAATATCCGACTTGCAAGCCAATCGTAAGTTCTCCACCAAATATTTTTTTCAATCTTCCACTTATCTGGCCATTAACATAAGTGTTGCTGAACAGACCTATGCTCTCTTGAGTCACATTGACTCCACCACCCCATCTACGGCCCAACAACTTGAAAGGTATATCAGAAGTTGCAGTAAAACTTTTAGGGGCATTCTTTATCCCGACCCATTGCAAACGTGCAGCTCCACGGATACGAAGAAAATCAGTTGAGCCTGCCGAAGCTGGATTGTAGAGGGTAGGGAGTGCCCATGCTTGAGTATACAGAGGATCGTTCTGACCATGTGAATGAGCAGGATACAGAACGGCCATAACATACACAGCAGCGAATGTCATGATACGGAGAATATGTAGTGACTTGTCCATCTATTCAAAATAAAAGGAGAGCACCACCATGTTGCTCTTCATTTTGGTCAATGACTGTGTGATCTGCATCGTAGCAGGATTCTCATCAAGATCCGGACGATCATGCTTGAGTATATCCGTGAGTCCAAAACAGAACTTAATCTCAGGGCAAAGCTTAAAGAATGGAAGGTAGAAATCACAACCTAAACCGACAGTAAGCATAGTGTCGAAATTTTTAGTGACAATTGGGTCTGACCGTTTCTTTGATATATCCAGCACCCCCATCACTCCAGCCGTGACATAAGGACGTGTATTATGAAGCCTGTCGCCGGATATCTTGAGGTCAAGCGGGAGCACGACCAATGCACTTTTGACATCTTGAATCTGCTTTTCTCCACCATTGAAGTCAAGCATATGCACAGTTTTGGAGCCAAAATACATTCCGGGAGAGAGTCGCAAATTGAAATATCGGTGAAGACAGAGATCTCCAAGCACCGTTGCATTGAAACCAGGAGAGAAATCAGGCACCTCCATCTGCCACTGATGGCCATCTTCAGAAACAAAACCGGAATGAGAGAACGAGAGATCCTGAACATGAGTTCCTACAGAAAAGCCCCAGTGCCAGCGTTTGAGGTCGGCATATTGCCTATTAGGCACCTTCTCCCCCCACTTTGCATAGGCAGGCGAGCCACTGAAGACAAATGCCAACAGAGCAAATAGCTTAAAGAATGTGCCCCAAAAGGGAAGATGTGAATTTTTTAATGTGAAAGATCTCATTCAATATTGCGCCCCGCAAAGGAGCGTGGCTGTATAAGAAACGAAAAAAATAAATTTTTCTTATGTAATATTATGATGTTTGC
>CAYNEZ010000217.1:0-4853 GCA_964396365.1 uncultured Sangeribacter sp. | reverse complement strand
ACCATGAGATTATGAGCGGCAAAATTTTTGGAGAGGAATTCAGGAATTTCTTCTTGTGAAGCGCTATAGGAAATCGACCCTTTCCGAGCCCCTATGATGACCAGAAGGTCTTCGGGTCCCACTTTTCCAGAAAGCAAGATGAAATCATCCCATTCTGTCATTTCCTGATAAATCCGGCGAATGCCATAGTCATCATTAGTAATGATTTCCTCAATATAATGGGAAGTCTCAGCGGTGACAATGAAAATCACTTTGCAAGCGAGTTGCTGAGCAAGATTTCCTACCCTCGCTACCCAATCGTGGAAACCCGTCTCATACTGAGACTTTGCTCCAGCGACGACAACAATTCTCCTTACAGTAGAAATAGGGATGAAGCACCGGGACATCACCACCATTTTCATGGTTTCCTTGAGCAAAGTATCAGTCATCTGCCCGAAGAAAGAGTCGACGATGTTTGCCTTTCGGTGAAAACCAATCACTATGTCGGTAGCATGGGTCTGGCGTATCATATTAGTGAGGCCAGAAACCACATTCAAGTCAAACCGTTCCTCCTCCACAGCAGTCACACCCATCTCCTGAGCTGCCTGAGCTGCAGTACGGAGAGAAAACCTACCAGCACGCAAGCTTTTGGGATCATCGGAATTACGCACAAAGAGAGCAGTGATGGGTTCGGTGTTTTTGGGAGAGCGCATAAAAACAGCCAATCTCATCAGGCCTTCAGCCGTAATAGGATTTGACACTGCCACAATCTGGCGGGCAAATTCCGGACGTTCCACACCCATCGCTTCCATTTCCGCAGCAGTGAGTTCAATCCTCATTCGTATAGCGGTACGCTCGGTCATTACAGAAGCAACCAGACAACATGCGAGAATCATAAGGACAGCGCCATTCATTATATCCTCATTTATGATGCCATATTGATAGCCGAGCATAGTAGCGGCAATAGTAGCGGCAGCCTTACCACTTGTCAGGCCGAACATCATCCGACGATCAGTAGCAGAAAGGGCAAATGCCTTTTGAGCAATCCATGCAGCAATCCATTTGGAAGTGAGAGCAACAATAATCATATTGAGAGTGACCCAAGCTACAGTCCAACCACGGAAAATCACATGCACATTAATAAGCATTCCCACTCCTATAAGGAAATATGGAATGAATATGGCATTGCCAACAAACTTAATGTGGTGCATCAGCGAAGAACGTCCCGGAATCAGACGATTAAGAACCAATCCGACATAGAAAGCACCCAATATAGACTCAAGACCTATCACCTGAGCGAGGAGAGCCCCAATGAATACCATAGCGAGTATAAAAATATACTGGGCTACAGCATCTGAGATCTTCCGGAAAACAAATCTCGTGATACGCGGGAATAAAAAGCCCACGACCACCGCATATCCTGCAGTATATAGAAGCAATCTCAGAATATCAGCAATTTTGAATGAGCCTGATTCCTGAAGCTTCACGACCGAAGCAAGAGTGATAAGGGCAAGGAGGACAGATACGATAGTGGCACTAACCGCAAGGATAACCCCACGAGCATTTTGGAGTCCAAAACGACTGACAACCGGATATGAAATCAAAGTATGGGATGAATACATACTTGCCAGAAGCAGACATGTAGTGAGTCCGGCTCCGAACGCATAATAGGCAGCCGCCATGCCGATAACAGCAGGGACGATGAAAGAAATCAGACCAAAAATGAGGCCTTGCCGAAGATTCTTTTTGAAATGATACATGTCGATCTCCACCGCAGCAAGAAACATGAGATAGAGAATTCCGACTTGCCCAAAGATTTGAAAAGAGGCATCGCGTTCGAGGAGATTAAATCCGTAGGGACCTACGGCAACGCCAGCCAAAATCAAGCCCACCACATCAGGAATCTTGAGACGCCGGAAGACTACCGGAGCCGCAAGAAGCAGAATCAGCACGAGTGTGAATATCACAATAGGCTGATTGAACGGGAGGGTGAAGAGGTTGTTCAAATCCTAAAGAAATCTTTAGCGTTGCGGGTTGTGATCTTATCTGTCTCTTCGGGAGAAAGGGCAAGAATTTCCGCAACCTTAGAGTTTATAAATGTCAGGTAAGAGCTTTCGTTACGTCGTCCCCGCTTAGGGACGGGGGCGAGATATGGGGAATCAGTTTCAAGAAGCAGGCGGTCAATGCCAATCTCCTTTACGGCATCGGGCAGTAATCCTGAATTCTTGAATGTTACCACACCATTTATTCCGAAATAGGGATCGCAAATGGTGCGGATACGTTTGACATCATCGGGAGAACCGGTGAAACTGTGGAATACCAAATTAGGGATAGACCCGGAAGGAGAAAGAGACTTTGCCGATTTGATGCATTCGAGACACACATCGAGACCGTCGCGACAATGGATAATGACTGGAAGATTCAATTTTTCAGCCAATAGAATCTGGGCAATGAAGGCATCCTTCTGCAGCAACAGATTGGAATCGTCCCAATAAAGATCGATACCAACCTCTCCGATAGCAACAGGAGAGGTTGGGGAAAGTATCTTCACAATATCATCCAATTCCTCACGCCAGTCCTCCCCTACTTCCGTAGGATGAAGCCCCATGGCTGTGCGGACTCTGTCGGGATGAACAGAGTGCAGGGTTACGACCTCCTCAGCAGATTCACGGTCTACAGCCGGGAGGACCATAAGTTCGACTCCGGCTTCAACAGCCCGGTCTACGGCATGGGGATTCTCCTCAGAGAAAGACTCCATGTATATATGAGTATGGGTGTCGATCATGTTGAGTCTTTAGTCTTCAGTCTTCAGTCTTGAGTCTTCAGTCTTTAGTTTTCAGTCTTTAGTTTTCGGGCTTTTGGCTTTCGATTTATTATTTGGTGCGGGTGATTAGCTTGTCGATTAGCTTGCGGAATACTTCACGACGATCATCAGGGAGCGAGGTCTTTTTGATAGCAGCGAGTGCCTTGCTACTGTAGGCAGCAACTTCAGCCTTGCTTACTGCCGGCATTCCCATAGTCTCATAGATGCGAGTCACAGTCTTCACCTTTGTCGGGCCAGCCTGCATTTTGAGAGCAGCTTTCAAAGCTTCGGCATTAGGACCACCTGTAGAAAGAGCCTTAACCATAAGGAAGGTTTTCTTATTGTTGTTGATATCGCCACCGATTGGCTTTCCGAAAGTGTCAGCATTGCCAAAAGTGTCAAGATAGTCATCTTCAATCTGGAAAGCGACACCGAGCATCAAGCCGAATTCATACATCTTTTCGGCATCTTCATGAGAAGCACCGCCAATGAGAGCACCGATCTTAGCTGCAGCACCGAGCAAAGCACCGGTCTTCAACTTGATCATATCTATATAATCGTCGAGATTCACCTCATCCATATTTTCGAAGTCCATATCAAGACGTTGACCTTCATAGACACGCAGTGCCTGAGAATTGAAAGCATCAATCACCTGGCGAAGTATAGAATCCTCGACTTCGGAAATTTTTTGTGTAGCAAGAGTCAGCATGGTGTCTCCTGAAAGGATTGCGGTATTTTCATCCCATTTGGCATGAACAGAAGGACGTCCGCGGCGAACATCCGATTTATCCATGACATCATCGTGGAGGAGTGTGAAATTATGGAACATCTCAATACCAATAGCCGGATTCAGAGCCTTTTCCGGAAAGTTGCCGAAAGCATCGGCAGTCATAAGGAGGAGAGTTGGACGAAGACGCTTGCCACCAGCTTGCATACTATATGAAATGGGGGCATAAAGGGCTTCGAATTTATCTGATGAGAGTTTAAGATCGCGTATGGCGGCTTCTGCCATTGCTGAATATTCTGAAATGCGATTCATATTCTTAGAATTAATTTTTGCAAAATACTTATTGGAGTGAGTCGGTAGGGAGAGGAGAGTTAGTCTCCGGATGCTCTTCAATAGGGATAGAGTCAGGTAGAGTCACAGGAGTCGAAGCCGACGTTGATTTATTGCGTGTATAGTAATCCTGGACTGCATCTTCATCATATTCAAGGAAACGAGTGTAGATTTCCTTAGGCATATCGGAGTTTTTATCATATCGGAGTACAGTACGGAAACCGATCAGGAACCTGGCGTAAGTGTCAGGGTCGTCGGCTGAAGCTTTCTTCAGTTCCTTCAACTCTTCGAGGACCTGATCAGCCGTCATACCTTTCACACGAATCTGATTCATATATTCCAGGCCAAGAGTCAAGCCGAGACCTTGAGGATCTTCAGCACCGACAAGAGCGCGAAGGCGCATTTTATCGTGGAGAGGTAGCTCCTCTGCCACCCTATCGAATTCCCAGCTGAAAGTTTGGAGAGCAGTATCGGTATAAGTCTCATAAGCTTTGAGAGTAGCATTGTTGAGAGTATCAATCTTAACGCCTTCCACTTTCCCGAGGGAAGCGTAAATTATGAAGCGAGCCACAGAGTCAGCAGGCACATGCTGCATCATATAGGCAACCTTCTGCTCGTCGGAGAGCGAGGAGAAGCCTTCCGGAAACTGACCGTTATTTTTGTCTTTACCTCCACAAGCAGGGATAAGGAGGATGAAAGACATCACCATGATTGGGATAAACCTTTTAATTAATGCACAATTCATCTTCAATAATGCACAATTCACAATGCATAAAGCATAGTTGGGTTAACGATTAAGGGATGTGCAAGTATGACAAAGCACCTTTCCCTGAATTTTTTACAAAATTAACAAAAAAATCTGAGTTTAGGGGTATATCTTAATAAAAAACGTGAGTATTAGGTCAGAAAAATGGAGATAGATTTGGTGGGATGGGAAAAAATGCTTAAATTTGCAGAGTAAAAGAAAAGAAATGCGATAATAGCTCAGTTGGTAGAGCATCAGCTTCCCAAGCT
>CAYNEZ010000216.1:0-4869 GCA_964396365.1 uncultured Sangeribacter sp. | reverse complement strand
GCACTCGCTGCCCTGTTTGCAACAAGTGCATTCGCCGAGACAAAAGAAGCAGTCTTCACTGTCAATCCTCAGATGAGCTGCCAGAACTGTGAAAACAAGATCAAGTCAAACCTTCGTTTTGAGAAAGGGATAAAGAAGATCGAGACTTCACTCAATGACCAGACAGTGACAGTGACCTACGACGACACTAAGACCGACTCTGAAAAAATCATTGCCGGATTCAAAAAAGTAGGTTACACTGCAGTGGCAGCTGATGGCAAATCTGCCGCCACAAAGCAATGTTGCAAGACCTCCAAATGTGAAAACAAAAGTAAGGACAAATGCAAAAAAGAGTGCGGAAATAAATGCAAAAATCATAAGGATTGAAGATCCTGCTAATTACGCATAGGCCCTGTCTCAAAAGAATGAGACAGGGCCTATGCGTAATTAAGCCCCCAGTGGCTCTGAAATTTTTTGAGATGGTGTCTAACAACCAAGGGTATTTGTCATAAGCGGGATAATCAGGTAAGTCTAAATCGAAACGGGAATGACAATATCGATAGCCTTATCTGATTTGCTCAAGGATAGATGGGTCTTTAATCTTGTTGTCGTTTGCAAACAGGAGTATCTTTGAGATAATCTCAGCTGTCTTCGGATCTTCGTCAAGGAAAGGAAGGAATATTCGCCCTCTTCCTTGGGGATGCACCGGAAGAACGGCTATGTGTGTGCCACCTTCCTTATGGACCATTCCGCTTCCAAGATGAATATTATAGTTGCCAAGTTTCCCTTTGACCTTTGCAAAACTACCGGAAACTTCTACAGTTGAGAGCCCGAACATTGGCATAGCGTGCTCTACTATAGCCCGGCGCATCTCAATAGTGGAATGGCTTGTCTCAGGATCAACACCTCCTGCATGCGCGACACTCACAGCAAGATCCACGTCGCGCATTATCTCAGAAAATACAATCGGGTCAATATCTTTGATTTTCTTCTCCTTTTGGCTCCTCCTGTCGTAAAAGGCCACATATTCAAGAGTAGGAGCCTCTATGTCTGACGGAGAAAACCAATCAGCGAGTGCATACATGACAGCACGGACATTGCCGTTGAAACATACTTTTTCCAGACCCTCCTCATAGTCGACAGTCCATTGTCTCTTTTTCAGCACCCCAACGGCTCGGCCCGGCATTATCTGATTGCCAGAGTAGCGCATAGATTTTGAAGTATCCAATTCTTCTTTGGTTGGGATATATAGTTCGCGGAACACCTGCTTGAACGGCTGACGCCAGCACCTATCAAACAGGGCAGATTGATATTCGCTCCATACACCAGCCCTATACAAATCATAAGGATGAGCTATCCGCAACTTATCTTTTGAGGAAATTTCCGTCACTACTCCATCTGCACCTACCAGCGAAGCTCCATCCTCACCCGGGAAACCGAATACTACGTCGTGCTTTGTCAGCACAAGGCGGCTGAGCATACTCCAGATTATCGGATTTGCCTTCAATTGAGAGATTTCTGCACCTGTGAATACCGAAGTGTCGACCATTGCTGACTCCAGAAGAGCGCGTCCACGCACATGCTGGTCTTTCAATTGCTTATAGACCTCTCGCAAACGCACTACATACTTGTCTTTCTTCAATCTCGCGGGAATACTCTGCAGGCGCCTCCCATTGCTTTCTACGATGATTTGAGGCACACCATCCTCAAGGCAGATAAATACCGATGCTCCATCCACCTCATATGGCTTTAAATATTCCGCCATTTCCTTGACAAGGTTAGCTTCCATACTCCATGTAAGCCGTGTAGAATCTCCATATCCTGCAGTGCGGGCAAGATTGTCGAATGCCAATTTCACAGCCCTACCCTCGCTTGCCTGACGCTGAGAACCAAACTGCTTGCTTTCCTTAAGGAATTGATTCAAGAAAGCATAGCGTTGCTGAAGATCCTTTATCTTATTCTTGCCAAGGGGAATGATGCCATATGCCACCACCAAATCCTTGTTGCGCTTTTCCTCAATCTCCTTCTCCACCTCTTTCGCATTGAGAATTCCGAGGGCGGCATCTGACAACTTACGAGCCCGAGTATGGCGATTGCCTTCTGAAATATACTTGGCAGCTTCATACACTACGTCGTAACGACTCTTGCCAAGCATACCGTATATCTCATTGAACCACACCGGATCGAATGCTCCATCAGCAAAATCAGCGGCATCAACTGCAGTATAGCGAGATATTCGCGTACGTTCAGCATCCGTAAGATGTTCGCCTGTATGTGCCATAAAATAATATGCTGCGCTTTCTAACCCTTCCCATCCGATAGCCTCTTCTACCAAAGGAAGCCAACGAGGAGAATACATAGCAGCCTGCACAAGGCGTTCGGGCGTAATTCCGGCATCTTGAGCTTTTTCCCTTAGTAGTTCGGCCGTATCCCCCACTGCCGGACAACTCACATGGAGCAGCCATGTGAATGTGTCGCGCTTGCTATCTCCCAGGCCCCAGGTGCATCCTTTAGGTTTCTCTTGCCCCAATCCTGTCAGGATACGAATGAAATAATCAGTTCCCGCTACCACCTTGATTGCTTGAGCCAACTTCGTGACTGGAGTGGGTGTGTCGCCACGCTGCAATTCGATTTCCAATATGCGGTCTACGCCGGACTGGATAAGTTTGGCTTCCTCAGGGGAAACACTCCCCAAATCTCCCTGCCACTTCAAGATACCATAGTCTTCAGGGGAAACGCTTCTCCAATTCCCTTGTCTCTTCATATACTCAGGAGCCTCCGGCAAAATCCTTGTCATGGCAGCTACCATATCTGAGGATGCCTCCCTTCCCAACATTTCATGCCAGAATTCAGCGTCATCTATCCAGCCCAGATTCCAAAGCCGTAGATATTCCTCCGGGTCAATAGGATTGAAATCTTTTTTAAAGCCCATTGCCTTATATAGGGCATATCTTGCGCTAAAAGACTTTGCAAAAAGATCTTCATCGCATATCAAAGCACTCCATTGAAGCATACGCTTCATACGAGAAAAAGGCCAAATCTCCAAAATAGAATGGTCTTTAATTTCTTGATATAGACCATATCCTGCTTTATACCTATGCACCAACTCTTCCGGCTTGACCGAAGCTGCAATTTCTGAAAGCACATCAGCAGATATCTTCCATGTCTCAGGAGCGCTTACATATTCCGATATCAAGCATTCGCAGACATCTATGGCTTGATTGAAATATGGATTCTCCTTAATCTCTGCCATAGGATCGACATTTCTTTGAGGCTTTCCAAATATCCGATCAAGCAGCGGACGCTTCTTGGAGGCTGCATCTTCCTGATGGAAAGCAGAACCAAGCAATTTTTGGAACAGGGGAAAGAAAGGGAGATCGTAGTCTTCCAGTCTATTGATGGCAAGGTCAAGACGAAGTAGATTTGCAGGAGAGCCGATCTCTTTCTCGTAGAATTCTTTCCACATCTCCGGCATAGCCAAAGCATCCAGAGAATTACGATGACGATTTACCTTTGGTGAATTTCCCATTCGGAGCAATTCGCCATATGTGTCCTCAAATTCATAATCTGCATTCTCCTCAATCAGCTTCATTATTTTCAGAACGATGTCTTGAGCATCGTCATCATTTGGGAAAGACAATGCTTTCTCGATGTTGAAGCCTTCCGTCTCCTTTACCTTGACATCAATCTCATCAGCCGGATTGTAAAGTCCGTAGCCATTAGCCTCGTTGTATTTACATTCAGTCTTCTCTATAGAATGTATGATAGAGTCGACAAGCACTTTTTCCTTGGATGTGGCTCGCTTAATGTCTTTTAAAGTCGGAACAAGTGCTTCTACAAGCGAAATATGGCTGCCTTCTTCAATCCACATCTTGATTATATCGAGAGCGGCCAGTCTTCGGTCGGCCAACTTGTCTTTAAGGAGGCGTTCTACGGTAGCAAATGCTTTAGAATCAGGCAGGGAGGAAAGAATTCCTATCACACATATGCGCATATTGGCGGCCTTAAGCCTAAGCATATCTTCCATCTTCTGATAGTCTTCATCAGATAAGCGTCCACCTTTATGCAATTTCTCGACAGCCTCACACGCCTCCTTGCGCGCCTCTTCCCCTCTATCGGCCATACATTCCACTGCAAAGCGGATCTGCTTGGCAGAAGATGGATTATGCAGGATGCTTCTTATAGCCCAGGCTCTGTTATATGGCTCCATATACCCCACATAATCAATCACCTTGTCGAGATATTCTGCAGAATTGAGAAGGAGAGCTATCTTGATAAGTTTATCTGTCACCTCTCCTCGCGACAAAGACATCAGCATCCAAGGGAAGACATAAGGCTCAAACGTTTCGGTACCTCTCATCGACTCTATGAGCCCTACAAGAATCTCGAAATCCCTTATCGCATCTTCGCGTGAATTAAAATAACTTTCAAGCTTGGGAGCAGAATAATCCCAATTGTAATAAAAATCTGCAGAATTGAGATATAATGGCAAGGCACCCGCCATTATATCATGCTCTGCATGACGAAGTCGGATTGCTTCTGACACAAGCCTGCTTGACAAGGATGGAAGCTGGATAGTATATAGCACAAGCATTGCAGCATCTACCTTATATGATGGAGCAGTGGCAATCAACTCCAAAATTGGATTGACGATGCTTTCGACATTAAAAAATGCCATTGACCAGAGTGCAAGATAGACTTTCATTGCATCCTCTCCGGCTATTGCGACTCTTGCTTCTTCAGGGTGCTCCAGATATAGTGATATTATACTGGAAAATTTATCAGTTATCCTGTCGGGAGCTTCAGTTTCGCCAAGTCCTGTCGTGACGGCAAGACCTCTCTTGACAGCAGCGTAACGTTGCAGGCCATTGTCACGTATGATATTGAGCA
>CAYNEZ010000215.1:0-4879 GCA_964396365.1 uncultured Sangeribacter sp. | reverse complement strand
AGGTGGCTGCCCGCCTCAACGCAGGACTTCCACTTGACAGCATCAACAAGGAATTTTCTGCCGACAGTGTATTCGCTCAGAAAGAGCAGTGGATTCCTCTCTTCGCTCAGGATGGTCCGACAGGAGCTCTCGCTTCTTCTCAGCTTGACTCTCTGCGTCAGGCTGGTGGCAAGTATGTCGCTATCATGAATTCTCCGCAAGGAGCAGTGCTCGCAAAAGTAGTGAAGCAGAATGCTCCGGTAGAGGTGGTTGAGTTTGAGGAATACAACTATCAGCTCAATCCTTCCGCTCAGACTGTTGACAACGAAATCGCTAAGTTTGAAAAGTATCTTGAAAAGAACAATACAGCTGAACTTTTCAGCAAAAATGCAGCTGAGGCTGGCTACAACGTACAGACATTCCAGTTCACTCAGTCTACTCCTGCTGTTCCCCGTATGGCTGGCTACAACCAGTTCTTCCCGGATAGCCGCCAGGTGGTTCGCTGGGCGATGATTGACGGTAAGCCGGGCGAGGTGAGCCGCATTTACGAGTCTAAGGATGCTTCTGCACCTATGCTTTATGCTGTAGCGGTAGATGCTCAGTATGATGATTATGTTCCTACAACTAATGCAGATGTTAAGAACTATCTTACTAATAAGGTGCGTCGTCAGAAAGCAGGCAAAGACCTTGTGGCTGAGTATCAGAAGGGTGGAAAGACTCTCGAAGCAGTTTCAAAAGCTATGGGCGTAGAACCTCGTCAGCTTGCTGAGTTCCGCATGGGACGCGGTATGGGTGTCAATGATCCTAAAGTTCTCGGACAGATTGCCGGAGCTAAGGCTGATAAGAAACTTGTGGTTATACCCGGTGAAGATGGTGTCTATGCATTTGTAGTGAACGGTTCTGCCAAGGCTGATATGCCTTACAACGAATCCAACTATGAGCAACAGTATTTCCAGCTCGTCAACCCCAATCTTGACCAGATGCTCCGTGGCTCTGACAAACTCGTCAACAAGAGCTATAAATTTGAGGGCGGAGAATAAGGATATCTAAATTTCCACTGAATATCATATCCCCGAATATCGAGGGTCATCCCCATCCGGGCGATGACCCTCTTTTTAATTCATATTGCATAATTAGCTCCTTGCATAATTAGCTCCCTTCAAGCTAAAGCAAGTCATAATTACATTTATCATTCATAATTGATCATTATATGAACCCCTCCCTTATCGGAATGACCCTCCAAGATCTCGAAGGAGTTGCCAAGCAAGGCGGTATGCCACGCTTCGTAGCCAAGCAACTTGCTGACTGGCTTTATTCCAAGCGCGTCTCTTCCTTCGAGGAAATGGCAAATATATCTAAAAAAAATCAGGCGTGGCTTGCCGAAAACTATGAAATAGGTCGCAGCAATCCCGTCAAATCTTCCAAGTCGCAAGACGGGACTGTGAAATACCTCTTCGATGTCGGCAATGGTAATCGTGTGGAGTCTGTCATGATTCCAGACAAGGAACGCGCAACTCTTTGCGTAAGCTCACAGTGCGGTTGTAAGATGAACTGCTATTTCTGTGCTACGGGGAAACTCGGATTCAAGTCCAATCTCACGGCTGCTCAGATAATGAATCAGATTCTCTCGATGCCTATTCGCCAGAACAAATCGGGCGGCAGCGAACAAGGAGAATTAACCAATATTGTTTTTATGGGCATGGGTGAACCTCTTGATAACTTCCCCGAGGTGCTCAAAGCGATAGAAATCCTGACTGCTCCGTGGGGTTTGGGTTGGAGTCCTAAGAGAATCACTGTGTCTACTGTAGGCAAGATGCCTCAACTCAAAGACCTTCTTGAGAAAACCAATGTGCATGTCGCAATCAGTATCCACACTGCAGATGTGGCTGAACGGGAATCTATGATGCCTGCCCAGAAAGCATTCCCTATTCAGACTGTAGTCAAGATGCTGAAGTCTTATGATTTTTCAGGTCAACGTCGACTGTCGTTTGAATACATTATGTGGCGTGGAGTTAATGATGATGTGGCGCACGCAAATATGCTTATAAAGCTGATCGGAGACCTTGACTGTCGGGTCAATCTTATTCGCTTCCACAAGATTCCGGGAGTGGATCTTTACCCGGCTTCCGACGATCGTATGCAGATGTTTCGCAAGATTCTAAACGACAACGGTATCACTGCTACTATTCGTGCTTCACGTGGCGAAGATATAGATGCCGCTTGCGGAATGCTTGCAGCAAAGACATCGGCTAAAAAATAATTTTGGCTGTTTAAGAAAAATTTTGTAACTTTGAAAGTTAATACAATTTGACAAAATTATGCACAATCCCATACGCGTGGGTATTACCCACGGAGATTTCAACGGCATAGGCTATGAAGTCATCATAAAGGCTCTCGATGAGGAGGAGATCACTGATCTCTTCACCCCGGTCATATTCGGCAGCGCAGAGCTGCTT
The DNA here is from genome assembly GCA_964396365.1 of uncultured Sangeribacter sp. Taxonomy (GTDB): domain Bacteria; phylum Bacteroidota; class Bacteroidia; order Bacteroidales; family Muribaculaceae; genus Lepagella. The sequence goes on along the minus strand of CAYNEZ010000215.1, from coordinate 2,444 downwards.
AATCAGGTGCGCAGAGATTTGGCTACGGAGACTTTTCGCTTCACTCCTGTGAGAAGTGCTGCCGATGCGCAGGATGGCAAGGTGAATGTGGTTGATGTATGTCCTCGCGGCCTTGAGATGACTCCCGGTCATCCTTCAAAAGAGGCTGGAGAATCTGCAGTAGCCGCACTTGAGGCTGCCTGCATCGCTCTCGAAAATGGAGAGATTGACTTCATTGTCACTGCCCCTATAAATAAAAAGACGGTATATAGTGAAAAGTTCCCTTACCCCGGACACACGGAATTCCTTGCTCAGCGACTCGCAGTAGAAGACGGCAAGGCTACAATGATTTTATTTGATGATGAGATTCGTGTGGCATTGGTGACTACTCATAAGGCAATAAAAGATGTGCCGCCTGCTATCACAAAGGACTCTGTAAAAGAGACAATCAAGAGCATGGATTCAGCACTCCGTCAGGATTTCCGTATGGATAAACCTCGTATCGCAGTGCTTTCCTTAAATCCACATAATGGCGACAATGGCCTTCTTGGTTCTGAGGAAATCAATGAAATTGAGCCGGCAATAGCAGAGTGTGTGGCAGAAGGTATTCTTGCTTTTGGCCCATTTGCTGCTGATGGCTTTTTTGGAACCGGCGACTATGCCAAATATGATGGTATAGTAGCTATGTATCATGATCAGGGACTCGCTCCCTTCAAAGCTCTTGCCCGAGAATACGGAGTGAACTATACTGCCGGTTTGAAATACGTGAGAACCAGTCCTGATCACGGCACTGGCTACAACATTGCCGGAAAGAATGAGGCTGACCCTACTTCCATGCGCCAGGCTATTTATCAAGGCATAGATCTTACCCGCAATAGGGCGATGCATAAAGAAGCTACGTCTAATCCTATGCCCCGAGTAGTACAGGAACGTAAGCAGAAACAAAACTCCGAAGAATCATAAACCTTTCTTTCCAGTCAACCCCTAAAACAGATGGCCGACATAACTGTAGCAGCAATTCTCAGGGCGGGAATTTTTTCGCCAAACCACATCGCTAACGATGCGGCTATCCTTCATGCTGTCGTGGCTGAACTCCGCAGAAGGGGATGCCTGGTCAATGTTTATTCTGAAGATGAATTCTGCGACTCGACTATAGATGAGGATGTTATTCTTGCCATGTGCCGAGGTCAAAGGGCAGTTGAAAAGATTCAACATTTGGAAGATTCAGGACGTCTTGTGATCAATTCAGGATATGGAATTGAAAATTGCATCCGTATGATCATGGTCAGGCTTCTTGCGCAAGCCGGACTCCCGGTTCCTGAATTTTTTGTAGTGGATACCGACGTGGATGTGCGCAAGCAACTTGAAAAAGCTGGTTTTGGATCTTGTTGGGTCAAAAAAGGTGATTACCCGGTGCTTCATCTTGAGGATATTGCCCGCTGCAGGCATGCAGAGGAGGCTCAGGAGCTGCTCCACGAGTTCTTCTTTCGACGGATTTCAAAGGCTGTAATCAGTAAGGATGTAGCCGGAGAAAAGATAAGGTGCTATGGTGTGGCTTCTTCCGGATGGTTTCATTCCTTTATCCCATTCCGGAGCGACGGTTTTGAGGAAAAAGTCAATAAATTGTCGGAATCTTTGAATGTTAGGGTGAAGGATATCTGTATGAAAGCTGCTGAAGTGCTTAATGTCGATGTTTTTGGTTGCGATATCGTCCTGGATAAGGCTGATCAGTGCCATATTGTTAGTTTTGATGATTGGCCAAGTTTTGCGCCAATCCGTAAGGAGGCAGCCAGGGCTATTGCCAAGTCTGTTTTGTCACGTGTCAGGAAGTCTGCTTCCTCTTCAAAAAAACATAGGCCATGAAATCAAGAAGACCTGTCCCGATCACCGATGAAAAGTTTCCTGTCTTGCCAAAGATGATTGCTACTTCATTTGGCGCCGGATTCTTGCCAATCGCTCCCGGTACATGGGGGGCTATTGTCGGTATTATCATTTGGCTTCCATTATATATTTGGTGTCCGGGAGTCCCTGCATGGATCATTACCGGTGTAGCTATAGTGGTATTTGCCGTTGCTGGCACATGGGCAAGTTCCGTTTCAGAAAAATATTGGGGTAAAGATCCGGTTGCGGCATGTGTCGATGAGACTGTCGGCCAACTCATATCGCTTCTTCCGTTATGTGGTGGGCTGCAGGTGGCGCCGTGGTGGCTTATAATAGTGTCGCTTGCATTGTTCCGGGTCTTTGATATATTCAAGCCTTTAGGAATAAGGAAAATGGAGGAGCTGCCCGGAGGTTTGGGGATGATGGCAGATGATATCCTTGCCGCGATATATGCGGCATGCTTAGTAGAGGCAATATTAATATTGATTTGAAAACTCTTGTGTGTATATAACCAATTTTATTCCAACGCCATGGAAACAGATCAGAATATTTCGTCCGATACCGGGCAGCATGACCATAGCCTG
>CAYNEZ010000214.1:0-4933 GCA_964396365.1 uncultured Sangeribacter sp. | reverse complement strand
GCCTCGAAAATATCTCGGATTTATATGTGCATTAATTTTTATTAGCTACTTAAGATTTTCTCTCACTCTATCCAGAAATCCTTTCATTGCGGCAGAGTCGTGGCGATCAATTATAGACTTTAGTTCTGAAAGATTCTCTTGGATACGGTCAAGCTGGGATGATGTGTGGGGATTGAAGAGGATTTCAGTAAGGAGGAAGTCGTCTTCGTTCATCAATCCGTGGGCTATTGCCATGTGGCGCTTGAATGTAGTGCCTGGGGCATCTTGATGCTTCATGACGCTACCAAAGACAAGGGTGGATGTGAAAGGGATGGAGAGGGAGTATGCGATGGTTTCGTCATGCTCGGCAAATGTATAATCTTCAATATGGAGGCGGAGCTTTTTATAGAGTGAGCGGAAGAACTCACGGCCTTCTTCGTCGCCCTCTTTGATTATGATGGCATTCTCGTTAGCAAGATTGCTGAGCGAAGCAAAGGTAGGACCAAACATCGGGTGGGTAGACACGAAGCGATAACCCTTTTCGGCATAGAACTCAGGGAGTCCGGTCTTCACACTTGCAATATCACTCAGGATAGCAGTCTTGGGAATATACGGGAGTATCTTTTCGAATGCTTCAATGGTATATTTCACTGTAGCAGCGTTGATCACCAAATCGGGATTAAAATCTTTGGCTTCTTCAGGCTTCATAAAGCGTTGCACATTGAAAGTGAATTTCAGATGTTCCGGATTCGGATCATAGATAGCCACTTCATGGTCAAAGCTAAGTAGGTCGCAAAAGAATGAGCCCATCTTTCCGGCTCCTAATATCAGTATTTTCATATTTGTTACGATTACTTGCTTAATTTACAATTTATTCGGTGAGGTCTTTCGGAGATATTGGCAACTGGCTTATGGACTCCGGTATCTCCTTCATCTCAGGAGTAAGATAGGTGCACTTAGCATCTATGGCTATGAGGACTATATCTTTCCCCGGTTCGGGATCATAGCGGTATATCTTGTCGTGGGTTTTTCCGATATAGGTCAGTGATCCGTCGGTGGGATCCATGGTCCAGATATTCTTTTCCTTTCCTGAGAGTTTACTTAAATCCATCTTCATGTCGCGCCCCGTATGATTGTAGGCGAGAGCGTAGTCGTTGCCGCGAGTGGCGATGATACGGTCATATCTTTCTCCATTTCCTATGATCAGGCTTGGGTCTGACACCCTGTCGAAATATGGGAAAGAGAGCATGAGACGTTTCAGATACTTCATTTGTTTTCTACCCGGGTCATCGATGGCTACGTACCAGGGTTTCTTGACACCATCGGCGAAATATGCACCCGGGAGACCGGGGCGAATGAACTGCATTATATTGTTGTGGCCATAGGTGTGACCGCAAGATCCATTGAATACAGACCAATATGCATATCTTCTGATGTCCTTGTCGTTCCAAAGCGGTTCGTCGGCTCTGTGGAGTCCCTGTGGAATGTTTTCATAACTTGGTTCGCCGTCGAGAACCGGTTTTGTTGGGGTGTACTTTCGCACTGAATCCACATACATCCAAGAGTCTTCCTCAGTGCCGTCGGGAATAGGGTAGTCTTTATTGCCCATTCTCTGTCCGTAGCGGCGATGACCGCTCTGGAACATGTTGAAGTCAAGCCATTCCCGGTCGTTAAACCATCGGGCAGAGGTAGTGCGGCCGCGTGGGTGGAAAGTCATAAGATGCTTGTTGTCAGTTGCCTTTATGCTATTTGCCAAAGTATCCCACACTTCGGTCTTGACATCTCCTTGAATATCTCCTCCAATGATCCAGATGATATTCTCACGATTTCCGTATCGCTTAGCCAAGAATTCACCGTATGCTTTTGCCTGCTTCGCATCCATCAGGCCTCCTTTCACGAGACCACCCCAGATGCATACCATACCTATATAGATTCCATTCCTTTCAGCCGTGTCTACTATATAGTCCAGATGCTCCCAATAGCCGTAATCACCGGGACGAGTTGCTGCCGTAAGATTCCAACCATCAGGATGCGACATCTTGCCGTATCGATTGAAAGAGGGAACACCGTTAATGACCTGGATCTGCACCACATTGTAGCCCTCACGTGCCGACTGCTCAAGATAATGTTGCGCCTCATCGCGGTCAAGACGTTGCGGGAGAAGCCAGCCTGTATCTCCAAGCCAGAAGAAGGGGGTGCCGTCTGTATGCTGGAGGAAGAGCCCATTCTCCGACACCTTCAAATCGCCATGGCTCCATGGCTTATCGGCAGCATGGGCACCCAGCCAACATGTAATTGCTATAATTAATATTATTATTTTTGTTTGCATTGGAAATTTTCGTTCTCAAATTTATTAGACGCGTTTATTAGACGCGCTATAAAATGCAAAATTAGTAATAAAATTCCATAAATTGAAAAGTTTTTTGAAAGGGACTTGCATTTTATTTGAAAATTTCACCGCAACAATGCTCCGCCAGCCCATGCTGTGTCCATACCCTTAGATCCAGTCAGAGTTGCCGGCTGCAGTGAGCACCATGACATTGTGGGTTCGCCTCATCAGGAGGCGTCGGAGGGGAGTAAAAATGGCTATTATTGGTAGGGATTTATTATCTTTGCACTATATTACAAAAGAACAAGTCGAAAAATTCTTGGAAGATTTCAGTCTGAAGGTCAAAATCTTTGGAATACGTTTCCGTGATGACCGACAGAAAAACCAAACTTGCCATTTGCATCAGAAGTGGCATATTTCTTGATCTTCCCTTCGGCATTGCGCAGAATCACAGAAACTCCAGTTAGCGGCTCCTTAGAACCTTCCTCCAAGACTGTACCAGACACATTGATCTGATCCATGCTCGTAAGCGCAGTCAATACACAAGCTAATATGAACACAAGTGGTTTCATAAGTCGTGTGGATAATCAGTTTCCTCGAAATCGTAATTTGTATGAGGGATGTTTTCTCGTTTCGTAACTCCTTTTTTATTGATTCCATAAGCACCGGAAGTCACAATGATGTAATGAAGGTCCTCATGGATAGCTTTCAGCTTACGGGAAAGACCTTTTCGTCTGTCTTTCTCTACAAAACGGTTTGATGCATCATAGTCAAAATATTCTACAAATCCAATATTATCAGTCTTCATGGAAGTTGCCTCATAGTTGTAATGTTGATTATTGTCGTATACTTTGAGTATAAGACCGGGCAATCCACACAACTTCCAAGGTCCATCCTGAATAGGGATGTCAGGAGCAAACCAGGCAGTCCATTTTCGTCCACGGTAGTTTGTTGTGGCAATAACACATTCGTAACCCATAATAACCTTCACGCTATCACCTATTTCCCATTCAGGTTTTTCCCAATCTTCGTCAATAATCCAATTGCAAAGATCATATCTATCGTGCACCCTGATTCTGTTTTCCGGGTAATTCTTATATATTTTTTCCTCGGGGAGACTTGTCTTCATGGAATATCGATTAGGATCTCTGAGCTGTTCTCTTGCGTATTCAGGATATCGGCGTTCCAACGAATCCCGAACTTTTAACTGCCTGCTGTAGAATGCACTCTTAGTTTTCCCGATGGTCAGCGTCAGAACATCTTTCTTATAATCATTTGATATATCTAAAGTGTCAAGCACCTTTGTCCGTTCATAAGTTACCTCCAGCAAAGCAGGTTCAAGTTTCTCTTCGATATACTTTTGACAAAAAGATTCCGTAGCCAACATTAGAATCATTATAGCAACAATAAGTCCTCTCATAATTTATTCGTGATAATCGGTTTCAATATAGTCAATATTATCTTTATACTCTGTTTCTTTTAGATTGACTTTTCCTCCGGTCATGGTACTTACTTGAGCAGCACGATTGCGTCTCCCATAATCTTTCATGCGCAGAACAGCTATACGCGTGGTCTTGAAAATCTTAATGGTATTTGGCTTGAATATAATCGACTTTGAGATACGACGGGTCAATGCTCTCCAAAATAGCCATAGCGCTGTCGACATGTGTTTGCATCAATTGTTCTGCTTCATTGACCTGCCTTTGGAGTGTCGAGGAAGAATTGGAACAAGATGCGAAGCACAACGCTATCGCAGCGCACACAGTATATAAAATTATTCTCATTGTTTTCAACAAGGTAGTTGGTTCATATTAAAAGAAGTGACCCGCCAGCAGTTCTACGGGATGCTAACGGGATCGGTTATCTTTGACTCGGTCGAAACCGATATTCGCCTTATTTTGTTGGACTAAGTTACAAACTTTTTTTGTAACGAGCAAATCTTGAAACAAAAAATGATGTTCTATACTTAAATTTTGATTAATTTTTATGGAAGAACCTTTTTTTTTCCTCCGGATAGGGTGATTGACAAATTTAATTTGTAATTTTCATTGAATTAAGACAGAACGTTCCGGTTTCGTTCAGATTGTGGTTTTAGGGTGAGCTTTCAACTCCTGAAACTTTCTTATTTTTTATATAGTAAACTGTCTTTACAAAAAAAATTGTGTAAATTTAAAGTCTGACTTTAAATTTGCGCGATTTTTTTTAAATTCTTGAAATATCTCTGATATTGCAAACATTGGGAGGAATGTTTTGACCGTCATATACTACAAAAGTATTTCTTAGTTTTTCTCCAATCAGCTCTTTTAAATAAGTAAGATTTTTTACGAATGACTTATTGAAGGTCTGAGCAGATTTAACTTCAAATGCATCAAGTATATTTAAATTTACACAAAAATAATGATAATTTTGTATATCACAAAATATCCATCAAATTTTTCTAATGAAAGTTGCTTTCCTAAGAGCTTTTTTCGGATGCGACTAAGGCTATTTTGTGTAATCTGTAGGTATTCTGCTATCTCTTTCTGAGGTACAGCCTGCTCTATCTGCGGATGCTTAGTAATCTATTCTCCCTATTCTAACGGCAATTATTTCTATCCTCTCTCCTCACTGTTAGGATATTAGACG
>CAYNEZ010000213.1:0-4943 GCA_964396365.1 uncultured Sangeribacter sp. | reverse complement strand
CTGATTATTCATATCTGATCTCAAAAAAATTTAACAAAAACTCACATTATTCAAAATATTTTTACTAATTTCGCACTGTGTTTCAAGGTTGGATGCCCGATAAAGGCATCCTAATTTAGGTATTATCTTACTTCATAATTCTAATCTTATGATTACGACATTGTTGGTAATCTTTATCCTCGGCTATCTCTTGATAGCCTCCGAGCATGTCCTTCACATCAACAAGGCAACGTTTGCTCTTATCATGTGTGCCCTTCTGTGGGCTGTCTATGCTTTGGGAAGCCACGACCCATCCATTTCATCAGAGCTCATTGAGGCTCTGGGCGACACTTGCGAAATCGTGGTATTCCTTATAGGTGCTATGACAATCGTCGAACTAATTGACCGTTACGGCGGATTTAGGATCATAGTAGACCGCATCCACGCAAACGACAAACGAAAACTGATGTGGGTATTGTCTGTCTTTGCATTTTTTCTCTCGAGTGTGCTCGACAATATGACAACTACCATCATTATGGTAATGATGCTCCGCCGAATGCTCAGAAACTACAAGGAAAGATGGCTTTTCTCCTGTGTGATTGTATTGGCAGCCAATGCCGGGGGCGCTTGGTCGCCAATCGGAGATATCACCACAATCATGCTTTGGATGAAAAACTATGTCTCTTCGGTCGACCTTATTGTCAATCTCCTTTTGCCATCACTCGTGTCGGTAGTGGTTCCGGTGGCAATAGCTTCAAGATTGGTGCCACAAACTGCAGTGGAACCCCTCAATAGTCAGGACCAACGTGTAGGCTATGAATTATATGAAGAGCATCGCAATCTCTCTATCCTGATTCTTATATGTGGAGTGGCAGGACTTTTGTTTGTACCGATATTTAAGACCATCACTCATCTCCCTCCATATATGGGCATACTTCTGTCGCTCGGTATCCTCTGGTTGCTTACTGAGCTCTTGGTAAGGCATTATAATCTCGATGGGAAGATTGAAGGCAGGGTTTCGCAAGTGATCCGTAGCATCGACATGTCGACTATCCTGTTTTTCTTAGGCATTCTGATGGCAGTCTCTGCACTGAGTCAGGCTGGTATCCTGGGCGCCCTCGCAAGCTGGCTAAACGAAAAATTCCATGATGTCTACGTCATCAACGGAATCATAGGTGTTCTTTCTTCTATTGTGGATAATGTGCCTCTTGTGGCTGCTTGTATGGAGATGTACCCGGTTGCCAATGATGCAATGATAGCTGCTGCCGCGGATCCCTCTTATATGGCAATGTTTGTGGAAGACGGACTTTTCTGGCATCTTCTGACTTTCTGTGCTGGTGTTGGCGGAAGTCTGCTCATTATCGGTTCTGCAGCCGGAGTTGTTGCTATGGGTATAGAAAAAATACCATTCATGTGGTATTTCAAGCGTATCACAGGGCTTGTATTCCTTGGATATATCAGCGGTATCATAGTTATATGGCTTGAATCACTCTTCCTTAACTTCTGACACCACATTATAAATATTAAATTCACATAATAATCCCCGTAAGCTTTACTTGAGGCTTACGGGGATTATTGCCTAAAGTCTCTTTCATATAAAAATTCTACAGCAATTAAACCTTATCATTCTTTCCTTGTCAAACAAACTGCATCTCCTCGCCTGACTAAACGATAAAAGTTTCTACGGTAACAGACAATATGAAAACTAAGTTTCTATTGCCGTGCTTTATCAGCATGGCTTCTTTTTATGCTTTCGCCAATGGCGATATTACAGGAAAGGTCTTGAATAAAGAGACTGGCGAACCAATGGACTTCGTCAATGTTCAGCTCTTTAATGCCAAGACTGGAAAACCTCTCCCTATCGGCACAAACACTGATGAAAACGGGTTGTTTGTGCTAAAAGGAATATCAGATGGAAAATATATCGTCAAAATCAGCAATATAGGAAGCGTAGCTCAGGAACGGGAGGCCACAGTATCCGGCGGGAATATTAATCTTGGCAATATAAGGCTTGCCGATGACTCTAAATTGCTTCAGGAAGTTGTGGTAGAAGGAATTAGGAGTCAGATGCGTTTCGAGCTTGACAAGAAAGTTTTCTCTGTTGATGCTAACATTGCGGCAGCCGGCCAGTCAGCTTCCGAACTTCTTGAATCCATTCCCTCTGTTGAAGTCGATCAAGATGGGGAGGTATCCCTACGAGGCAATTCATCAGTGACAGTTTGGATCAATGGCAAGGAGTCTGGACTTACAGCCGACAACCGTGCTCAAATTCTTGAACAGATTCCTGCTGAAACAATCGATCGCATTGAAGTAATTACCAATCCATCGGCAAAATACAGTCCGGAAGGAACCGCAGGCATCATAAATATTGTTCTAAAGAAAAACCGCAAAGCCGGATATTACGGTAGTGCAGAGTTAAGTGTAAATTCTCGAGGTGGAGGCAACGCAAGTGCAAATGTGAACTATAATTCTTCTAAGGTGGATGCATTCGCCGGTCTTGGTTTCAGGATGCGCCGTAATACAGGAGGGTCGAGGATGAACCGTGAGTTTCTCGATGAAGTTGGCACCCCTAATGGCATCTATACAAATTCAGAGGGAAAAAGCCCAAACAGAGGAAGAAATGTCTTTGCAAGACTTGGTTTCACTTATCATCTTACAGATAACGATGATATAGGACTCAACGGATTTGGAATGTTTGGCCACAACAACAGCAGTTCCACTACCCTCTATACTTCTAATGTGCCCGGCAACTGGCTTATTAATGATGATTACTCTAAAAATAACGGGGATCATCGTGGTATGCACGCAGAATTTAATTATACTCATAAATGGAACGACAATCACACTCTTGATGTCATCGCCGGCTATAATCACTGGGGTGGACCAAACCGAAGGTCGTATGCTGAAGAAATCGAATATCTTGATCATGAGGAGAATAAATATCAGGAGCAGACGATGGATATGTCTACATCCTCATGGGAAACAAAAGTAGACTATACAAATAAGCTGACAGAATGGCTGAAACTTGAAGCAGGCTTCAACGGACGATATAGCCACGAAGACACACCGACCGATACCTATACTGGAACATCAGCTTCAGATATGACACAGAATGAAGACCTTTTCAATAGATTTATCTATAATAATAATGTTTCTGCTCTATATGCCACATTGGGCGGCAATGTCCAAAAATTCAGTTTCTCTGCAGGTCTTCGTGCCGAAGCATGGCAAATCAAAACACGCTCGCTTGGATTTGGAGAGTCAGAATCAGAGGTGATTCCTTTTAAGAAAAACAATTTCGCCCTCTTCCCAAGTCTTTTCCTTTCTTATAGTCTGCCGCATGAGAATGAGCTACAGATCAATTATACTCGTCGCATCCGTCGCCCTTGGGGTGGTCAGTTAAACTCATTCCACGATATTTCTGACCCTACCAACGTAAGCTACGGTAATCCGGAACTCCAGCCTCAGTATTCGAACTCTTTCGAACTCAATTATCTTAAAAGCTGGACATGGCATATGCTCTCTTTATCAGCTTATGTCCGTACTACTTCCGATATGATGAACCGCATCAGCTATCTTGACGGCGACGTGATGTATTCCACTTGGGCTAACATAGCCGATGAAGTTAATTCAGGTTGCGAGATCGTATCTAAAAACTCCTTTTTCAATCGCCTTGATTTGACCACAACTGTTAATCTCTACAATAATCATATCTCAGGATGGAACTACGATTTCTTGGCAGAAAGCGGCAATCTTATTCCTCTCAGTGGTAAGAAGCAAAATAGTTTTGCATGGAGTGCGAGGATGATGGCAAATGTTAGATTGCCATGGTCTTTGTCGCTTCAGGCCACTGGTAACTACAACTCCAAGATGCTTTCCGCGCAAGGTTCACGTCAAGGAGGTTGGAGCGTTGATCTTGGTCTGCGACGTGTATTCGGAGCTTGGTCTTTCTCTCTCAACTGTCGAGACCTATTCGATTCCCGCAAATTCAAAAGCACTACCAACGGACCTGACTACACTCAATACAACGAACGCTGGCGTGGAGGACGCACAATACGCCTGACAGTTAAATTCTCATTCGGAAATATGAATGCAAAACCGAATAAGAACGGTGAAGGAGAACCGATGGATGGCTCTGGATATGATGGTGGTATGGATAGCTAATTCGCAATATGAATTAAAATAAGAAGCGGACTCCGAAAATATCGGGGTCCGCTTCTTATTTTTATTTAATTTTTATTTAATATGGTGTCAACGGATGATTATCTTTTTGATCTGGTTGTTCTGTCGGATCAAATAAATTCCGGGAGTAAGATGCTTAAGACTTTCGCGATCACTGTCCTTCTTGATGAGGATGCCGTTCAGTCCGTATATGTCGAAGGAATCATCAGCCGAGAAGATACTGTCCACTCCAGAAACACTTGTAATGACACATTCTGCAAAGATACCAGAACCATCAGCAGCAGACGCTGTTATCACACAGACTCCTTCCTTAAGGACTGAGACACTACCCTCATTATCTACTGTTGCTACGGATTCATCGCTTGAAGACCATACGAGAGACTTGTCTGTTGCGTTCTCCGGAAGTACCGTGGCTTCAATCCTGAAGGTTGCGCCTTCTTCCCCATTCCAGTCGTCAGGAGAGAGTTGGATGGTCTCTACCAACGTTGCAACAACCGTGACAGCACATGATGCACTGACGTTGCCACATGTCGCTGTAATGACTGCGCTGCCGAGTGATACCGCAACAACATTGCCATTTTCGTCTACGGATGCTACCGAGGCATTGTCGGAACTCCAGATGACAGTCTTGTCAGTAGCATCTTCGGGATAGACTGTCGCTGCAAGGCTCACACTCTCTCCTACCTTGAGCTGGGCTTCTGTCTGGCTCAGGGTGATGCTTTCTGCTGGAGTAGCGACAACTAAAACTGTACAGTAAGCTACCGCATTGCCACATGTCGCTG
>CAYNEZ010000212.1:0-4981 GCA_964396365.1 uncultured Sangeribacter sp. | reverse complement strand
CTCAAAAAATGCTCTTTCGCCAATAAGTTAACACTTGTAATCTCCGAGCGGGACCCCTAAGTCCCAACAAACATTTATTTTGCAAAATTCAGCTATACTGTGTAGTCACAAAAAAAACTCTTTTTCTAAAAAAAAATTAAAATATTTATCTTTTTTTTGCTCACATTAAAAAAAAGTATTATCTTTGCGCCAAAATAATACAGTTTAACCATTAACCCCTTATCTAAATACCAAAAACTGCTAATTTTTTAGGCAAAATAGAATACATAATAACAATCACTAATCATATTCAAGATGAGAAAAAATTATTTCTTTCTGGCTGCAGCATCCGCTTTGATGCTCGCTTCCTGCTCTAACGAAGCAGACGGCCCAAAAAATCCCGTAGAAGATAATCAGGATGTCCTCACTCTCAAGACTCTCAATGCTGCTTCTCAGTCAAGCCGTATTAAGAAAGTAGAAGGCACACGTGACGGAGAAAAGAAAGCTCGCCTCGAACTGTTCTATAAGGTATATCCGGTTGAAACTGTTGCTTCTGAAATTTGGTCTGCTACTGGTGTAGATTTCACTTCAACAGGTGTATATGTATCTTGGCATTCCGATAAGCAGGCTTCTGTTAGTGCTCGCTCTTGGGGCGGTGCAGTTGACGTTATCACTGGTTGGCCAGACAACCTCTCTTTTGCTGAAACTTTCGTGACTGATCAGGCTAAGTTCAACAATGTTGTTGCTGATGGCAATAATCTTTATATTCCTCTCACTGATGCAAAGAAGGGGGCTGCAATTGCTCGTGTTTCTTTAGGCTCTGCTGAAGCACCTATCAGAAAGCTTGCTGGTACTTCTGCTAATGCCCTTGAAATCAAGGATGGTCGTGTATATGCTGTTTCTGGCTATTCTAATGGTGGTGTATTCTCCGTTGCAAAAGACTTTACTGCTGATGGTAAGATGCATGTGGACACTATTGTCTCAGCTGCAAACTTTGGTGGCAAATATATTGTAGGTGACTACGTTCTCCGTACTGACGACAAGGCTGCTTACATTTATGACATCGCATCTAAAACAGAATATAATATTGGTGCTCCTCTTCTTTCTGAAACCAAGGATGCAGAAAACTATGATCCTGAAACTGGCGAATGGACTATGACTGGCAATACTGCTCGTTACTATGGCAAGCACACTATGGCTGTTGACGGCGACTACATATATGTAGCTGGTGGTCAGTCTGAAAAGGGTGGCAAAGAAGGTCTCCGCGTGATTGATAAGAAAACTATGAAGCAAGTTTGGGGCAACGCTACTAACACTACAGCTGTTTGTGTTGAAGGTGACTATGTTTACGCTGCTACAGGCGCTGGCCTCCGCGTATACAAGAAATACGACGGCAACACTCTCGAACTCTTTGCATTCGAAACTGTTGCAGACAAGGACGGTAAACTTGTAGCTGGTACAGATGCTCACTCTTGCAACTTCGTAGCAGTAAAGGGTGACTATATTTACATGGCAAACGGCCAGAGCGGCGTTTATGTCTTCAAACTTGACAAGTCTGCTCCTGCTCAGGAAGAAACTCCCGCTGAATAATATGCCCCTGCAGTTTGATTGATGGAACGGCGGTTTTCTACCGCCGCCCCAAGTCAAAAAGTAATATTAAAAGGAATGGCCGCTAATAAGCAGCCATTCCTTTTCCTAATATACGGCCCGATGGCCCGTCGCTTTCCAACCGCCGCCCCAAGTCAAATCCCACCATCAGCTCCACCAAAAAAGGTCGGCGGTAAAAAACCGCCGCTCCACCTCCAAAAATCCTTTTCCAAATTTTTAACTAAAAAATTCACAAAATTTTAGCAGAATATTTGCATACAAAAAAAAATTACATTATCTTTGCGTCAAGATTTAAACCCAAAAGTATTTGACTTGCAATCCAAACGTTACATCTCAAAGAAATAACTTAAATCTAATATTTATAAAGATCTGATAATAAATTTAATAACTATAATATTATTTTTAATAACCTTATGAGGAACATCAAATCATCATTGCGTTTCGTGCGCAATTCCGCTCTCCTGTTTGTAGCGGCCTCAGGTGTTACTTACCTGACCGGGTGTCAGTCCGAAAACGGTATCAACCCCGACAACCCCAATGTCCCCGAATCTAACCTCAAAACTGCTTCCTACTCCGTTCACGGTGCTAACCAAAGTCGTGTGAAAAACTATGGCAGCAGCTCCACTCGCGCTGGCGAATACGTTGAAGCTACAGAAACTTTTGAAATGCCTACATGTCCACCAATCCCCGCAGATGCAAAAGACATTATGGCTTCAAGTGATCCAAATAACCAATATGCTGCTCCAAACCTTAATTATGGTAGCCCTGCTTCAGGTGTTTACTATATCAAAGAAGGTGATGTAGTGGATCAATATGGACTAAAATATCCTGAAGAACTTACTCTTTATGTAGCTGGAACTTATAAAATTCCATGGATGAATGCAGAGGGAGTTGTCAATCCGAAGACTACTATTTATGTATTGCCTACTGGCCGTATCGAATTCCCTGCAGCTCTTGTTCCCGGCACTACAATTTATAATTATGGTGAAATTGCAGGTAACCTTACTGTAAGCGACGATTCTAAAGTTTGGTCAGCAGAGGATATTACTGAGGTTTCTGTATTTGGTGTAAACACAACTGGAGAATTTTTCAGCAAAAAGTCTATTGTGGCTAATGAAGTTCGTTTGAATGGTAATACTGTTGCATGTGCATTCTCTGCAGACAAAATTACTATCAACAGCTCAGGCACAATCAAGACTTCTTATTTCAAGGCTGACGAGCTTACTCTCAATAGTGGCAATGTTGTTCTTGACAACAATGGTCTTGTTGATGTGAAAAATCTTCTTGTTTCTAACGAATATACTCGTTTCTCAGTTAACGGAACCAATGCTGTGGTTTACGCTGAAAGCTTTAATACTAACAACAAGGATTGGCCAAAGGAAACTTTCGGTGAAGGAATCGCTTGTAAATTTGATAAGTGCGCTATTGGTGGCAACTCCATAGCGTTTAATGAACTTGAACTTCAGTATAGTTCTGCTGATCAGGTTGCTTTCGTTCCAGCTGCTGGTTGTCATGGTTCATTTAATTATGATAACGAAACTGGTGAGATTAAGCGTGACGAAGAAGATCCTGTTCCTCCTGTAGTTCCTGAAGATCCTGTCGTAGAAATCAAGAAGATCACAGATATCGAAAGTCTTGACGATGAAATCAACCATGGTGACCACGATCACGGTATCATCTCTGCTACTTGCATCCAATTCGGTGCTGACGGAACAGCTTACGCTTCTTACCACCTCCGCGGCAATGGCAAAGATGCTAATAAGAATGAAAACTATCTTGGTGAATACGCTCAGAAAGGATGTATCGAAGTTATCATGGACAAAGGCGAAGCCGGTATGGAACTCGGTAGCTACATGATCGCTCCTGATTGGGACTTCAACCACCTCATCGTTGACGGCGACAAAATAGTTACTGTTGGTAACTCTAAGACTATGAGCGCTTTCATAGGTACTCTTCCTGTTACTTTCGCAGCTTCTCAGACTGCTGACCGCGATGATTTCAAAGTTAGAGAACTTACTACTAACGAACCTATCTACGGCACAAGCGACAAGACTGGCGAACAGATCCGTCTTGGTTTCAAGAACGCTGGTGACGGTAACTGTGTAGTTCGTCAAGGTAACTACTATTATGTTGCTACTTACCAAGGCTACGGTCCTCTCACTCTTGATTTCGGTCGCGTTAACGATGCAGAAGGCAACAAGATCTTCCACAGCACTCCTGGCTCTTGCAAGCACATCAGCGTAAGTGGTGATAAGATGGCTGTCCTCGCTCACGATTCATACGACAAGACACGTTCTACTGCTTCTCTCTACATGTTCAATGCTACCGACTTTAGCTTTGCTAACCAGCTCGCTAAGTATGACAATGTTGGTACTATCGAACCGGTTGATGGCAAGAACGTGATCGCAATTGACGGTAACGATGTATATGTATGTCTCAGCAAGGGTGGTCTTGCAAGATACACTAACGGTGCTCTCAATGGTACATTCCAGAGAGGTACTAACAAGCAAGTTCCTGTCAACGGCATGGCATTCGACGAAAAGTACATCTACGTTGCTAATGGTTCTTTCGTAAGCGTTCTCGACAAGACTACAATGGACGAAATTTGCTACTACCACGCTGCTTCTCAGAAGTCTGCTAACTACATCGCTCTCCGCAACGGTAAGATCTATGTAGCATTCGGCGAAGACGGTATCCAGGTATTCCAGCTCGTAGAAAAGGAAATCGCTCTTAACTAATTCCCACAATCCCTCATAAATCAAAAGCATCGGCTCCCCAGCCGATGCTTTTTTTTTCGTCCGTTAACATCATTTAACAACAGACTGCACGATTTTGTGCAGTCTGTCATATTATCTTTGCACTCAGAAACCCAACCACCGCATTGCCGATGCTGGTTCGATTGCGAATATGGTCACGAAGTACACGGAGTCCGGGCAATTAAGTGCCCAAAACCACAATCCCCGTCCGCTTTACCTCCACAGGTCAAGACCGTTCCAGTCAAAAAAATGACACCCTCGTCATTACTCGGCTTTGATGATCAATGTGTATCGCCCCCCGATCCCCTTACGTTCTTCGGACGACGTAAAACGCAAAACGGATAACGTAACACTGACAACGGAAAACGGAAAACGGAAAACGTTGACCCAGTGACTTAGAGCATCGACCCTGACAGCCGCGACATGACCGCATTCGCCGCTCTATGCTCTCCCGGCCATAGGTGGCTGGGCTTATAGAACAGCCTTTACTGTTTCTTCATTCCAATGGCATCCAAGGCGAGTCCCCGGACTCCCTCGGATGCCATTTTTTTATTATCCCCCCCCAACTTACCAAACTCCCCAACCCGCAGGGCTACCCTCTCCCCAAAGCAAGTCATGGAAGTCCCGATCTCCGAGCG
>CAYNEZ010000211.1:0-4999 GCA_964396365.1 uncultured Sangeribacter sp. | reverse complement strand
ATTATCTAAAGATGAGCGAAGAAAAAAGAAAAATGAGCGCCTTTGAAGCGTTTCAACAAACCCAACTTACTTATGAAGAGGCGGTCGAAAAGGCAAAAAAAGAAGCTGGCGCGCCTAAAGTAGAACGATTCCGCACCGGAGAGGACGGAGAATATCCCATTCGTGTCCTTCCGCTCGCCCCCAACTTTGATAAGGATGGTAATATACTTCCTATGGACCACAAGGGGTATGAATATCCAGTACATCAGTTCTTCCTTTCTATCAAGGTTCCAAATAAAAAGGGCAAGAAGCCTAAGAAACTGAGCATCCCGGTTATCAAAACCACAGACCCCGAAGTGGGTTACTCTGTAGACCTTATAGATACCTACTTGAAGATCGCCAAGGAAATGTATGGCGATGACCAAGAGCTAATCGACAAAATTACAAAATCCTCTTATGAGGGCGGCATTCGTTGGAATTACCAACATGCTATGATGGTGCTTGACACCTCATCCAGCAAAGAGCGCGCGAAAGGTCCACAACTTTGGCAATGTTCTCATAGCCAATATAAGGATCTTAATGGTGCTGCTATGCGCCTATGGACTGAAGAGGTGGAGGACGGTCGAAAAGCTTGTCCTATTTCCGGACTTACAGAAGCTTACCCGGTTAAAATCATCCGTGCTACGGAAAAAAATAAGACCGAATATACAATTGAAATCGGTCGTAAATATTGTGACCTCGAAGAGGAAGAAGTGGAAAAACTTCTTGAACTTCCACGTATTCCCGAACTTATCTATCGTTATACTCGCTACCAGTTGGAAGCCACACTGGTATATCTCCAGCAATATGATGAAGATCATGGCATGGAGGTATGCAAGGAACCTGATTTTGTTGAAGCGGTTGATACACTTAAAGGGGAGCTTTCCCCTGAAGACACTTCTCACTTTGACATTAACAATGCTGAGAAGAATGAAAGCACATCTACTGGTGGCGTAACACTTCAATCATTGTTCGCCGAATACGATAATATCGCTGATCAGGGTCTGTCCGAAAAGTCTGAAGAGTATCTGGACCTCCGTGAGAAGATACGCCAGTTCGTAGAAGACAATCAGCTCGATATACGTCTTTCCAAGAGCAAGAATAACCTTCAGATGCTCCACGAGATCGAAGAGGCTATGGAATCTCAACCAAGTAAACCTGTAAAAAGGGAGCCAGAGCCTGAAGAAGAAAAACCAGCAGCTCCGGCCCGTCGTAGAGCACCAAAACCCAAAGCACCAGAGCCAGAACCGGAAGAAGATTCTGATAAGGATGATCAGGATCCTGATGAAGATAAAGATGAAGCGCCCGCTGCTCCAGTGGCGCGTGCCCGTCGTGCCCGTCCCGGAAGTCAGGCCGCTGAAGAACCAGCTGAAGCAGATGATAAGTCTGGTTCAGATGACTCAGCAGCGGAGGAGGAGCCAGAAGAAAAGCCTGCCGAGCGTAGAAGACTTCACAGCCGTCGTTTAAGATAATTCCTGTCTTTAGATAATCATTATGCAGTTCGAGAGGGCATTGACTCAATGTCTTTGCCCTCTCATTTTTTTAATCAAATCTCAGATAGGAATTATGAAAGAGGCTATTGCATTGTTAATTAATGATATACACGTCAATAAGGATAATATAGCTGAGTTCAAGAAAAACTGGGATGAAGCATTGTCCGTATGTGAGCGTGAAAATATAGGCGATATAGTTATTGGTGGGGATTTCTTTACCACCAGAGCATCCCAGACTCTCGCAACTTTACTTGCTGTTAAAAACGCATTGACAGAAGCCACTCGGCAAGGTATCTATATCACCATTGGAGAAGGTAATCATGATAAGACCGATCAAGAGTCTATCGAAGGGTATAATCATCTTTGGGTAGGTCTCAAAGGTATTGATGTGGTTGACTCTCATAAGGTGCTTCTATGGGAAGGGTGTGATTTCTGTATGTTGCTTATGAGCTATTTTCCTGAGAATGGATCGTTCTTGTCAAGGCTGGAAAGGGCAGTAAATGAAACACTACAGGAATACCCTCAATTTTCTCAAAAAGACATTATCCTCTACATTCATGAAGGGGTACATGGTGCGCTTGGTGATTTCGAAATCGAAGGGGAACTGCCCCAAGAGCCTTTGCTCGGCTTTAAGGCTGTGCTCTGTGGTCACTATCATAATCGCGTAAAAATCAAGAATACAAATATCGAATATATTGGATCTTCTCGTCAAGGGAATTTTGGCGAGAATGAAGAAAAGGGATATACTCTTTTATATTCTGATGGTTCTTATGGCTTTGTGAAGAATGAAGTAAACTCCAGATACCAAACCATTGAGTTGGATGCCAAGAACGTGGATAAGTTTTCACTTGAAAAGGATGACCGATATAAATATAAGGTCAAGGTAAAATGCACTGAAAAACAAGCCAAACTATTTGATAAGCAGAAGTTGATGGACTTAGGCTTTCATAAGGTGGAAGTTGTGACAGAAAGTGCCAATCTTCAAGAAGTGTCAGTTTCGGATATCCAGGAAAAATACGACAAGCAAGGAATAAAGAAGGAATACCAGAACTACTGCAATGAAAATTCTATTGACAGTACCTTGGGTATAAAATATTTGGAGGGCTAAACCATGTGGAAATTATCAGAAGTCAGAATTAGAAATATCGTCTCTTTTCGCGAGGCTACTTTTATCATAACGCAAGGCGTAGCCACTCTTATTTTTGGTAAGAATGAGGATAATGCCTCCCAGCCTTGCAACGGTTCCGGTAAATCATCATTGATTGAAGCAATATCACTCGCTTTGACTGGAGAACAGCTCCGTAAAGTCAAGAGCGTTGAGGAAATAATCAATGATCTTGCTGATGATGCTTACGTTTATCTCAGACTTGAAAACACTTTTAATGACACCACCTTTACGATTGAGCGCAATATCAGTCGTAGCTCTGCCCAGGTCATAGAGTGCCATAAGTATAATGGAGAAGGTGTTGAGATCGAGACAGACAAGACCATCCAACCTACTGTATCAGATTATAATAAGTTCATTCTCAGTGAGATTGGTTTATCAAAAGACGATATTTACAATAACTACATTCTTTGCGATAACAAATATGAGAGTTTCTTTGATTGTTCAGACAAGAACAAGAAAGAGGTCATTAATCGTTTTAGCAATGGCGTTATAGTAGACGAGAGTATTGCGCGTGTTCAAGCTGATATGATTCCAGTAGGCGAGCGTCTTACGGAGGCAAACAATAAGATCATTAATGTCAAGGGGTCTATTGCGGCTATTGAGAATGAGCTATCTCAAGTAGATGAAAAGAAAGCCAATGCAGAGGAAGAGCGTAAATCAAGAATCAGCAGGCTACAGGCCCAGATACGAGAATGCCGTGAGGACATCGAAACTGCTAAAGACAAGAAAACTAAAGGGGAAAAACGTCTTGAATTGTTGCAGAAGCTTCAAAAGCGGGTGGTTGTTTTGGAAGAGTCCGACACATCGTTGCTGGAAGCGTATCGTGAAATAAAAGCAATGTGCCAAGAAAATGATCTCGGTACTATCAAGGCTTATGATGAACTGTCAGAAAGATACAAACAAGATTTGATTGACTATCAGAAGTCTATTGAAAGAATAAAAACTGACATTAAGGCATCTGAGAAGCTGGTCAAAGATAATCAGAAACTTCATGACAAGAAATCAAAACTATATCAGAAACATACCGACGAGCAATCTAAGTTGACTGAGAAGGATAAATCGGTCATTAAAGCCATTAATCAGGAGATTGCCAAAATCGACAATCAACTTGATAAGATTGAAGACCAAGCCAAAGAATATAAGAAGAGACAGGCGGAGTTGGAGACATTGATTGCACGCAATTCAACTCTAATGAATGGTGTGATAATATGCCCCAAATGTCAGCACAAGTTCTTTGCCGGCAATGACACTTCTGTTGAAGAGATAAGAAAAAGTCTTGTCAGTTATCGTACTGAAATGGAGGACAAAAAGTCCATGTTAGAAAAGCTCGATAAGGAATTTGATCTTATTGAGGAAAAGGCCGTCGTCAAGGAAGAGGAGGTTGAGGCGATTAATAAGAAAATCAAATCCCGGACTGAGGAGCTTAATGCAGAGTATTCTGACTTGTCGGCATTATCCAAAGAAATAGACAGAGTTGAGCAAGATCTTTCTTCTTACCAGAAAAGATTGACTTCTACAGAGAATGAGTTGGAGAAGCTGAATGGCAAGATTGAAGTTCTCCGTAACCGTTTATTTGGAGAGATTGCTGGCATTCTTGAAGGGCGCCTCATGAATGGCGAGACTTATATATCTCAACAAGCTTCATCCATTGAGTTTAGCCAAGGTCAAATGTCTCAGTATCAAAAACAGATACGGGAGATTCAGGATGCTCCTGAGACGGATTTTGCGGCTTCTTTACAGGCTTCTTTAAAGAAGTATAGGAAGGAGCTTCAGGAGGCTGAGAAAACGGCCTCTGAGATTCAATTTGAGTATGATGTTCTGAAGAAGCAGGAATTGGATTTTGTCATGTTTAAATCTTACATCGCGAGGAAAAAGATTGATGCTTTGTCACTTGTGGTCAATGATTTTCTTGAGAAGATTGGTTCGGATATCAGACTCAGACTGGAAGGCTTCACAGTCACAAAAACAGGTAAGCTGAGAGATAAGATTTCAGTTCAGGTGATGCGTGATGGCATTGACTGTGGCTCTTATCATAAGTTCTCTGGTGGTGAAAAAGCTCGATTGAATCTGGCTTGTATTTTGTCGCTCCATACTCTTACCAATGCTAATTGTGAAGAGGGTAAGGGACTTGATTTTCTCATCATAGATGAGTTGTTGGATAAATCCGATGAAGTTGGATTGGCAACGTACTGTGAAGCTTTGAATAAGCTTGGTCAGACCTCATTGCTTATCACTCAGGGAGGTGTCTCGGAAGGCTATCCGCACAAGCTATTAATAGTAAAAAAACAAGGAATATCAACAATTTCAAATTAATAGCTTA
>CAYNEZ010000210.1:0-5129 GCA_964396365.1 uncultured Sangeribacter sp. | reverse complement strand
CAAGCATCCGGCTTTCCGTGTGCCGAGCGGTCTGACCACTTGTGGAGATTGCGGTCATAAATTCACACATAAGGGAAAAGGCAAGTTTGTTATCTGCTCCCATTGTGGACGCAGACTTGAAATTAGAGACACACTGAAACGCTCTATAAAAGAAAGTACCTACTATGCCGTTTTTGACACCATTGACGGCTTGCAAGTGGAACGAGTGTTTCTACTGACCGCAGTATTCAAGAAAGGAGTGCCAATGAGATATTATGAAGCGGAAGTTTGCCGTCTATGGCTCAACGCCAAAGGACAGACCGCACTGACATCTAAGGCACGGACTATCGGATATTATAGGGATTGTTTCAATTGGGGTTCAGACATTGTACTGAGAAATATGAATGAGGTTCAGCACATCATAGCCAATACCTGGCATTATCCAAAGTATAAGGCTATAGCGGAACTGAAACGCAACGGAATGAAAGGCGCTTTGCCCGACTGCCACCCCTTTGAACTGATGAAAGCTCTTTTGACTGACACAAGGATTGAGACGCTGATGAAAGCCGGCAACCATAAGGCGGTAAAGTATTTTCTTGACAATCCACGTATGCTTGACAAGTGCTGGAACTCCCACAAGGTTGCAACACGTCACGGCTATAAGATTGAAGATTATAGTCTATGGTGCGACCTCATAGTTCTTATTGAAAGGTGTGGACGTGACACACGAAACTCCAAGTATATCTGCCCAAATAATTTAAGAGCTGAACACGACTTTTGGCTTGATAAGTCAAGCACCGAGGAAGAAAGACGCAGAAAAGCTGAGCAATTGCTTAAGGCTAAAAAGAAAGAAGACAAATTTTACAAGAGCAAGTCTTGTTTCTTCGGCATCGTCATCAAGGATAAAGATATTGAAATCTCAGTGCTTGACTCCATTGAGGCATACCAAGCAGAGGGAGAAGCTATGCACCATTGCGTTTTCAAGTGCGAGTATTACGACAAGGAGAACTCGGTCATTCTTTCGGCTCACGACAAGAACGGCAACCGCATTGAGACCATCGAGTTTTCACTTACTGAATATAAGGTGGTACAGAGCCGAGGTGTATGCAACAAAAATACTGACTACCACGACCGTATTGTAAATCTTGTAAATGCCAACGCCCACCGCTTTATCAAAGCGAGGGCAACCGCATAGTTCAGAAATGTTAGATAATCCGCTCAGCCCGTGAGGGTCGGGCGGTTTTGCTTCGTACCCTCAGCAAAACCGCCTGCTTGGAAGATTTAACTAAATTATTTGATAATCTCCAAGGAAATAAGCCCTAATTCTCTCCTTACATTACGTCATACCCACAAGAATAAGTATGAATATGGAACAACCTAATCAAATATTTCTAAGACTTCTCCCAATTCAAATACTTCTGAAAATATCTTCAAGATATGGAAAGATTTTTCCCAACCACCACAACATTCTGGACTCATTGCTATTGTTAAGACAGCTATATTTTCTAAAGCCTCATAGAGATTACAAGCGAATGCTCTAATATATTCGTCCGAATATAACTGCATCCCTTCACTATTGAAGAAATAGTCCAAGTCTAAATTGAATATCCACTTCCTTCCCGGCGTCTGACTTAGCCAATAATTAATATTATTATAGATTTCAAGATTTGAAGCATTATAAGCAATATTCAAGGGAAACTTCGTATATCTTGGGTTGTCATCAACATATTCAGCACAAGCAAAGTAGCAATTGCTGAACCAGTGAGGAAACATGTATTGTAATTGCTTTATATAGTTATCCCATGAAAATACCCTGTTGAAAGGAGGTGCTGGTGTCGTAATCCCTCTATCAAATGTAAAGGAGCAATATCTCTCTATATCAAAAGGAATTTGTTCTTTTATTCTATCAAGATCTTCAGCGGTTGTCAAATGTCCTGCCAAATCTTTGTGTTGATCGACATGAAAGAAGTTATATGATTCTTCCTGATCAAGACTATTTAACCAGCACCAACCAGCGGCAAGATGATTATCCATAATATAGATGTTATCGCGCTGCCAGAGAAAGTTAAGGTTATAAATCTCACTTTCGTTCTCGTATATATTCCCAGTAGGTTTCTTTAACCACATGTCGTTCAAAATTTTTATTTAGATAATAGTCTCATAATTATTCGTCTATTCTTATTCGAGTAAGATGCAACTTGCTTCTATATGTGTTTAGAATCATCTAACTTCCGTAATAGGAATGAAATGAAGCTTAGAATATCTAAGCAATCATCTTTCCTCATAGGCCATTCTTTTGCAAGTTCATGAGCCGACGGATTTCTCAAGGCTTGCATGAGTCCGGCAGATAAAAATTTAATACCATTAAGTTCATCACGGTCGCTTTGCGTTTTACCCTCATTATGTCTTAACACTCCATTTTCTCCAAAAGCATCCATCATTAACTTATATCCATCTTTTGATAGACCTGCTTTAGCCTCAACTTTTTTATTATAAAGTTTTGCAGCTTCAAACACAGCATGAAAATAATTAGTCTCTAGAAAAAGTTTTCGACAATTATCCACAATATCAATGTGAAAATTTCGATTGTCAAACTCATGCGTTTCAGCAATAATACCAGCATCGATAAATATTTTGTTTGCTAAATCAATCTGTGAATCTGTCAATAACAGTTTAGTGAAAGATATAAGTTTCTTATTTCTTTCCCATAAAGGCAATTGTCTTTGAGAAGCTAATGTAAAAACCCAACAAAGATAACAATAGGCTCTTTCCGATGTAATTGCTTGTTGATATTTTGGAAAAGTTTGAGCTGGAAAACTGCAAACAGATAATGCGGCTCTGTTTATTTCATTAATTGATGTACTATACTTTATGAGATCACCTATTTGAAAGGCAACCATTTTATAATTTGCTACCATTAATCCCAGTCGTTTAAGGCGTTTACGTATACATCCTCATCAATATTCTGAATGTAACGTCTTCTGTTCTTCTCGCATTCAGAGCATTGACAATTATCTGATTCTATGTGAAGCACTGACGCTTCAGTTTGGATAGACTCTTCTTGTTCTTCCATAGTTATATTGCTATTTGACTACTATATGACTTAAAATTTATTTTTCACAAACTATATAACGGCAAAATATACCAAAATTTGCCGTTGTTTAGTCGATTGAATAATGCGTTTACATCAGATTATCTATAAGATACCAATAATAGAAGGCTTCCGGACGGCTCTTTTTGAGTTTGTTCAACTTAACCGGGAGAGCCTTACCAATACTCATTTCTTGGGTGACAGATTCTGGTCTATATTTTTGAATATTAGTAATGCCCTTTTCTATACAGGTTGCTATATAGGCCGCTTTTGCTGAGTCTACTATTGCATCTTCAATGAAATATCTGTTCTCATAGATGAATGATCCAAGGCGTTTGATCCCATCTTGCAGGAGTGCAAAATCTCCAACACCATATAATCCCCTTGTGGCTATCAGCAAGGCTGTCTGGCGTATATCATCGAAAATTATTGATACATCACCACCAAGGTTACGATAACCGAGTTCAACGAGTGCTATGCGGTGAAACGATTTAGTTGTTATCTCCAGATTGTCTACAGCATCAAACAGACGACCTATGTCGTAAGCCTGTTTCATTATCTCAGTAGAATGTGGATTCCCGTTTTTGTAATAAGGAATACCGGTAGTATTCGGAGCAAATGCTGTAAGTTTATCGCCAAGTATATCTCCAATGGAAGGTACTTTTACTATGGAGGGTGCGTCATCAAGTTCTATAAATTGATTTTTTACTTCGATCTCATTCACCTGATTGTAATGCGTATCCTCATATAATACATCAAGCAGTATATATGACTCCTGATTAGCCCTATCATTGTATGCTATACGGTAGAAGAACTTGGAGTGTGTCTTGGGAATGTCTTTGCCCGCCTGTCTGCGCTCTTTAAGCTCAGTCCTTGTGAAACCGAAGTCATTGATCTTATCGAGATATTCCTCAACATTTGTGCCCGGAGGACAAATTATATCAATGTCTATTGACAGTCGTTTTGTGCCGTCGCCGAGAATCAGGCCTACGCAAGTTCCTCCCTTGAAGATATAAGGACAGCCGGAACGGGCAAGCATATCAAGCAGTGAGTATGCCCTTACAACCTTCTCTATTATGCCGAGGTCGTTGTATCTGTATTTACGAGACATAGACTGAAACCAGTCTTTTGTAAAGCAATGTTTCTTAATCATGGGTGTGCAGATTTTCAAGGGCTTTCCCGACTTTATCCTTTGCATTGCGCCGGGAAGCATAGCGCAGGAGCGTTGAACGGCTTACGGAATATGTATTCATGACATGATCAAGTATATAATGCCATTCCGATCCATGCAGATAGTCCATATCATCATCACACAGAATGTCCACAAGGATCTTCTCTATCCTTGGGGTGGATATTCCATGTATCTCAGTAAGCGGAGACTCTGATATTAGAGGCTTGACTATTACAGCTTCTTTTGAAATATCAATGTTGTCATACACAAAATCCTTGCTCGGATTAAGATAGGCTTTATACCCTTCACCTTTCAGCCAATGAAAGACAGATTCCATCGCTTCACGTTCCACCTCAATGTATATGATGTTATTTGATGAGATATGATGCTGGAAATCGGAAAGCACCTGACCGTCAAATACGCTAATTTCGATAAACGGAAATACTCCGGCAATGAGTTTCCCTATTTTTATCGCCTTGTCTCTCAGCCTTGGTGTATAGCATACTACCTGATGTTGTCGGCTGGTATAAATGCCTCGTCCGAGTTTGAACAGGATATTGTCTTTCACCATCTCTCTGAGATACCACGAAAGAGTAACTTTAGATATGGTGATTATACTGTTCAGGTATGACAGCAAATCAGAAAATCGGAAGGATTCCCGATTTTCCGCATATGTCATTATGGCCGCTCTTGTCTCAATCATCGATTATCTTCATTTTCTGGTGCAAAGATAACTATATAACGGCAAATATCCAAATATTTTGCCATTGTATAGTATGCCAAAATCCTATTTTTGATTACAGCTACTCTAAATTGTCTCTTATCTCTTGTGTGCATTGAGCCTCGGCAGGGAGGCGTTTTTCTGTGCGAAGTTACTGCGGACGGGAG
>CAYNEZ010000209.1:0-5137 GCA_964396365.1 uncultured Sangeribacter sp. | reverse complement strand
CAACACCCTACGGATGGCCTGCGAGAAGTTCATATTTTGGATTGGTGGATCTTGCTGGAAATCCAAAGGACTCTTACTACATGTATCAAAGCCGCTGGCGTCCTGATATCAACGTGCTCCACCTCTTACCTCACTGGAATTGGAAAGAGGGTGAGGAAGTGGATGTGTGGGCATATTATAACAATGCCGACGAAGTAGAGTTATTCCTAAACGGAGAATCACTTGGCACAAAGACTCCCGAAGGGGATGCATATCACGTGGTGTGGCGTGTTCCTTTCACTCCGGGCACTCTGGAGACAGTAAGCCGCAAAGATGGCAAGGAAGTCAAGCGAACATCTGTTTCCACTGCTTCTGACCCTTATGCACTCCGACTCACGCCCGACCGAACTGAGATAAATGCTGACGGCACAGACCTCAGCTATGTAGCAGTGGAAGTTGTCGACAAGGACGGCAACCTATGTCCGTGGGCAGAAAACGAGATTTTCTTCTCAGTGGAAGGAAGTGGCTTCAATGCCGGCACAGACAACGGCTCCCCCATCTCTCTGGAAAAGTTTAAATCAGACCGTAAGAAAGCTTTCTATGGACGTGCTCTCGTCATAGTCCAAAACAACGGAGACGAAGGCCAAATCAAAGTAAAGGCGACCTCCCCCGGCCTAAAAGAATCGCTTGTTGTTATCAATTCAAAGTAAAATAAAAAAGAAAAGTTAAATAAATAAAAAAGAGGATCCGAAGATCCTCTTTTTTATTTATTTGAGTACTGCCGAGACTTGATCGGCGATTTGCTTCATGCCGTGGATGTTGGGATGTCCGGCGGTCTTGTCAATCTCTTGAAGCTGCACATATGGCACTCCATAATGATCGCACGCCTCTACGATCGAAGTAGTTATCTCAGGTTTAAGACCATCATTTATGATATAAAGGAGCTCGGTATTCGGATAGCGGTCTACTATATGAGAGAGCATATAAGTAAGTGCCGGACGGAATGATTTCAGCTGTTCCTGAGTCCAATCGCTCCAGACAAATTCCCCAATAGGAGAGTTAGCCCAAGAGTCGTTGGTGGCTCCAAAAATGAGGAGAATATCCGGACTGCCAAGATTATCCATACGATTGATGAATGCTCTCTCAGTGTAGTCTTCGCCGCGATAGCCGGTGGTGCATACAGTAGAGCCGGAATAGGAATTGTTCTGTTCAAGCTTGTAGCCGCCATCTTTAATGAGCTGATGCCACCAAGTTTGTTTCACATCAGAGACGTCCGTTCGTTTCGGATCAGCCTTGACAAAATACCACATTTCGTTTGTCTTTGGCTCAATGTAATTCTCAAAAGTAGAATACGAATCCCCAAGTATAGACACACTTTTCTTCGATTGAGCCGACACAAGCGATCCGGCTGAAATGACAATAGCAGCCGCTACAGCTACTATACGACGCATACAGGTTGTTTTCATGATGACAGAATGTTTTATTTTTTTGCAAATTTAGCTATTTTATAGCAGATTTGCAAATTTACAGGTGTGGGTCGATTTCGTTTATGTCTACAAGATGGTGCAATATGGCGAAGACTGTCAGGCCGGCAGCTGAATGAATATTCAGTTTGGCTGATATGTTGCGGCGGTAGGTTGTCACTGTATTGATTGAAATGAAAAGCTTGTCTGCAATCTCTTTGTTTTGCATGCCTCGTGCCACACAACGCAATATGTCTTTTTCTCTCTCTGTCATGATCTCGAGAAGAGAATCCGACTCATCGCTCTTATCATCTTCTGGCACTGCGTCACGCTCCTTCAACTGCATGCTCTGCTCCAGACGCTCTACTGCGGGCAGGAACATACGGTCTTCTATCTCACAATGAGAGCACAGATCAGCATTACAATCTATGATATCATTGAGAGCTGAGACGAGCAAAAGATTATTCATGACGTGATAATGGCGTATGAATATATCCTTCAACTCCTCAAGTTTCTCGGTCATGCTCGTGTGTCCTACGGAATAGTCAGCAATGCGGAACTCATCGGAAATATCGCCTCTAAGAAGACGATCTACATAACTGAATATACTGTCGTTCTCATGTTCCATGTGGCGTCTTACCTCTGTGCAGTAATCGTCAAAAAATTTAAGCAACTGAAGCATTACGTCATCAATTGGAAGAGCACTGACGGCAAGAAGAAGCTTGCGGCGGATGGAAGGCAAAAGGAATTCAAGAAAATAAGAGTGAGCGCTTCTCAGATAGTTCATCAGAGAAGTTAACGACACATCGATAGAATACGGGCGATTGTCGATAAGATTGCACACGGCAAGAAAAGTGTTCTCATCTACTCCATCTTCGGCACAGACCTCCTTCACAGTCTTATCACCGAAGCCGAGTGAGATTCCGAATCTGGCTGCGACCATCATAAGGTCGCTGTTGGCGTCTATGAGGTCGCGAAGTCTGTCCGAACAGATATATGCCTTAGATTTTTCCATTTCTAATCTTTTAATGACGCAAAAGTAAGAAATATTTCTTAACAATGCCATACTCATTTTTGAGTATTTTGTATCATCTCCCCCATTATTTAACGTATTTTTTTAAATTTTATTTAGAATTAGTCCAAATAATGAGTATTGTGGCAGTAATTTTCCGATTGTAATTTTGCAATCGAAAAAACTGACCGAAAATGAAAGCATATTTTTCAGCAATATTGGGAATATCTACGATTCTTACATCTCTTTTACCGACATCGGCTTTAGCCGTTGCAAAGGAGCAACCCGAACGCCCTCTCGCAGCCACTCAAGCAGATACAACCGGCTACAATAAATTCCGTTTCGGAGGATACGGAGAGATGGTAGCATCTTTCAAGGATTATGGCATCAATCGTTTCGCCGGAACTGCCACAGGAAACACGCGCACTCATCGCAATACAATCGCCATCCCAAGGTTTGTGCTTGCTTTCGACTATAAATTCAATTCAAAATGGATTCTAGGTGCAGAAATCGAGTTCGAAGCAGGTGGCACAGGCTCGGCAATAGAACTCGAAAACAGCGAAAATGGTGAATACGAAACCGAAATTGAGAAGGGAGGGGAAGTCGCCCTTGAGCAATTCCACATAACAAGACTTATTTTACCACAATTCAACATTAGAGCAGGCCATATGATAGTGCCTGTGGGACTGACAAACGCCCACCATGAGCCTATCAACTTTTTCGGGACCGAGAGGCCCCAGGCCGAGACTTCCCTTCTTCCCTCCACCTGGCATGAGACCGGCATCCAATTTTTTGGATCGTTCGGAAAAAGGTTTACAAGGTTTGATTATCAGCTCATGATTACAGCCGGTCTCAATGCCAACGGTTTCAACCGTGATGAATGGATTATTGGAGGCAAACAAGGATTCTTTGAAACCGACAACTTCACATCACCTGCATACATTGCACGAATCGACTACAGTGGCGTGCCGGGTCTGCGAACTGGAGTTTCTTTCTACTACTGTCGGGATGCCGGAGCAAACTCCGATAAAGAGCATACCTACTCCTCTATTGGGCGCATACCTGTAGCTATCGGCACATGGGATGCTCAATACAAAAACAAGTTTGTGACTGCGCGTGCAAACGTGACATATGGATATGTAGGGAATTCAGCAGCTCTCAGTGATGCCAACAGAATGCTCTCCAACAAATCTCCCTACAGCCGACTGATTCCGATTGCCAAAAATGCTCTCAGCTATGGCGCTGAAGCCGGCATAAACCTAAAATCAATTATCAAAGGTGGATGCCCGACAATCTATCCCTTCGCACGATATGAATATTACAATCCTCAATATCGGGGAGAAGGATCAAAAACCACAATGGATCGCCGTCTGGAGGTCAGCCAATGGCAAGCAGGTCTCAACTGGTTTGCACTTCCCAACCTTGTAGTGAAAGCTGACTATACTACACGCCAGATCGGCACCCAAAGTGTATTTGGAAAAGGTCCGTACAATTCCGAAAATGAATTTTCTATCGGTATAGCCTACATCGGTTGGTTCCTATCTAAATAAACCCCGGAATACACCGATATTGGAGCTAAAAAAGCTATTGAAGCCATAAAATCATCTGTAAATAATTAAATCAAATCATATGAAAAAAAAATACTTACTCGCATTTTCCGCACTTCTCTGTGCAGGGGCAATGACAATTACCGGATGCTCAAAAAATGATGATCCGAAGCCAGGCAACAATAACAATGACAATGCTGCCACTCTCGACTACAATGAAAAGAATGCTGCAAGTTGGGGCAACTACATGCAACAAGTCGCCATCTTGCTGCAGATGGATTCCAATACTCTCTATGAGGCTTGGACATCATCTTATGAAGGTGGAACACCCTTCGCAACAAGCTTTAAGCAACACAACGGAGGCAACTACTCAAGCGCACTCAGCTGTGTGGAGCAAATCATAGAAGGATGTGCCGACATAGCCAACGAAGTGGGAACAGCCAAAATCGGAGATCCCTACAATCTCTACATATCTGGCGACACTCAGGCTGCACTATATTCTGTTGAGTCATGGTATAGCTGGCACTCCAGAGAAGACTATTCCAACAATATCCTCTCCATCCGCAATTCTTACTATGGTTCGCTCGACGGCTCAATAAATCCCAATTCTCTCTCCGCACTTATAGCGACTGAAAATGCTGATCTCGATTCTAAAGTAAAGGCTGCTATCGCTGGTGCTTCAAACTCCATCCTTGCTATCCCCCAGCCTTTCCGCAACCACATCAACAGCAGTGAAAGCCGTGCTGCAATGACTGCATGTGCCGACCTTGAAGAATTGCTCTCAAATGATCTCAAGAGCGCTGTCAATAAACTTGGCAATGACAGCCGCTACCAAGCCATCGTAGACAATTATGTAGATGTAGTGGTGGTCCCCACCTACAAAAGCCTGAAGGAAAGAAACGAAGCCCTGTACCAGACTGTCTTGAAATTTAAGAACTCACCTTCAGATGCTAATTTTGCCACTGCTTGCAATGCCTGGCTTGAGGCTCGCGAACCATGGGAAAGAAGCGAAGCATTCCTCTTCGGTCCTGTCGATGCTCTTGGTCTTGATCCCAATATGGACAGCTGGCCACTCGACCAGGATAATATCGTGCAGATCCTAAATTCCGGCAACTACGACAATCTTGACTGGAGCG
>CAYNEZ010000208.1:0-5229 GCA_964396365.1 uncultured Sangeribacter sp. | reverse complement strand
GAGGTGTGGGCTGGAGAGTTGCAAGACATGGAATTGCGTAGGAAGCGTATTAAAGAACTCATAGATCGCGTAACCGAAATAGCTGAGGATGATGATTGGAGTGTTCACAACAATGATGAGAACTACAACAAGATTGACCTCTATTTCTCCAAGTATTCATCTCGTGACCAAGATTTTGGTTTCTACATTGATTATAATTCTGGAGATATTGATGGTTTTATCAATGCCATAGAAGAATACTACGAGAGCTATGATCCAAGCGAAGAAGCAGTTCTTTGGATTGGAGAAGATGGTCTTGGGATGAATGGCGCTCCCTCCGATATAGCAGAGATTTTAGCCGACATGAATGAGTGCAAGGATAACGTTAAGAATCTTATCGACCTTTTCTATCAAAAACTAAAGGGAGTCAAAATCGCTAAACCAACTAAAACATTCCAGTTCTATCAAAGACTAAATCAAGTCAGGACTGAGGTAATAGAAAATATCCAAGATGTTTTTAAAGACACTTGCGAGAAACTTGGAGTCCGCTCGTTATTATGGTCAACAATCACCAATCAGAATGATCCTGACATCTGTTATGAGACGGACTCTGATGCTTGCTCCGTACTCCCTTCCACAATAGAACTGGCTGATGATGACAAAAGCTTCATCATCATTTTCGCTTCCTTCGAGGATTGTCCCAATTCCATCAACGGAGAAAATATCTACACAGATACCCTGATTGACATCTTGGAATATCTGGAAAACTATCGTTCAACCCTATAAATCAAAACCAATGGCTGCAAGAAAAAGCTCTGAAAAGAACACCAATGATAAGCGCCCTGCCGATTACACTCCACAACCGGGCAATAAAGCAACCCTCACCCTCGCAGACTTTACCGACGAAAATCTCTTTGCAGAACTACGCCGGCGAGGGTATAGTGGTGAGCTTCGATACACTCAAATCTGTAGAGTATGAGTAATTCAAGAACTAATAAAAAGATTCAAACCCAGCTTACAAAACTTTGTAGACAATGTACTCTCAAAGTGGAGATGGGAAAATGCCCATACGCCAACCGATATGAGTGTACTTTCTGCAATCTGGAGGTGGCAAGGATAGTGCTTAAAGACTACTCTGAGTATGATCTGAGCAGCATTCCGGTCAGTTCATATATAAGAGGTCTGCAAGCCCATAAGTTTTCAGGTGAACTACAGAAAACAAGAGTGGTACAGATATGAAAGCCCAATATAAAATTATTGAAACTTATTGGAAGACAATAGAGGTCAATGCAAAGACAAGATCTGAAGAAAAGCTTAACGAACTTGCCTTAGCCCAAGCACAACAAATGAGCTTAGGCAAGCTCTATGGTCAGTCCGATAAGCAGATTGGATTTGCAAGGGATGTGTTGCCTGAAGAGGCACCTACCTGGTGGGACCGCCTAATCTCCATTTATGAAGCAACTGATGTCAACTGGTACCAGACAATGCAACCCTGGCAAAGAGAAGAATTAACCAAAGAGGAATTATTCAAATATGCGGAAGAGATGCGCGAAGCTCTTGACAAGATATTTGATATCGCTTATGAATTTGAAAGAAATGGATACAACTAAGATAAAACTGACTCCAGAACAGAAGGAGATGTTCAAGCGCAACTTCGATCAAGAAGCCTTCGATAAAGCAAAGGCAACCATCCAGCAACTTATAGATGGCGCCAAATCGTTCCAGAATCTGTATGAGAGTCTAAGAAAATACGACCGGGATTTAGAATTTTACGATGAATATACTATTATATTCTGCGAAGTCGAGCTTGACCGCTCCAAGATGACCACCACAGCCGATTATGTCGGTCTGAATTTCTTTATCTACTGGTATGAAGAGGATGGGAAAGAATACGGAAAGATTGAGAAAATCCTCCTATACTCCAACGAACCTACTGGTGAATATGAAGCTGACCGGATCTGTCAATT
Organism: uncultured Sangeribacter sp.; assembly: GCA_964396365.1. Classification (GTDB taxonomy): domain Bacteria; phylum Bacteroidota; class Bacteroidia; order Bacteroidales; family Muribaculaceae; genus Lepagella. Next base: position 3,283 of record CAYNEZ010000208.1, on the reverse strand, counting down.
GGATCCCTCCGGCAATATCACTGAGTGGATCTATGGGGTGTGGTAAGCCCGACATTGATGACAAGCAGTGAGTATTGACCATCATTTAAAATGAAAAGAAAAGAAACAACAAATCTTGCAACTGTAGATGGATTTTATGTGAAAGAACTTATTCAAGGATTTTTCGGAGAACACAACGAAGGAAAAACATTGCTAAACAAAATGGGATTATCTTCAGGGGAACTGCCATTCAGTGCCGTTGTTTTTCTCCGGAAGAGAAAGATTCATTGGTATGACAAACTCGGCCACAGAGCTGTCATTTCTTTTAAACTGAAGCCAAATCAACTTGAGTGTTTTGGAACCTATCTGATTCCCAAGACCCAGGAAGAATATGAAAAAGATTTGAAAGAAAACCCTAAAGCAGGAAAGTATCATCAGAAACAAAAATCACTGAGACTTTTTCGTGAGTGGGGCAACAATGAAGATCCTGAAGTCATAGCACGTCTTGAATCCGAAGCAATTGGAGATTGTTGTATGCAATGTATGTATCAAATATTAATCAAAAAATGAATATGGGTTGGATATTATTCGCAATATGGATGTTCCTTGGTGTTGTCATCAATATTGCAAATGTCTTTAAAAAAGGCTCAACAAAAGATAGTCTCGATTATAAAGTAGCATCAGTGACAATGACCATCTGTATGTGGATCGGAATTATCACTTTGGCTATAGTTCTTTTATACTGTCTGGGATGGGTATGGTACTACTTTTGTGGTGGCTTCCTCGTCTTTGAAGACCAGCCATTCTGGGATAAGGTAATATGTGGGGCAATAACCTTGTTACCACTTGGATTTTTCCTTGGCATTGTCGGAATATGCTGTGGTTGGGATCCAGACAAATAATAAAGTTGACAACAAAATTAGAGGGATTAACTTTTCTTCACATTTTATGAAGGGTTAATCCCTCTATTATATCGTACTTAAACAACAAAAACCAAATTATGAAACAGTATTTAGATCTACTCCAGCACATTTTGGAGCACGGGCACAAGAAAGAGGATCGCACCGGTACTGGCACAATATCCACTTTCGGATATCAGATGCGCTTCGACCTTTCAAAAGGTTTTCCTCTCGTCACAACCAAAAAGACACACCTCAAAAGCATCATATATGAATTGCTTTGGTTCCTGAAGGGAGACACTAATGTCAAGTATCTTCAAGACCATGGGGTAAGAATCTGGAATGAATGGGCGCTTCCTGATGGAGACCTTGGTCACATCTATGGATTTCAATGGCGTTCTTGGCCGGACTACAATGGCGGTTACATCGACCAAATTAAAGAAGCAGTAGAGCAGATAAAGAACAACCCAGATTCCCGTCGCATTATCGTGAGTGCATGGAACGTTGCTGACCTTGATAAAATGAACCTGCCTCCTTGCCACGCTTTCTTCCAGATGTACGTCTGCAACGGTAAGCTATCACTTCAACTTTATCAAAGAAGTGCAGATTGCTTTCTCGGAGTGCCATTCAATATCGCATCATACGCTTTGCTGACAATGATGTTGGCACAAGTGTGTGGACTGGAAGCGGGAGAGTTTATCCATACTCTTGGGGATGCCCATATCTATCTCAACCATCTGAATCAAGTCAACACTCAGCTTTCTCGTAAGCCATGGCCTTTACCAAAGATGAATATCAATCCTGAAGTGAAGAGTATATTTGATTTCAAGTATGAGGACTTCACACTGGAGGGCTACAATCCTTGGCCTGCAATTAAGGGAGAAGTGTCGGTTTAATCAGATATCCGAATAAAAAAATTAAAAATAACCTACGGACAATGCAAATTTTTAGTATCTTTGCACTGTCTTTCTAACCATAAAGAGTATGAATCAGAAAAGACGCCGCGTGCTACACGCAGTGCTGGATGATCTGGAAAGGTTAAGAGACCCCATTGACAAAGAAAAGGCGATCAATATCCTTAAAACTTGCCAGAAAAAGTTGGATAAATGTATGAATGAAGAGGAAGATGCCCTTGATAGCCTTCCTGAATCATTCCGATGGTCCAGAAGGTACGATGATATGACAGACAATATCTCAGACCTCTGTGATGCCAGTGGGGAGCTTGATGTTATGATCGAAACTTGCCAAAATGCCAGCGCGTTTATGTACGATTCAGTCAAGGAAGACGCCATTAAGGCAGTAAATTCAATAAAAAAGGCAATTCATAGATGAACCAGGAGCAACTCGCAGACAGACTGAAATCAGTTTCCGGCAATGAGCCATACAAAGGAGAACTGACACCTTATGCCGTGCAGTCCATTCTATCGGGAAGGAGCAATTATCCGGCAGCCAATCTTCTTATATACTGTAAAGACATGAGTATCATATTTGGCATGGAAGACATGGCTACAGAAGACCGCTTCTACCCCACCTCAGTTCTGGAAATTCATAAGACTCTGGATCTACTGATGAACCGATACCTGATAGATACAAAACTTATCTATCGTAAGACTGGAGTGCATTACACACCTCCTAAATCCTTGGATGAAGAAGAACTGAAAAGGATTGAGGGAGAAAGTGGCCGCAAATATCAGGTATCGCTCTCAATAAAGACTCTGTTGGCTGTTTGCGAAGTTATCCATTGCCGTCTATTTTTTGACCCTAAGTGATGAAAAGCAGTGTTAGTACAAGTAATTGATCATGGCTACAAAGAAAGAAGCTCTTGAACAATCCCAGAAGGCTCTTGAAGAGTTCTTCAATCTATCCAAGTTCTTGTTGGGGGAGGAAGCACCCTATGATGTGAATGAAATCCCCGAAGACCATCCGTTTTACGAACCTGCCAGGGCCATCGCCGAAGATATGGAACTGGACTGGGAAAAGATGTCTCACGAAGATAGCAACCGCGTTATGCTAAACTTGCTTTCTGATTATTTTCTCAGTATCAAACCAGACGGCGATTACAAAACCGTCTTGACCGTTTCATTCACAAGGACCGTTTCATTAGCAAAGGAATAAGAGATGGGTCTTGCAGATACCGTTCAGCAAATACTTCGTGAGAAGGACATCGAGAAGGCAAGTGATTTGTTTGGCATTGAAATAGCCACACTCCAGAGACTGAATGCTCAGAGGCTGCTCAATGCCACATATATCAGGAACCTCTTGATAAGGGCCGACTACGAAAGACTCACAAGCGGTCTGCATTGGCTGGAGCACCAGGACAAAAACTACAAGTTCCCTGAAGTTGTCCGGGCATTGGCTCGTGAATACAATCTCAACAAAAACAGCCTTCAGGAAATCCTTTATGG
>CAYNEZ010000207.1:0-5233 GCA_964396365.1 uncultured Sangeribacter sp. | reverse complement strand
GACATAGCGTACTGCTTGAAGGACGACCGCACATGAATCCCGGCATTTTCAAATCTAAGAACAATCGTGCCGGTATGACTGAGTTCGTGGATCATCAGCTTGTGAAAGGGACACTCTCACAAGGCTTCAAGTATTATGCAGCCTTGACAGATCCGTTTGCGCGTGCTATTTTCATGATGTTCATGATAAGCGAAGTTCATCCGTTCAACGACGGCAATGGACGCATAGCCCGTGTGATGATGAATGCCGAGCTTGTGCGTGCTGACCAGTCGCGCATCATTGTCCCAACTGTATTCCGGGAAGACTATATCCTCGCCTTGCGCAAACTTACACGTCATAAAGACCCGTTGGCATACATTAACGTAATGACAAAACTCCATCAGTTCAGTGATAACCTTTACGGCTCAGACTTCACTGAATTGAAAAATTACCTCGCCGCATGCAATGCCTACGAAGAACCATCGCAAGCAAAACTCCAAATAATTGATCGTACATTACTTTGAAAATATGATTAAATCACTTCGCCTTGTAGTTGTTGATTCCCATTAGTCAAGCTCATCCGCCAGCTTCTCCTCATTACCCATTGACAGAGTGGTCATATGCAGAAGCCCCCGACATCACGACGGGAGCTTCTCGATGTTAGATAACCATATTGTTTTTATTTGTGTAATTAAAGAGCCAATGTAAGACTCATATATAAGACTTCTTAAAAGTAAAAATCATTACCTCTCTTTCTATTTTTAATGTTTTTCAGTTTTACAATGCAAAATTACAACTTTAATAATTCTCTTGCCATACCCAAATGGGTACGATTGCATACTATTCTCTAGTATTTTCTGGGCATATTTCAGGTCATCATCCCAATGCCGGAGGTAACCACATTTATAATCGGATAGAAGATGTATTGCCTGAGGATTCCTGAAGATCATCTCCACGTTGCACTTTCTTTCCATATCCAAACGTGTAGGCCACTGTAAAATTAATTCTTCTATGGTAGTTGACACTAATTCAGGCTTTTGGAAAGACAGAAGAAGACTCCAACGCTTACTCCTGCCGATTATATCGGTTTCGATTAAAAAAAAATCTTTTATTCCTCATGCAGTATTCTACCTTTGCTCATATCTATATAGTGTAATCAAACAAAAATAATAGATATGAAATCTAAAATTACACGCCGTATTGCAATGGCAATTCTTTTTTTATCGACTTTTACAGTTGAGATGTTTCCACAGGCCGCCAAATACAGTGGAGACGGAGAAATCGGAATGGTCGCAACTCAAAAGTATGCAACCGCACAAATTGGCGTTGCCACTTCACATGGAGCATATTTTGTCAAGCCACAACTGTTTGTAGGAGCAGGTGCCTCAGTAGGCTTCAACGTAGATGCTGACTTCTACAATACTATCTATCCTATATATGGAGATATCCGTAAAGACTTTGCTATCAACCGACTTTTCACAGCCTTCATTGATGCCAAAGCCGGTTACACATTCAATGGAAACCTTACAGAAAATAACAGCGGTTCCGGACTAAACTATGGATTCTACTGTTATCCTTCAGCAGGCTTAAGGGTGAAGACCAGCGACCGTTGCGGGATATATCTCAAAGTTGGTTATACGTATCAAAATGCAACTTTGACTTATATGGAGCGTTCTAATACATCATCAGATGGAAACAGCCAAAAGTACAATGCTGGAGGGTTCAGCGTTTCTGTAGGCTTTTCTTTCTAATTTGAGCTGTATCAGCGTCTTCCTTACCGAATTGATTAGTAATAATTGAGTCGATTTCCACTTCCGTAAGAGAATCCTTGTTTTCCAATAATTCTTGAAAAACCTCAATATCCTTTTCCGACAATGTGTCTGCAGAATCATTACCGGTAGATTCTGACGATTGTGCACAGGAAATCAAGAGCGATCCTGTAATTGCGATTGAAACCGCAAGAGCAAAGTTCTTTTTCATGATTATTATATATGTTAATTTATATGAATAATTTCATGATGCAAAATTACTATGAATTATAGTTTCTTGCCATACCCAAATGGGTACGATTGCATACTCCTTGAAAAAATTTGGCACAAGATAAAGAAAAACGAAGCTCCCGGCATCACTGCCGGAAGCTTCGCATTATAAAGAAGATTGTCCTGATTTTTTGAACTATAGATCATGAATGCATTTAATTTTCCTTAAAGGGAATTTTATTGGTCCTGAATTAAGTTGCTCCTTTTGTTCCTTTTCTATACATTCTGGCAATGAAGTATCGCCATATCTGACGTTGTCAAGGAGTAGCCTGACATACTCATCTCTTTTTTTCATTCCCTCATCGTCCATGATTATCTTCAATCCCATTGGATAATGACCTTTCTTCCTGAGAATTATTCCGGTAACATGATTATATTTCCCAAGTATCGGTTTTGACATATCAAAATCATATAAGATGATCTCATCAACTTTACTAAATTCCTGAGCTTCCTTTCCTGTAATATGTGTAATCATAGGAGTAATATCCAGATCATCGTTCTGATTTGCTACGATTAGCTCAGACTCCATTTTATGAATCGGAGACTCAAACTCGATTAAGATAGGATAGACAAACAATGCATCTTTTGCGGCTGATTCCAGTATGGGGCCCATGACACTCCAGCCGTTGACACAATGAAAATACTTTGTCTCAAACTCAGGATTTGGAGAGAAAAAGAATGGTCGCTCTATTTCTTTTTCAGACATGAGAGAGAAGGATGCAGGAATGTTGATGGCAATATCGAGAGAATCTAATGTAGCGACATAGTCTTTCATATATGATTTATTGCCATTGCCAAGATTAAGCCAATAATCAAATCGCATTTGCATTGAATTAACCTCTGCCTGTGTTAAGTGCTTCGTGGTGTTATCTTGAGCATAGGTTTCAACCCCCCAGGTCGAGATAACCGTTCCCAACAATACGACAAGACATCTATAGATGAATGAACTTTTCACTGAACCCTTGATGACAAGATCTGCTACACCTTTTATTTGGCGTGTAGCGATAGAATTACTTCTTTTCATAATGAGAAAAATTTTAGGTTGATAAATATAAGCGCCACGTGGAATATGCTTGTTTTTTCACTGGCAAAATTATTCATTATTAGTTTCATCCCAAAATAAAAAGTTTAATCCTCAAAAATTTTTCTTTAATGCAATTTATTGATTATCAATAAATAATTTCATAATAAAACTATTCTTTCCACAAGGAATTTCAAAGAGTTTCATTTACTCATTATTATGAACGTAAATTTTATCAATTAGGATTCTTTCAAAAGATTTCTGATATAGATATTGATATTGGTGGAGTGCTGATCAAGTCCTAATTTCTTACGTATACCGCTGCTGATATTGACATGACCACGTCTCTGCATATAGTTGCCAACTTCTTTTCCATTTAATCCCAATGCGTAGAGACAAGCATAGTTAATCTCATCCGTTGTCAGGCCTGCTTCAGTTAGCTTTCTTATAAATGCCGGATGTGATGCCTCGAAAGCAAGCCGGTTTGAATTCATAAATCCTGCAGTGTCGGGCAATAATGTCTCTGCCCACTTCTCATATATTTTTTCATACCTGTCGTTGGCTGAAATTTGGCTTGCAAGAATCGAATTGAGCATCTCGATCCTTGTCCTTACTGTCTGTCTCACTTCTTCCGACAATCCATTATTTTGATTCCTTAGACTTTCGGCAAGACTATCTCTTGTCTCCTCAAGCTCCGCAACAGCATCTCGCAACTTAAGATTCTCAAGTTCTGTATTTCTTGCCTTTTCCAATGCAATTTCTTTCTTCAGGCGTTGCTCCCTTGCTATTAAATATAACGTCACTACGATGCCCAAAAGCAACATTAATCCTGCAAAGCAAATCAGCAACCACTTGTCTTTCTTATTATTTGCCATGACAAGATTCATCTCTGTCTCATGCCTGTCTTCATTTGCCTTAAGTTTCTGATCCATCATCCTTAAATGATCTATAAACAGACTGTCGCTATTGACCCTATAATATCTCAGCGCATTCTTATAGTCTCCTTCTGCTTCATAGAGCATTGTCCTTATGGCCATGAATTTTCTTTTATTATAAGGAAGGCCGGAGATTTGAATGCTGTCAAGGCATTCCAAAGCCTCACTATTATCACCTACCCGTCGATAACCATCTGCAATAGTAAGCAGAGTCTCTGAAGATAGACCGTCAAATCTCTTTGCATACAAAAGCAAATCATCAATATCGCTTGCAGAGCCAAACACCTTTGCATATGTGAGTTGATATGGATATAATTCCTCATACTTCATTTTGTCGTATTTCATCCGGGTTTGACAAATGGATATGATACTGTCAGAAAGATTTCTATCATTCATCAGTAGGCTTCCGTTGAGAGCGCTCAGCAAAGACATATTATACCATTCATCGCGTCTCAAACCTGCACATATTTGTCCTACTTCCAGGTAAAGTTGAGTATATTTATCATAATCATATGCATCGTAATATATCTGAGCTTTTGCAGACAATAAACGAGCATAAGCCAAGGAATCGGTAATCTCAGAACATAATTCCTCTCCATACATAAAAGCCTGTAGAGCCCTATCTATTTCTCCAGTCTGATAATATATGCAACCTTGATAGTGATATGTCTTAAGTTTTTCGTCGGGTGTTCCCTTATCAAGATAATAATCGATTGCCGGCTGGAGCACATCAAAGTTGGTGGTGTCGATATAGTTCTTGTCAAGAGCCATCGACATAAGGAGCGCATAACGGGCACGTTCCTTCTTGGTGCCAAGTTTTGTCTTGTCAATACCACGAAGCACTTCCAGCGCAGAATCCGGATGTAGCTCAATTTCTTTCTCTGCCTCCGACAACTTGTTGCTGATTGCAGAGTTTCCACCACAGGAGTAGAGCGAAATCAAACATATGCACATCACCACAACGATTTTTATTATTCTTATCATATTTCAAATTCCGTATATAAATTATGATCGGCAATATTGCAGATCATTTGATGAATTTTTTCAGTTACTGTCCAACCGTATTTCTTTCCTTCGGGTCACGATAAACAGCCTTTCATGCGAGATTTATAACTAAAAAATAGGCATTGTATCTTAAAACAGGAAGATCTTATAACAATTGAAACTCCCGGCATCACTGCCCGGAGCTTCCTTGCATGAATATTTTTTTAGAATCATGATTTCTCTGATTTTGTAGTTGAGAGAGATGGTTATTTTAA
>CAYNEZ010000206.1:0-5257 GCA_964396365.1 uncultured Sangeribacter sp. | reverse complement strand
GCCACTGACCAGAATCTTGTATGGACCTCATCAGATGAAAGTGTGGCAACGGTATCTTCAGAGGACGGCAGAAATGCGACAGTCAGAGCAGTCAAAGGCGGAGAGACTGTCATTTCTGCTACAGCTTCAAATGGGGTGTCCGCGAGCTGCAGGGTGACAGTGGAGGAGCGGTTTGTAGACGTATGGGGCATTTATCTGGACCGGGATAATATTGAAATGACGGAAGGAGATGCCGTAACCATTACCGCTACGATTGATCCTGAGGAGGCAACAGACAAGACAATAACATGGAGTTCCTCAAATGAAAGTGTAGCTGTTGTCAATGGGAATGGAGCAGAAGCTACAGTCACGGCATTGGCACCGGGATACGTGGAGATCTATGCTTCAGCCTCGAATGGCATTACAGCGGTTTGCTATGTAACTGTATCGGCTAAGATCATCGAGGCGACAGAGATAATCCTTAGCACCACTGCTGCTGAGATGAAAGTCGGAGAGACTGTAAGCCTTACAGCCAATGTGATTCCGGAAAACACGACAGACAAGACAGTAGTATGGTCATCAACCAATGAAGGGGTCGCCACCGTCGATGCATCCGGTAATGTCACTGCAAATGCACTTGGTGAGGCAACCATTACGGCGACCTGCGGCAATGCGACTGCTACCTGCAATGTCACTGTAGTTCCAACTCCAGTCGAAAGCATAACCCTAAGCAATTCTTCACTGAGCCTGACTGAAGGCGAGACCGCGACATTGACGGCAACCGTAAGTCCGTCGGATGCCACAGACAAGACTGTGACCTGGACATCGTCTGATGAATCTGTCGCTTCTGTATCTCCCCAAGGCGTCGTTTCTGCAAAAATGGAAGGGACAGCTACTATCACTGCAACTTCTACAAACGGGAAGACTGCCATATGCACAGTGACTGTCAAGGCCAATATCATATCAGTGACAGGAATCTCAATCAGCGATACAGAGTTGAATCTGACTGAAGGCGAGACCATGACATTGACTGCGACTGTCAGTCCGTCTGATGCTACCGACAAGACTGTGACTTGGACATCGTCTGATGAATCTGTCGCCACTGTCTCTGCATCCGGCGAAGTGACTGCTGTCAAGGCAGGATCAGCGACAATCACTGCAGCCTCTTCCAATGGCATGACTGCCACATGCATTGTGACCGTTGAACCAAGGATAATAGAACTTGAGGCGATCATATTAAATGCTGAAGAACTCAATCTTGAGGTCGGGGATACATTCCAGCTCACTGCTGAATTTATTCCGGCTGACGCTACCTATCAGGATTTGGAATGGTGGGTGGATGATGAGAACGTAGCTACTATAGATCACAACGGACTCATTACAATGATTAATGAAGGTGAAACTTTCGTTCACGTTCGTTCTGCCATATGGAATGAGATTGAAGCCGTATGCCATCTTAATGTTTCAGCCGGAGTATTTGAACTCATCGAAAAATATGCTCCATGCGACATCTATACTACTTCCGGTATACTCGTCAAAAAGGGCATCCATCCATCAGAAATAGAGAGTCTGCCTCATGGGATATATATCATCCATCAAAGAGGAAAGACTTCCAAATTCTTGAAATAAACTGAAAGCGGCTTCCGGTCAGGTGCCGCTTTTAGGTATTAGGGATTTCTGAGATTTTTTCACTCCTCTTCTTCCACTTCAGAGACTTTTGGAAGGGTAAAGTGAAGGAAAAGCCAACCGAGGAAACCCGCGAGGAAGGATCCTATCAAGATACCAAGTTTGGCATTGTTGAGAATCTGTGACAAATAGACGTCTTCGCCAAATGTAAGGTTTGCAATGAAGAGAGATACAGTGAAACCAATACCACCGAGTACTGAAACAGCTGCAATCTGAGGCCATGTGCTCCCTTCAGGCATAGGAGCCAACTTTGCCTTGATGCACATCCAGCTGAATGCAAAAATACCAATGAATTTTCCAAGTACCAGACCTGCAATAATAGCAATGGAGACTCCGGAGAATATATCAGCTACATTGACATCTCCGAGCCATATACCGGCATTCGCAAATGCAAAGAGAGGCACTACAATGAAGTTTACTATAGGATGAAGAGAGTCCTCAAGGTCTTGAAGAGGGGAGATCACCTTATCAGATGCAGACTCTATCTCTTTTAGCCAGTTGGTCTGCTCCTTGGTCAATATACCACGGCTGTCGAGTTTCTCTTCATCCTCCTTTGAAAAATGACCTATTGAATTGCGTATCGTCTTAATATATTTCTTCGGTGCATAGACGGGTTTTGCTGGCACACAAAATGCCACAAGCACTCCGGCGATAGTGGGATGGATTCCCGACTGAAGGAAGAGAAACCAAACAAAAATACCTATTGTCACGTAGAATGTCTTGTAATGCACGCCGTAGATGCCACCTATTATAAGGATGGCCAACAGACCGGCTGCCCAAAGCAATGAAACATAGTCTATATGTCCTGAATAGAAGATAGCAATTACAAGGATTCCGCCTATATCATCTACCACCGCAAGTGTGGTCAGAAAAATCTTTAGGCCAATTGGAACTCGTTTTCCAAGCATTGCAAGCACTCCAAGCGAAAACGCAATGTCGGTGGCCATAGGAATTGCAGCTCCTTGAATATAGTCAGAACCATGTCCGAGCAAGAAGAATATGCCCACCGGAACTATCATGCCTCCTATAGCTGCCACTATCGGAAGCAACGCCTGACGGAAAGAGGAAAGTTCCCCTTCAAGCACCTCTCGCTTGATCTCAAGTCCGACAGAAAAGAAAAAGACCGCCATGAGCGCATCATTGATGAAATCCATGATCGACATAGGATGACCATGATGACTGAAAAGATTAAAGGAGCCTACACGAAGGGCTATCGTATGAGTCCAGAGTCCATTGTAGAAATCGTGGAGAAACGGAAGATTTACCACAAGTAGCGCAAGGGCAGTGGCTACCATAAGAACAGTACCGCCATTGGTGTGATTTTTAATAGTCTTCCTTGCGATGAAGAAAACGTTTGCCATAGTATAAATGTTAAAAGATTTAAAATATTAACAATCATCATAGGAAAATGGTTGAATTTAACACCAACAAACCATTTTTATTAAAAGAATAATTGTAATAATTCAATAATTTTTATTAATTTTGCACTCAAATCCGAATTGTGTGCATTTGGGCAGTCAGCATCCCCTGTATGCGATTGAGATTGAAACGAGGGAGAACGATGGATACTTTTGAACTAATTGATAATTATTTACAAACATAATATCATTAAATTATGAGTTTAAATATCATTGTGCTTGCAAAGCAAGTACCTGATACGAGAAACGTCGGTAAAGATGCGATGAAAGAAGACGGCACAGTCAACCGTGCTGCCCTTCCCGCCATCTTTAACCCCGAAGATCTCAATGCTCTTGAGCAAGCTCTCCGCCTCAAGGACATGTATCCCGGAACTAAAGTGACTATCTTGACTATGGGTCCGGCCCGTGCAGCTGAAATCATCCGCGAGGGACTATACCGTGGAGCTGACAACGGAGTGGTGCTTTCTGACCGTGCTTTTGCAGGCTCCGATACACTGGCTACTTCTTACGCTCTTAGCGCAGCTATCAAGAAACTTGGTAACTATGATCTTATCATAGGTGGCCGTCAGGCTATCGACGGCGATACCGCACAGGTGGGTCCGCAAGTTGCTGAAAAACTTGGTCTCCCTACTGTAACATATGCTGAAGAAATCGTAGATGCTGATGGTGGCAAAGTAACAGTAAAACGCCGTATTGAGTCTGGCGTAGAGACAGTAAAGGCTCCACTTCCTCTTGTAGTGACCGTCAACGGAAGCGCAGCAGACTGCCGTCCGAGAAACGCTAAACAACTTCAGAAATACAAATATGCTGCTGTTCCTTCAGAGGTGGCCAATGATGAGAAGAAAAAAGAGCTTATCGAAAAGCGTCCTTACCTTAATATAGGAGAGTGGAATGCAGCATATGTGGATGCGGATCTTGCACAGTGCGGACTCGCAGGCAGTCCGACAAAAGTGAAGAGCATTGAAAACGTTGTCTTCACAGCGAAGGAAGCCCGCAAGATTGAAAATACAGATGAGGCTATTGAGAATCTCATCAAGGAATTATTTGCAAACCATACAATCGGCTAATAAATAAAAATTATGGCAGACAAGAACAATCTTATCGTATATCTTGAATACGAAGACGGCAAAGTCGCTGATGTGAGCCTTGAGCTCCTCACCAAAGGTCGCCAGTTGGCCGATAAGCTGGGAATCAAGCTCGAGGCTGTAGTGGCAGGCGACAATCTTAAGGATATCGAAAAGCAAGTGATGCCTTACGGAGTAGACACTCTCTATAAAGTGCAAGACAAGCGTCTCTATCCTTACACTTCACTTCCACACAGTTCTATACTTATCAACCTTTTCAAAGAGATCCAGCCGCGCATCGCATTCATGGGTGCAACTTCAATCGGCCGTGACCTTGGTCCTCGTGTATCAAGTGCTCTCCATAGCGGATTGACCGCAGACTGCACCTCTCTCGAAATCGGCGATTACACTGATGCCAAGACGGGCAAAGAATACAAGGATCTACTCTATCAGATCCGTCCGGCTTTTGGCGGCAATATCGTGGCTACTATCGTTAACCCTGATTGCCGTCCGCAGATGGCAACCGTTCGCGAAGGCGTAATGAAGAAAGAGGTCTACAATTCCAACTATAAAGGAAACGTTGTAGACCTTGATGTCAACAAATATACTGATAACACTGACTTCGTAGTTGATATCATCGACCGTCATGTAGAAAAGTCAAAGGTGAACTTAAAAGGTAGTCCTATCATTGTTGCAGGTGGTTATGGCGTAGGATCGAAAGAAAACTTTGATCTTCTCCAACAACTTGCCGACGTGCTCGGAGCAGAAGTAGGCGCAAGCCGTGCTGCAGTTGATGCCGGATGGGTTGACCATGATCGTCAGATAGGCCAGACAGGTGTGACAGTTCGTCCGAAGCTCTATATTGCATGTGGCATTTCAGGACAAATCCAGCACATCGCAGGCATGCAAGACTCAAGCCTAATCATCTCCATTAACTCTGATCCGGATGCTCCGATCAATACTATCGCCGATATTGTTATCACAGGCAAGATGGAAGACGTGGTACCCAAGTTAATCAAGTATTACAAAAAGAATTCTAAATAAGCCATGGCTAACTTTTATACAGACAATCCGAATCTCAAATCCCATCTTCAGCATCCATTGATGAAG
>CAYNEZ010000205.1:2582-5328 GCA_964396365.1 uncultured Sangeribacter sp. | reverse complement strand
ACTCAAATAATCTGCAGCAACCTGAGCTCATCGCGTATCTCATTCCCGCTGAGTGTACGCCTGCGTGAAATGATCCGCGCAAACTCATCGATAGCCGGATGCAGACGTGGATTAGCGAAAATGCGTCGTGAATAACTTAGGGTTCGGTTGAAGAGAGCATCGATCTCATCATCTTCCAGTCCGCAACTGTCTCTGCCTTCACGCAGAATCTCGTCATGGAGCGCACCAAGCACATCCACCGGCACGTCTCTGTGCATCCTCACCATGGAGCGCGACATGACGTTGCTGATCACCATCGAGGCAGTGATGTGAAAATTATGCACAAGGTTATCCCACGTGCTTTTCGGCGAGATAGAAGGACTTCCCGAAAAATAATATTCATTGGAAAACTCCACCATTGTGTCGTCTTCCCCGTCAAGGCTCACCTCCGCAACCCTGTCGAATGCATCTAACGCAGCTAATGAAATCGCCATCCCTGCGAGCCCATAGGCGCGATCATCCTCATTGGAATACTCAAGAGTGAGTGCCCTATCCTCTTTTTGCTTATCTTTCTTCATAAATGATTCCTTAAAAATGTAGCTTTATTGCCATATAGAATTTGCTGTAGCAGCTACTCTATTTAACAATCAACCTATCCTTTGAGTTTCCGGATTAAAATACAATCTGCACTCCCCCCATCACACTTAAGCCTTCAAGCTCAAGTCCGGGAAGCACTTGCTGATGCCTGTTCAGGATATTATCAATTTCCATGCCTAACGATATCTTGTCAGTGACGCGATACTCTCCTGTCAAATCGAGTCTGCTGAGTCTCCCCAACGAAAGCATTCGTTTTGCCCGAAGGCGATAGTCAAGCTTCAGGGAAAGCTTGTCGATAGGTTTGGATTCTGCCGAGAAGTGTCCGACGACTGCAGGGCGGTCAAATCCATTAAGATATCCGGTCTTCCCACGCTGAGGTTGCACTGACGCATTTCCTTTTACAGCTAAATAACGGCTGAACTCATATCCTGCATTTACTGAGACACTGAATCCTCGTATTTTTCCATAATCCACCGCACTTGCCGACACTCCATTGAGATATGATTGATAAAGTCCCCCAAAAGTTTCATCAAGCATAGTTCGCCATGCCCCTGCCACACCCAATGTCCACCGACCTCCGGGATTCAGCTGATAAGCCATTTTTATATCCAGAGGTGAATATGCCGCCTTTGTGCATCCGGCTATCGGATCTGAGTAATAATCCATCGTATGCATCCAGGCAAGTGTACGCAGATGCGTTCCTCCTCCTATCGATGCCGAGAAGGCTGATATACCCTTCCGTGCAGAAAAACTCACATCAGGGGCAACCCGGAAACGCGTGGACTCCCCGTTGCCCACCACTGCTAAATTAGCACCGAGACGAAGGGTAAAAGTCCTCCCCGTTATGGTATAGGCAGGCTTGAATTCCAACCGGTTGACATCGTTGCCTATTGAATTGACCACGCCCGAATAGCGGAGGGCAGCTCCAATGGCGGAGGCATTGCCAAATCCGTCACT
This sequence comes from uncultured Sangeribacter sp., assembly GCA_964396365.1. Lineage (GTDB taxonomy): Bacteria > Bacteroidota > Bacteroidia > Bacteroidales > Muribaculaceae > Lepagella. Next base: position 3,795 of record CAYNEZ010000205.1, on the reverse strand, counting down.
GAGACTATACTTCACGTCCCCTCCTACATTGATAGCCGTCTCCCTTTCTCCATTTGTTTCAACATACCTCCTTGGATATTCCATGGTAAGTTGCGGCACATACATGGCCCTATAGGCAAAATGCCTTATGTCGGCATCTGCCGTATATTCCAACCGTCCATTTCCTTCTCCTGCCCAGCCTACGCGTGCGTAGAGATCGTTGAGGGTCTGGGTCGGAGCCTTTACGCGTCCATCTTCCTCAGGCCCCTGATTGGTGCCATAATAGTTGAAATACCCTAAATGATATTGCAGGTCACCCGTGAGAGTGCCGCTCCCCGGAATCCTGTGCGAAAGATCTGCACCAATGGTCTCATCATAGCGGAAGCGCATGTCAGATCCGGGTATCCCTTTTTCAGCATCTTCTTTCCAAGCCTGCCATAGCGACGTGGAGTTATGCTGTAGCCAGACATTAAGCCGTGTATCCTGGTTATTGATGGCTGCAAATCCGGCAGAAAGCGACGAGTTGAGCCAGCTACCAAGCCGGAGATCGATATATCCACGCGATACGTCGTGACTCTTAGAGGCCCTCCATCCTGTGACAGGCATGCTTAGCGCATCGGGAGCAAATGCAGCAGCCACCCCCTTTCGGTCGTAATTCATCGGCGATTCGGGAGCAGTCAACGCGATGGCCGACGGCAACAGGGCAAGCCTGTCGGCAGGGATTACATTGGGTTTATAACGCCCTTCGACAGTCACAGACTCCGTGATGCTCTGCGCCAACCCAACGCTTGGCAACGTAGCGAGCGCCACTCCTGCAATGACTCTTATTATGTTTTTCATCTATAATTCTTTATCATTGATTAGAATATTCTTTTATCTTCGCTGCTATGGCATCTGCGATGTCACTCTCGTCGCCTGGATAATTATCGCGTAGGCTCTTGAGATATTCCACAGCGAGATAATCGTTGCCATCGGCGTGATAAGCATCTGCAAGTGATATATAGCCTCGTGCCAACCAGTATGAATGCACAGAGCCTGCATCAGTGAATGCCCCGAGCGTGGAAAGCGCTTTCTTGGTGTCGCCTTGCTTCAGATACCAATCGCCAAGTTCGACGGCAGCCTTTGCTCCCGAAAGGGTGTTGGGAGATGCTGCCAGTTGCTTGAGTGCAGCTTCCCCGGCACTGCTTCGCTCGCTTTGGAGAAGGCCGGAAGCCTCATAGAAACGTGCCTCCTC
>CAYNEZ010000205.1:0-2482 GCA_964396365.1 uncultured Sangeribacter sp. | reverse complement strand
GCGGCCTCGGCAAGGTCCATAAGCGCATTGGCTAAATAGCGCCCATCAGGGAAGTCTTTGATATATTGCTCAAGCAATTCCGTATTTGATTGGTTGTTTGCATAGGCAGTCTCGGCAGCCTCAAATGTGATGGCATCCATCTCGTCGGGATCTATCTTTGGAGCCCCCGCGATCGTGTCAAGATACCGGGCATATTCCATCAGGCTTCCATCCGCAGCACAGATGCGGCGCATATCGTCGTTTGCTATTGAGGCCTCCTCGCTTGTAGGCCATTTTGAGATAATATCTTTATATGCACCCTTGGCCTTCTCGGTCTCCCCCTGCTTCATATATGCAAGGGCAAGCGAGAGGGCACCGCTCCTGCTCTTGTTGTCTTTCGGATATTCACGTGTCAGACGTTCAAAATAAGGAGCCGCCTTATCCGGCATATCGAGTGCCGCCATCGTATTTCCGGCTTCAAGAAGCACTTCCGAAGTCCATTTGGAATTCGGTTTCTCTTTCAGGAAGGAATTTAGTTTCTTCATCTTCGAATCAGTCCCCTCTGTCAGTCCGGCCACAACCGCATGGCGGAACGTGGCATAGTCGGCATCCCCTGATCCTTCTCGCGAAGCCCGCAGATATTTGGTACCCGCCTTTTGGTAGTCTCCCATATACAGGAGGCAGTCTGCATCGCGCACAAGCGCATCCCCTTTCATTGAAGCCGGGGCGCCATTGCTCTCAGCCACATTTGCGAAATTCTTCTGCGCCTCACTCCAATCATGCATCTTGAATTGAGAGTAGGCCAGCCCATATCGGGCAGTCACTCTGTTTTCAGGAGTAATGTTGCCCCTTAAAGCCGCCGTGTAGGCAGCCGCCGCTCCCCTATAGTCTCCCGATCCATAGAGGGCTTCAGCAAGCCAAAGCCGCGCTTCATCAGCCAATTTGGCATCCGTATCCCTCATTTCAGCAGCTTCGCCAAGATGAGAAGCTGCCTGTGCAAGTCCGCCTGTGGTGATCTCGCTCATTCCCAGCTTATAGAGTATTTTCTGCTTGCTGGCAAGCGTTGCCTTTGATGGATTTCTTACTTTATTAATGGAATTGAGGGCCTTATTATAGTCATTTTCATAGAAATAAGCTGCTGCAAGACTTTCTTGCACATCCGATGCATACTGGGAGTCAGGATATTTCTCCATAAACGCCTCCAACATGGATATATTGCTTGCAAAAGGTGCATTTCCCCCTTTTGTCAGGGCTACGATATGGTTGTAGAGTGCCGTTTCCGCCACACCCCTGTCATATGCCATGTTCGAAGCCTTCGCGAAAGCCATAGCCGCGGCATTCATATCCCCTTTCCGCTCAGCTATCTGTCCCAGATAGAGATATGCGCCCTGCGCCAAGTCATTGTTGCGGTCAGTAAGGCCACGCAGGTTCTTTTCTGCTTCGGCGAGGTCATCATCAGAATATTGTATCGCCCCAAGCGCATAGAGCGCATCATCGTTGGGCGATTCCACAGCCTCAACGAATTCCTCAAGATGCGGACGCGCACTTGCATAGTCTCCCTTTTTAAAATAGCTCAGTCCCACTACTCGATGAAGCTCTGGAAGGAGTTCCTCCACAGGATTTTTCGCCATAATGGTAAGGCCGTGGTCAATCACGTCATCATACTCCCCCCGCATATACTCTATCTGAGCCATATAGTAAAGCGGCTCAATGCCGTCCGACACGTAATTCCGTTGAGCCTGCGCCAGATTCTGACGTGTGGTTGCCCGCGGTGTAACAGTTGTAGATGAAGTGTTTCGGCGACCCCTGCCCGTAGTTCTTGACTCTTCCTTGGGCATAGATTTGTCTCTGTCTAAGCTTGCGTCTTGTTCTGAAGACTGAAGACTGGCGACTGTCGACCCCTCTGCCACCTCATTCATCATCTCATAGGCAATATCATAGTCACGGTTAAGATAATGGATATAAGCGGTATAGAATTTGGCGGCAAGTGCGTATTCCGGATCTTTCTCAACTGAAGCAAGAAGACCCTCCGCGCTCTCCGGAAGTCCGCATTTGATATAGGCCAATGCCTTACGGTAGCTGTAGAGATTCTTCTGTTCTTTGCCCAGGCTGCTGATATCCACCTTGGCATACCATTCAATGGCCTCATGCCAATCCTTATGATACCAATACCAATCCCCCAGCGTCAGCAGAGCCTGCGTGGATTTCTCACTTGCCGGATACTCCGTAGCAAAGCGTGTCAGCACCTGGACACACCCTGATTCCCCACGCTCGAAGAGTGCGCTCCCCTCCGCAGCAAGCCACGCTGCCTGCTGGTCAGGCGACAGGAAACTGAAATCATCAACACTTGCCGTAGCCTGGTCTTTGGCACCTAATGGATTACCGGTGGAAAGCATCCGCGAAGCACGATACACGGATCCTGGGCCCAACGGATCAGCTGATGACACCATCCCGACCCCTTGCGCCATAGCCACTCCTACGGAAACGAAAGCTGTCACAAAAG
>CAYNEZ010000204.1:0-5332 GCA_964396365.1 uncultured Sangeribacter sp. | reverse complement strand
AGATAACTGCATATTTCTGTTGTTTTCAAGAAATCACGGCGAAGATTGCGCAGGCATCTCAAGCCATAAAGCCATAAGGGAACAGACAAAGGCAAGAGTGGCAGCATCAAATATCCAATCCAGCGTCTCGGCGCAGGAGAATACACCCACAATACTCTTATCACAGGAATCTCCGAAAGTTTCATCACTATTCTTGGATTCCTGCAGTCCGACAGATAGTCAATCATACGGTTGATCTCGTCAGCTACTATATGAATGCGTTTGGTGTCTATCCCCACCACAAAATATTTGACATAAGACCTCCATAGATTTTTAACTGGAGATAATGACTCCGCAAGGGTACGGCATCTTCTGCTTACCACATCAAGCATTCTGTCGGCTTTTTCGAAATCAATATCACGTATGATCACCTCTTTAAGTGGAACGTGGCGCGAAGAGCGGAGTCCAAGAAGATTCCGGAAGAAATTCTTGTATCGGTCGCCGTCAAATACGGAGGAGTCATTCATGGCTTTCCACGTGACATATACTCCCAATGGTGCAAGCACCATCGTAGAAAGCCAAATTCCGGCCTCTACCGGCCAACGCCCGTCCCTTGCCAACTTATAGCCGGTATTGTCGAAAATATAATATATAAGAAACAAGAAAATCGACACAACAAGAGGTGTTCCAAGTCCACCCTTACGAATTATCGCCCCCAACGGAGCCCCTATGAAGAAAAATATGATACATGCTACAGAGAGAGTATATTTCTTGATGAGCTCTATTTCATGCCGCCTGATACTCTTCTTTTCCTCCTCCATCGTGAGGCTCTTGAATTCATTGACGTTTTGATGCTCTCGCGACACTCCAATTGCCTGGGCTACAAGCTGCGCAGCATCTGCCGGAGGCATGGAGTTCAATATGGAGTCTATGGAAAGTGGACGTGCAGCTTTCTCCATCTCCTCAGCCTCCTTTTTCAAAGATTCCTGACGCTGAAGGGCATATTTATCTTCGGAGCCGTCCGGAAGGGTCGTTTTTGTCAAGTCCGGTCTCGGAAGCACCATCGAGGCATCCCTTCGCAGATCACGTGAAAACATACCTCCTATCGAGTCTACCCTATGGCCAATGGAGTCTATGCTGTGGTGAAGCTCAGCTATGTTTTTTCCTACATATTGTTGCCGCATTCCTTGCTCATCAAGACGGTTGAAGTTGGCATCAAACGGTATGAGTATCTGCTTGTCGAAGAATGTCTCCCTGCGGAAAGGCACATTTCTGTCACTTGTACGTTGCTCACGAAGGTTCTCAAACTGCTCCCCTTCATATAAGTGCAGATATAGATGGCTCATCTCAGGCGTCATTGCCATACGCGCTGAGTCTGCCAAAAGTATTGTGACATTATCACCTCTATTGACGTCATATATCATCACGTCATAGAGCATCCCGGTTTCCTTGTTCTTTTCCTTGACAAGAAGATTGTAGCCGGGTATCTGGTCATAGAATACATTCTCAGGAATTTCAACCTCCGGGGATTTTTGTCTCACCGAAAAAAGCAGTGTCCACATCTTCACCTGTGCTTTCGGCAATACATCGTTTTGGAAAAAGAAAGCCCCGACGGCTATAAGGCATACAAGCCCTATAAGAGGCGCCATGACCCGGAGAAGAGAGATGCCTGAGGCCTTCATGGCTGTCAACTCGAATTTCTCTCCAAGATTGCCGAATGTCATCAGCGAAGCAAGCAAGATAGCAAGTGGGAGAGCCATCGGTATCATTGAGACGGCGGCATAGAAAAAGAGCTCACCCAGCACATCCATTCCAAGACCCTTACCCACCAGCGAATCTATATACTTCCATAAAAACTGCATGAGCACGATGAAAAGCACGATGAGAAATGTCATCGCAAAAAGCGGCAGAAACGTCTGCAGCATGAAGATATGTAGGCGCTTTACTATTTTCATTTCGGTTTTCGACTACAAAGTTACAAAATAATTCCTCATGAAAGGGTCTTAATCCAATATTTTTTGCTAAATTTGCGTATTGAATCCAATATTAGTAAGCGAATGTTAAGTTTTTAATCGATTAAACTCAACCATCGCTTAAACTTAAAATAAAAGACCATGACACTGTTTGAAAGACTGACCGCAAAGGCCAAGGAAAACCCTCAGAGACTCGTTCTTCCTGAATCTCTTGAACCACGTACACTTAAAGCAGCCGACTATATTCTGGCTGAAAAGATCGCAGACGTGACTTTCTTAGGTAAAGCTGAAGCTGTCCTCGCGAAAGCTGATGAACTCGGACTCGCCAACATCAAGAATGCTCACATCTACGACCCTGACGATGTGGAATATACTGAAAAATACGCAGAACTCCTGTGCGAACTCCGCAAGAAGAAAGGGATGACTATCGACGATGCTCGCTATCAGGTGAAGAATCCCTTATATCTCGGTTGCCTGATGATCAAAGCCGGTGATGCCGACTGTATGGTTGCCGGTGCCCTTAGCCCGACATCAAGCGTGCTTCGCGCTGCATTCCAAGTGCTCAAGACCAAGCCGGGTGTGACTTGTGTGAGCGGTGCATTCATCATGCTTCTCCCGGAAGGTTGCAAATTCGGCGACCAGGGGATGCTTGTTTTCGCAGATTGCGCAGTGGTGCCCGATCCTACAACCGAGGAACTCGCTCAGATTGCTATCGAAACTGCAAAGACCACCAAGAATATCGCCGGCCTTGACCCTGTTGTCGCCATGCTCAGTTTCTCTACCAAAGGAAGTGCAAGCCATGAGAGAGTCGACAAGGTTCGCAATGCAGCTGAACTCGTACATCAGCTCGCGCCTGAACTCAAGGTCGATGGCGAACTTCAGAGCGACGCCGCTATCGTGCCAAGCGTAGGTGCCCAGAAAGCTCCGGGCAGTGAAGTTGCCGGACATGCCAACACTCTAATCTTCCCATCTCTCGAGGCTGGCAATATTGGATATAAACTCGTGCAGCGTCTCTCAGGTGCCGGTGCTGTTGGTCCTATCCTCCAGGGTCTCGCAGCTCCTGTCAACGACCTTAGCCGTGGTGCTACCGTTGAAGATATCATCAATACTATCATTGTCACCTGCAACCAATCACTCTCAGAAAAAAAATAATATGAAAATTTTAGTGCTTAACTGCGGCAGCAGCAGTGTGAAATATAAACTCATCGACAGCAACACAAAAGAGGTGCTCGCTGAAGGTGGTGTGGAAAAAATCGGTCTTCCTGATTCTTTCTTGAAATTCAAACGTCCCGACGGCTCCAAGGAGACAATCACAGTGGAAATGCCTGACGCTAAGGCAGCCGTTGAAAATGTAATCAAAGTGCTCACCGACCCGAAAGATGGAGTGATCAAGAGCTTTGATGAGATTGATGCAGTAGGCCACCGCGTGGTGCATGGCATGGACAAATTCAATAAGTCCGTTCTCATCACTCCGGAAGTTATCGAGGAAGTGAAGGAATGCTACACTGTAGCTCCTCTCCACAATCCTGCCAATATCGCAGGCATTGAAGCTGTCACCGAGCTTATACCCACAGTGCCTCAGGTTGCAGTGTTCGACACAGCATTCCATCAGACCATGCCTGACTACGCCTATATGTATGCCCTCCCCTATGAGGCTTATGAAAAATACGGCGTACGCCGCTATGGCTTCCACGGCACAAGCCATCGCTACGTGAGCAAGCGAGCTTGTGAATTCTTGGGCCTTGACTACGATAAGCAGCGTATCATCACTTGCCATATCGGCAACGGTGGTAGCATTGCTGCTATAAAAGACGGCAAATGTGTAGATACTTCAATGGGCCTCACTCCTACAGAGGGTCTCATGATGGGAACTCGCGTTGGCGACGTTGATCCTGGAGCTCTTGTCTATCTCATGAAGGAGATGAATCTTGATGCCGATGGACTCATGAACCTTATCAATAAGAAGAGCGGCGTGGCAGGTGTAAGCGGTATCAGCAATGATATGCGTGATATAGAGGCAGGCATCAAGGAAGGCAACGAGCGTGCTCGCCTTGCCATGGAGATGTATGAATACCGTATCCTTAAATATATAGGTGCTTATGCAGCCGTTCTTGGAGGTGCTGACATTATCGTATTCACCGGTGGTGTTGGCGAGAATCAAATCGGAACACGTGAGAAAATCTGCAAGAAACTTGCTTATCTCGGTGTGACATTTGACGAAGAAGCCAACAAGACAAGAGGTGAAGAAGTTGAAATATCAGGTGCAGACTCAAAAGTGCACGTTGTCGTAATCCCGACCGACGAGGAACTTATGATAGCACAGGATACAGCTGCCATTGTTGGCAAATAACCGGACTGCGTATGCTTGGATTCGTAACTTGGAACGCAGATCCTATCCTTTTCTCACTGGGTCCTTTCTCAGTGAGATGGTATGGACTGATGTTCGTGACCGGCTTTTTCATAGGTTACCAGATCGTAGCTGCCATGTTCAAGCATGAGGGGGCTCCCGAGAAATGGCTCGGGATCCTTCTTACATATCTTGTGGTTTGCACCATTGTCGGTGCTCGCTTAGGGCATGTCTTCTTCTATGAATGGGAGTATTACTCAGCCCACCCGGCAGAAATTCTGAAAGTATGGAATGGTGGCCTCGCCAGTCATGGTGGCACTATTGCCATTTTCATAGGCATTTGGATATTCAGTCGTCTTGTCACTCATAAATCTATGAGTTGGGTGCTCGACAAGATCGTCGGACCCATCGCATTGACTGGTTGTCTGATTCGCCTGGGAAATCTTATGAATTCTGAAATCTATGGAGGTCCTACTGATCTTCCATGGGGTTTCATTTTTGTTAGAAATGGAGAGACACTCCCCTGCCATCCCACTCAGCTGTATGAAGCCGGATGCTATCTGCTTCTTTTTGTGCTCCTGATGTGGATGTACTGGAAGAAAAACGCCGAGGAACGCCCCTGGTTGATGACCGGAATATTCTTCCTTGTGACCTTTGGATCTCGTTTCTTGATTGAATATGTCAAGAACGTCCAGGTTCCATGGGAAGTTGAAATGCGCGCCAACTGGGGAATTGACCAAGGACAACTCCTGAGCATACCATTCATCCTTCTCGGCATTGGCATGATCATATATGCAATGGTCAAACCTCGCCAACATTGGAAATTCCCCAACAAATTCTCCGACGCCGACGAAAAGAAATAAAAATTATTACAATGCCAATAAGACCCCGACTCATAAAAAATGGGGCCTAAATTAAAAAGGATCAATCTCACGATTGATCCTTTTTAAACACGTACATTTCTACTAAGTAAAAATGTTCCGTTTTGCTTAATGAACAAAAATCTATCTTCTTTATGATTTTTAAACATTTC
>CAYNEZ010000203.1:0-5406 GCA_964396365.1 uncultured Sangeribacter sp. | reverse complement strand
TCATAGGGTCTAATCTCAGCCTCCCATCGCAAGATGAAAGACACCCCTGTTAATACAATATGTCTTGGAAAGAAAGCACATTCGCCTTCATTCCGTTGGCAAAGTTAATACAAAAATTCTGTTAAGGCAAATAAAATTTGATTTTTCTTAGATTTGAGTCAAATTCATTTTCGTTAAGAATCTCGACATCTTTTTTGCCGGGATCCCATACGATATCGTCATTTTGATTCTCCCCTCATTGAAGAAAATTCTTAATAATTGCTCAAACACCATTATTATGAATTTAGATATTTCTGTACGAGTTTATAGAATAGTGCTAAGTGTTCGCCATCAATGAATGCATGATTGACGCATATAGCAATAGGCATCTTGCAGTCTGCGTCCATCTTACCAACGTTTATCAGTGGAAAGTCATTGCCGTGCCTATGCTTTTGCGTATAGGAAATTGATGTAAAAGCCAAATCCGGGATTGCACTTACTAACACCACATCATATTCTTCCAGACTCTCTTCTTCTCCGAAACTTGTTTGAGCATCCGCTTTCTCGATTATCTCTTTAATGGAAGATATGAAAGCTACTCTGTCATCAATATAAGGGAATCGTAAAGTCGAAAAAGATTCATGCCCTGGCAATCTGATCGGAGACAATACATCAATCCTATCATAATATGCAATATCGCCTGTCGGGGTAAAACGATAATGCAATTCTCGGATTTCGCTTGCCGCTTTCAGAATAGCATATAAGTAATGATGAAAGAACTTATCGCCAAGTGCTTTTGCACGCCGGAAGCACTCAGATGCGTCAACCATACAAGTCACGCTAACATTAGGATTTACAAAATCCTTAAAAAACTGACGCTCTCCTTCCGGTGGAAAGCTTCCAATGGAATTATCTCCTTCATAGTTTTGCTCATTCTTTTTGCAAAGTTAATGATAATATACCTAATATCCAACATAGAATTTGACGATCATAAAGAAAAAGAGGATGATAATAAAAATTCATTTGCATAATAATGAAAAAAAGTGTAAATTTGCGGAAATGAAGGTGTAGCTTAAATAATTGAAATAAGCATATTCTTATAGCTCCTTTATTGTTTGATGTATATATTGAATTAAAATTATGATTGAGCAAATAGGCATACGCAATTATAAATCAATTCGTAAAGCACTGATTCCTTTGCGAAAGATTAATATATTAATTGGAGAAAATGGAGCAGGCAAAAGCAATTTTATCACTTTTTTTGAGTTGGTCAAATCTTTATACGACCAGCGCCTGGGTTCTTATATGCTTTCTAATGGAGGAATGAACGCTCAATTATATCGCGGATTAAAGTATTCCAAATCAATAGAGGGCCTTATTGATTATGATAATAAAAATGCATTCTTTTTCACTCTCTGTCCGGGAGTCGGAGATAAGGCCTATATTGAGGAAACAGGTGATTATTTCAATGCAAAAGAAATTGAATCAAAAGATTATGATTCATGGAATAAAATGATTTGGGATAAGGTTGTCGAGGAATCTGAAATAGCAGATAAAAAAGATTATAGGGCCAAATACATCCGCAATCTTCTCAAGAGTTTTATTGTATATCATTTTCATGATACCAGCAGAACTTCACCCATGCGTCAGCCATGTCCCATAGGTGATAATTCTACGTTAAGACCGGACGCTTCTAATTTGCCAGCCATCTTGTTAAGACTTAAGCAAACTGATCCAACTGCATACAGACTTATCGAAGCGACTGTACATTCTGTAGCTCCATATTTCAAACGTTTCCGTCTTGCTCCGATGTTGACAGATGAGTCAAGAATTAAACTTGAATGGGAAGAGCAAGATTCCGATATGTATCTTGACGCCTCTTCTCTTTCCGACGGTACATTACGTTTCATTGCTCTTGCAACACTTTTACTCCAAACGCAACTACCGGAAACTATCATTATGGATGAGCCGGAATTGGGACTTCATCCAGCAGCTATGGTTAAGCTATCTGCTATGATAAAAAGAGCTTCGACCAAATCTCAGATTATTATTGCTACTCAATCAGTGGGACTAATCAGCAATTTTTCTTTAGATGACTTGATTGTAGTAGGCAGAGATGATAATCAGTCGACTTTTCATAGACTTAACGAAAAAGATTTTTCTCAATGGCTTGACGAATACTCGGTTGGAGAACTATGGGAGAAAAATATTATAGGAGGAAGGCCATGAATAAGAGATTGTATATAGTGGTTGAAGGTCAGACAGAAGAGGAATTCGTAAATGAACTTATGGCTCCGTTCTTTCTTGATCGTGGTATTTATGTTTATCCGATGATTATACATACCAGTAAAGGTCACAAAGGAGGTTTTACCAGTTATGAGCATCTTAGGAATGATGTCAAAAGATTATTAAAATCCCAAGGATCGGATATCATCGTGACAACATTTGTGGATTTTTTCCGATGTCCAGAATTGCCGGGAAAAGATATATGGGGCGATATTCCAAATCATCTGACGCGCATTACTGAAATGGAAAACGCCATAAAAAAAGATATTGACGACAGAAGATTTTATCCTTATATCCAACTGCATGAATTTGAAGCTTTATTGTTTTCTTCCGACAAAGGATTCAAGAAATATTTTGATGAAAAAGATGTTTCGGAGCTGCAGAGAATCGTAGATTATTATGAAAATCCTGAAGAAATAAATAGTTCTCCAGAAGGAGCACCTTCCAAAAGGATACTTCGAATTATTCCGGATTATGATAAAGTTATGTATGGAAATATAATTGCTTTGGAAATAGGAATGAATCCTATTCTTAAAAAGTGCCCACGATTCCGAAATTGGGTTGAATCCCTCATAGAGGTTTGTACAACTTAATACAAACCTATAATGTATAGGTACTTTAATTCCTCTACCATGAGTTCTTTGAAAAATCTTGCGAAATGTCTGATTTGAACCAAAGAAGCAGCAGCTCCTAAAGAAGGAGTAAGTCCGACTTCGATGTCAGATTGATGAAGGGCTTCCTTAGTAACTTTTCGATATCTGTCATATAAATGTTAAATTGGCTTTTAAAGGTTGCTGTTGATAACCTTTAAAAGCTGTTTTTACATTTGTTAACACTAAAGATATTTATGGATGAGATTGTAGAATTGTGCTAAGTGTTCGCCATCAACGAATGTATGGTTGACGCATATGGCAATAGGCATTTTGCCGTTTGCTTCCATTTTGCCAAGTTTATGATGTAATATGCTCATTTCACAGTCGATAATATGCGGTTGATTTCGTGGAGGAGGATGTGGTGGGCGGGGGCTGCCATGTCGCCGTGATTGTAGCCATCAAGCTTATAGATCTTAACATCGGGATGACCTGCGAGTTTCATCATACGCCACATATAGAGATTCTCTTCATATCTTCCATAAAGTTCCTGTTCCGCATCCCCCGTTATGATAATGTATGGTGGACAATCCTTCCTGACATGGAATAGGGGTGCATGTTCGTCAACGTATGGTGTAAGTTCTCCAATTCCCTTGCTCTTTCGATCCGCGAAATGGGTTATTACTTGTCCGCTATAGGGGATGAGTGCAGCAATTGAGTCAGCATTTATCCCATAAGAGTCAAGCCATTTCTTTTCAAGTCCTATCATGCTTGTCAGAAAACCTCCTGCTGAATGTCCTGCAACGAATATCTTTGATGGGTCGCCACCATACTTATCAATATTATTGAAAGTCCATGCCACGGCTTCAGCTGCATCGTCAATGCATTCTTCAACTCCAACATTAGGTATGAGGCGGTAGTTCGGAGCTACCACTACATATCCTCTGTCCATAAGTTCAGCAGGAATAAACTTATTGCCTCCCGTCAATCCTCCACCATGAAACCATATTATGACAGGAATATCCTTACCTTCTGCATGGTGGTGAATGTCAAGTCGTAGTCTTTCTTTTGAGTAATCATCAGCCTTTGCAGAATATGGAATGTCAATCTGAGTGGTGTATTGACTTTGAGCATACGAACATATGTATGCTGCTATGGAGAATATGACGATAATTATATACTTCATTATTTTGTCAGAATCGGTAAGAAACTCTAAAGTCTATGGTGGGATAGACCGGAATATCTTTCATAAGATTGATATAGGATTTTGCATCTTTGCTTAGGTTGGTAAGCTCGTTGATCACAGTGCCATCATAGGCTGTAAGTTTTGGAACTCCACCCCATATCTGCACTCCGGCATCAAACGAAGCCTGCCATTTCCCATCACGTGAGAGATTGCCTCCATAGCCAAATCCTAAATAAGGGCGAAATCGGTTTACCATGGTCTTCATTTTGAATATCCCTTCTTCGTCAGGGAGAAGCATATATGGATTGCCATCTTCTTTGTCGCCCAAATAAATTCCTAACTGACCAACATTAAGCATTTTCTTCTGAAACACTTCAGCGGTTTGCTTGTCAAATGTTATAAATCCAAATAACGGATAATCTTCAGGATTGCGCAAAAATTCTTCTGAAGTACTGGTGTGGTATAACGAATCATATATCTTTAGCGACATTAAAGATGCCATTTCATCAGGAGTATTTATCGTGGTTCCAATTGAGTTTCCACCGACAAAAAAACCTGCTGTGAAGTGCCAGTGCCTGTTGGCTTTGAATGGGAATATGTCCACGAGAAACCTAAAGGTGGTCATGGTCGGTTTTGATGTAAGATTTACTGTGTGACTGACAGCGTTTCCTGTGAGACTCGTCAACATTTCGTTGATGCGATCGAAATTATCTCCTATTTGATTTCCGATGTAATTTTCTATACTAAACTCCAAATTTCGGTTGAACTTTGGCATATAGTCGAATCCCACCCTGAGCTTTGCCCATTCAGTCACGGGCGAGGCCACTTCCAGTCCTAACCCCGTCGTGCCTATGTTGGCAGCGAGTTCGATGGTATTGAAGATGTCATGGCTTTTCATGTCGGAAATGAATTTATTTCCCTCCGCATGTGCTACTATTGGCATTAATGCGCATGCTGCGCATATGATTGCAGTAAATACTCTATTCATAAGATTCAGTCAGTTTCGCAGATGAAATGTAGGGCATCAGTCTTGTTTGGAGGATGCCTCTGAATTATTCTGCGAATTTAATGAAAAATCCTTAAGAATGCAACTTTTATCACCGACAAGATGCAGCAAAAAGAGTGAAAAAATTAAGAGACCGATACTTCAGGAAGAAGCATACGGTCTCTTTTGTTCGGAGATGCCGCTCTTCAAGCGGCTGTAAGATTCGATTTACTATTAACGAACCTTGTCGCAGATAGCCTTGAACGCAGCTGGATTGTTCATGGCGAGGTCAGCGAGAACCTTACGGTTGATTTCCACTCCTGCTTTGTGGATGAGGCCCATAAGCTGGCTGTAAGACAGACCTTCAAGACGGGCAGCAG
>CAYNEZ010000202.1:0-5414 GCA_964396365.1 uncultured Sangeribacter sp. | reverse complement strand
GCTTACCATGCAAGATTATGCAATAAGTGGTGTTTTTAGAATAAAATTCTTAAAACACTAATGTATGAAAAAAACCGGACTTACTTTTCTATGTCTTATAGCAGGCCTTATCCCAAGCATGGCAGGTGTATCAACTGTTCTGCAGCCTGAATCTTGCAACGTAGGCGACCGTCCTTTTACTTCCCCCCTTTCAGAGATCGGTTTCAACTTCGATGGAGGTATAATTCTACATGAAGGAGCATCAGCAACAGTTGAATATGAGGGAGAGATTGTGGCAACCGCCACAAATCTCGAGGTTTCAAATTTTCGAGGTTCCAAGCGCACTCAGGGCACTCTCATATTGACATTTGAAGAGCAGAATCTCCCTAAAGGAAAATCATATACTGTCTGTGTTGCTCCCGGCTCTATATCTTTGGAGAATGAACCGGAGATACAAAATCCAAAGATCGAACAACACTTTGATGTGCCTGAAAACCTTGGAGCTGCACATATTGACTTAGAGGATGGCTCTGTAATTTCAACCGTATCTAACAGCGGATACCATGGTTTCCCAACAATCTATTGGGGAATTGAGACTGAACCTGTTGGAAACCCTTATTTCATATTATATCGAGAAGGAATACCTGTACGAGAAATTCCTGCCCATATCACATGGGATTGGAATTTAGGCCAAGCATACGCAGAGATTAAAGAAATGATGAATTTCGAACAAGGGGTACATTTCACTCTGACATTACCTGCAGGAAGCGCTCACGCTATGTTGCGAGAGGATATCGTAAATGAAGAGGTTTCGTTTAACTTCATCGGGGGCTATACCGAACCTCTTCCATCCGTCAATTATTCCTGGTGTAGTCTCTTCAGCGATCATTCCAATGTGCTAAATGAAGTGACTTTCATCTACCAGACTCCCATTCATTTGGCAGAAAATGCAGTAATTCAACTCTGGTATGCTGATCGTTCGGCACTTCTAATGGAAGCTCCTGCATATATCAATACTGAAATCAACTGTTTCGCTGTCTGCGCTGACTTCGGAGGTTACGAACTTACATCTGAAAAAGGATACACTCTTGTAATTCCTGAGGAAACAATAATTGCTGATTTCGGAGATCCGATAGTAAACCATTGTTGCTACATTCCTTTAGATATCAATGCAATACAGTCTTTATCAAGGGAAGATGACAACATCGTCACCTATGATTTGAACGGATGTAGAGTCACAGTTCCGGTTCCCGGTAAAATATATGTAAAAAATGGTAAGACATTTATATGCCACTGATGACCCAACTTACAATACAGACAATGCCCCGGACTTCATAGGAAGCTCGGGGTATTTTCAGTATCCGAAGCGAAGCCCCACATTGACATTGAATGTAAGCGGGCGTTCTGAATATATGGTGCGGAGGGTTGACCTGTTTTTTAAATACATTCCGGCTCCCGGCTCAATAAAGACTGCACATCTATGTGCCAGAGCGTACTGTAAGCCTGCAGCAGCAGTAAAGGAGAACTGGAAAGGTCTCTCATCGCACCCTTCATAGTGGTAGCCTAAATTAGATGGAGATTCTTCCTTAAGCTGCCCTCCTATACATTTCTCAGCCATAAAACCTGCTGAAGCATAGACCTCAAATTTTCGAAACCTCAATGCCGTGTATCTCAGATTTACCGGAATTCCGACAAAATGAAGATTCTGGGTGGCCTTAAATAGCGGAGCATCTGAATAGCCATACTTGATGTCTGACCTCAGATATGAATAGCATATTCCGGTACCGACATTAAGATTCTGCCCTACAGACCATGAGAAATCTATAGAAAACCTTGCCGGGAGCTTATGGTCGAACACTTCTATGAATCTCGGGGGTGGAGAGTTATGGGTAGGAATATCAGTCAGTACTCCCCCTCCCATCCTCGTGGATGGCATCAAAGTAGAAGGTGGTAAGTGAGTTCCACCTACATCTTTGTCATCCATCAAACCTCCCCAACCGTTAGCTGAAGCTGCCACTCCCACCGAAAACGATTGTTTGTCATCACCCTTTCCCTTGGAATATATATAGTCACTATAGTCATCGGGAGTTGATGAGGATCTTCTGGCAGATTCTTTATCACAATTATCGCCTCCTTGAGGATATTCTTCATTTTCACCCTGGGAATCATCAATGCTAAATTGACTTTGGGAACCTTCATCATTTACAGTAACGACTGATGAGCCGACTGTCTCCGTACGCACAAGTCTTGAAATCGGAGTTGCGGAGCAAAGTGCTTTCTCTGGCGGCTGATTGAATGATTCTTTTTCGCAATCTCTCTTTTTATCAGTTGCATTCACTATCAAAGGGATAGCATTATCAATTTTCTCTGAAATCAAAAATGCGGATATACCTCCCAATAGGGCAATCGAGGCGGCTATCGCCCCTAAAATGCGCCTCCTCCTCATTCTCCGGTTGCGGACCTCTTCTCTGACGGATTCAAAAAGGCCATCGGGCGGAACCACGTCGTATTCCGCCATCTTGTCTTTTATATTGTCAATCCATTTATCATCCATACCGTTTAGGATTATTTATTGTTAAGATATTCTTTGATTTTCATAGCCAGAATGGTTTTAGCCCTTAGATACTGTGAAGCTGAGCTGTTTTCCTTTATGCCGAGTAGTCTGGCGATTTCCTTATGTTTCTTCCCTTCTATTGCGTAAAGGTTGAAAACCGTTCTGTATCCGTCCGGGAGGTCTCTGATCAATGCGGCCAGCTCATCTGAGGATAGGCATTCCGCATCCGGCGGATCATCCGCTAAATCAGGAATTTCAAAATGAGTTGAGGCAAAACGCAGTCGATTGTTGTCGCGTAGATAGTTGAGCGCACAGTTTACGGTCACTCTTCCTATCCATGCCGTCAGGCTTCCTGCGCCTGAGTATCTGAACGAACCAACCGATATAAATATTTTTACAAAACTATCCTGCGCCACATCCTTGATGTCATCATCCGACGATAAGTAACGAGCGCATATGCCGACTACATAGCCGGCATATACGCTATAGATTTCTTTTGTCGCTAATTCTTTATCTTTCTTGATAAGAATGGCGATATCATGTTCTTTATCGCGGCTGATTATCATCAGGATTTCATGAGAAAGTTTTTACCGAGCCAATGAAGAGGATTGCACCGGTAGTATTTTCCTGAATATAGAATATAAATGGACGGTTAAAGATAATTTCACGTATAGAAGACTCTTCACCCCCAGGACCGTAGGCATTATCCATTCCACCGAGACTCACTGCCGCCCCCTCCGTTCCGTTTTCATCGACTTTAATCTTTGTGGCGTGGATGAAGCATTGCATATAAAAATCTTCTTGATCCGCTATCAGACTGAATGGATATTGCCCACTGCATACTTTCTCGAGTCCAAGGTGCTTGAGTATATCAATGGTATTAGTATTGTTTGACTCAATCTCAAACTTCGGAAGCCACATCATCACAAATTCTTCCTTCAGGCCACAGTTGATGCTTCTGACATTGTCGAAAGTCAAAGCTTCATCAAGCGGTACATGATTGATACTTGACGATGGAAGGATACACGTCATTGAGAATTGTTCTTGATTTCCATAATTGAGCCTGATAGCCTGCGTGCCGTCTTCCGTCTCGGCATATTCCGTCATATCGTATCTGAACATGAAGTCGGCCTCCTTTTCTTTTCCGTCGATATCAAAAAATAGTCTTTTCGATGTAGCATATTCATCGAACCCTTGACTCCAGCCTGCTTTAAAATAGAGGGTATTGAGGAAAGCAAGACTTATATCGAGAGGTGATGTCAGAAAATTCTTTATCAGACCATTGGTGTTTTTGTCAACAAATTCGTTTATCGCTTTCTGGCCGGTTACGCCGCCGGGATTGATTCCGATGCCATATGCATAATAGCGGTCCATTATTGTCTGCATGAACGATTTCCGAATTCGGAAAGCAAAAGGATCGCACCACATCGTGTTGGTTACATCACATGAAATGCCTTCTTCGATATTGGGAAGGTTGGACATGAGTGTTTGATAGTAAGTATTCAGGGCATTGAGACCTTCTTCGCTTTGATCGAATCCCAGCATCTTCAGTATTTCATTGCGTCCCTCGCCGTCGTCGCCGTTTGCGATCATTCCGAGCACTGCACCCACACTGAAAGGCGACACACAGACGTTTTCACGGCTCTGCTCTGAGTTGGCGAGATAAAATCTCATTGAAAAATCATTGAAATTCTCCACTGTCTCGTTTGATATTGTGCCGAGCGGAGCCGATGCGACTATCGGTGGAGTTACATTCGGTATCTCTTCGGGTATTTCTGCCACTTCAACTTCAGGTGGCGTTACAGGTGGCGTTACCTGCGGTTCTGAATAATCTACAATTTCTCCTGTACAGGATACTATCATCAGGCTTAATAAGCCTCCAGTGAAAGCAGCGAAAAATCTGTGCATATATGGATGTCTTTTATTGGTTAATCTTATCGCGTTTGACATAATAACACGTGATTAACTTAAATCTTGCATTGTCATCTTTATATTTTTTAGCGCTCTATAACAAATTATGATTTTCTGTATTGGGAAATTTTAATTAATTTTGCAAGAAATAAAGAAAGTATGGACTCTACCGAAAAAGAAAGTATTCTTACACGAACATATTATCTCTCGGCTGCCGAATGCAACGCGCAGCAAGAGATGTCAATCCCTCAGCTGGTACAAAAACTTATCGACGTGGCAACCGAACACGCCAACCACCTCGGCATCGGCAATCCTGATATGCCGAATCCAGATATGGGATGGGTACTCTCACGCCTAACGATAGAGATGAACCTCTACCCTCATGAAAATACAGATTATAGTATCACGACATGGGTCGAGGACTGGAACCGACATTTCTCAAGACGTGCCTTTTCCATATCAGATGCTGATGGCCACATCTTGGGGTATGCGCGTTCGATATGGATGGTGCTCAATACTTCAGACCGCAGTAATGCAGGGCTTTCTGGTCTTGATTTCAAGCCTGAATGGATTTCAAATATCGAATGTCCCATTCCTATGCAGGAGAAACATGTGCGTATAGAGCCGGACGGTCACGAACCGATCTATCGATTCAAATACTGTGACATCGACTTCTACCGACATGTGAATACTGTGCGCTATGTAGTGCTTCTACTCAATCAATTCTCCATGCAGGCATATGACGATAACATCGTCAACCGTCTTGAACTCTCCTTTCTCCATGAAGCATCCTACGGCATGGAGGTCCGTGTCATGAAGCAAATGGTAGACACAGACCGACACCTCTACCGCCTATATTTGGAAAGTGCCGATGGAACTCGCCCCATTCTCTATTCGCGCCTTCGCTTCGCCCCCCGAAGGTAGACTCGAGGTAAGTCTACCGACGCGAGTGCTTATAGAGCGCCCTTCT
>CAYNEZ010000201.1:0-5419 GCA_964396365.1 uncultured Sangeribacter sp. | reverse complement strand
CCTCGAAAATATCTCGGATTTATATGTGCATTAATTTTTATTAGCTACTTATTAAAGATGGGGTCTTCGAGGTTTCTCGCAGTAGATCAAGGAAATTCCTTACTGAAACTCACACTTTTTGAAGATGATGAGTTTCGGGAGTCATGTCATTTTTCATCAGAGGACATGGAGGAAATCTTTTCTACAGTGGAGAGATGGAAGCCGGAATGTGGAGCATTCTGTTCGGTAGGAAGAATAGATCCCCGGATGGTGGAATCGCTTCGGATAGCTCTTGATGGACGACTTATGATATTGTCGCGTTCCACACGTCTGCCAATAGAGATAAAGTATTCCACGCCAGAGACGCTTGGACTCGACCGCATAGCGCTTGCAGCCGGGGCTTCAAGGCTGTATGGAGGGGAATGTGTGATGGTGGTAGATGCCGGGACTGCAGTCACATCAGACATAGTTGATACTACCCCGGCATTCATAGGGGGTAGAATTACAGCAGGGATACGCCTTCGCTTTGAGGCTTTAAGTGCTCACACATCGGCACTTCCCCTGATTGATGCCAAAGGGGCGCTCCCGATGGTGGGCGATTCGACTTCCTCGGCGATACGTTCAGGAGTTGTCTTGGGGCTTGCAGATGAAATAACGGAGACATTCCGACAATATAAAGACAGTTATGGATGCGTAAGGCTCGTATTGACGGGAGGAGATTCCGGATTGCTTGCCGACCGTATCAAATCACGTGTACCAGCCGACCATGTGCCGGACTTGATGGCCAGGGGTCTGCAATATATATATAAATACAATGAAATCTAAGATCAAGACATTATTCGCTGCAGTGACTGCTGCCACTTGCATGGCTTCGGCCTATGCCGACGTCAACACTCCGTATTCAATGTATGGCTACGGAATGCTGGGCGACCGCGCCACATCAATGCAGACCCAGATGGGTGGAATCGGTTATGCCATGCAGTCAGGGCGACAGATCAATGCCATGAATCCGGCATCATATGCTTCTATCGACTCCCTGACTTTCCTATGGGATATGGGTGCCAACATGAATATGCAATGGAGTAAGGACCAGACCGACAAGAGCCATGGTTTTGGAGGGGGACTTGACTATGTCACAATGGAGTTTCCTCTTTCAAAGTATATGGGAATGTCGATAGGAATGGTGCCTCTCATTCAGGTGGGTTATTCGTTTGGTGACGATATCAAATTCGGCGCCCGTCAGAATCAAGGTAACGGTGGCATCACTGAGGCCTATGCCGGTATTTCCGGAAAGATAGGGGGATTCAGCATCGGCGTAAATGTATCGTATGATTTCGGAACGATCCAGAATGATGTGTATTCTACTCCTCAAATGAGCACTCAGTCGCTCTTTGAGCAGATAATGCAGATCAGAGACTGGAATATAGTGGCAGGCCTGCAATATAAGCAATCGATAAGCAAATATAATTCCATAACTATAGGCGCCACATATTCACCCAAAAAGACATTTCATGGAAATACATGGCTCACGCTTCAGGATCTGACATCGGATACTTCACCAGACACTATAGCGTATAGCAGCATGAAAGGAAAGTATTATTCTCCTCAGTCGTTTGGCGTAGGGCTTGCCTATGTACATGAGAAAGTGCACCGTATAATGGTGGAGGCAGACTTCACTCTTCAGCAGTGGTCGGACGCTCCGTTCTCGGCACTGTATGATAATGCAGGGCAGATGGTGTTTGAAGGAATGAAGTTTAACGACCGTAGGAAGATAGCCGTAGGAGGAGAGTATGTTCAAAATATCAGAGGCAGCTACTTTGAGAGGATGCCTTGGCGCTTGGGAGCATATTATGTAGATGACTATCTTAATATCCAGGGCAATACCATGAAGGAATATGGCGTGTCGCTCGGCACAGGCTTCGCGGCTCCGGGCGGAAAGACAATGATCAATCTGGGTCTGGGTTGGAAGCACCGTAAGACATCGCCAGTCAATATGCTTTCGGAAAATTACTTCAATGTTACTCTTGGAGTCAATTTCAATGAGGTATGGTTCTTCAAGAGGAAGATTAATTGAGTCTTCAGTCTTGTGTCTTCAGTCTTGAGTCTTCAGTCTTTAGTCTTCAGTCTTGAGTCTTTAGTCTTGAGTCTTCAGTCTTTAGTCTTCAGTCTTGAGTCTTTAGTTTTGAGTGGATGAGTTGACATGTCGAATTTAATGAGCATGAGGAGAGTCGGATCTTATGGGCGGTTTTCTGGTGTGGCAGTGTGCATTGCTGCTGCAGTGTTTATGCTGTTTTCTGGATGCAAAGACGATGGAAAGCTTGGAGTAGCTTCGCGTATAGATCCAAAGAAGATGCCATCTATGTCAACTGTCAATGTCGCTACTCTCATATCAGATTCAGGAATCACCCAATATAAGATTGTATCTCCACTTTGGAATGTATATGATGAGGTTGATACTCCTTATTGGAATTTTCCTAAAGGTATATATCTTCAGAAATTTGACAGAAAGTTTAATGTGATAGCGTCTGTAGCAGCTGATTCAGCAAAGTTTTTCAGAATGCTCAATCTATGGAAGCTTGATGGGAATGTGGAGCTACATAAGGAGCCGGGAGAGCTTTTCTTGACACAACAGTTGTTTTGGGATCAGCGCCGCAACAAGATATACAGCGACTCATTCATACACATAGAGACTCCCGAGAGGATGCTTGAAGGACACGGATTTGAGAGTAATGACCGTCTTACGAAGTATTCCATAAGGAAACCAACCGGAATATTTCCAGTGGATGAGAATCTTAAACGTTGAGAGTCAAAAGTTAGAGTTAAATAATAGATATGTCATTTAGTGTAGCACTTGTACTGACTATAATAGCAGTTGTGTTTTCGGGCCTGTTTTCGGGTATGGAAATAGCATACGTGCAGTCAAATAAGGTCAGGATGCAGATCGATGGGTCGCGTGGAGGCTTGGTAGATCGGATCATACGTGGTTTCAGCCAGAATGAGGATATGTTTATATCGTCACTTCTGGTAGGTAATAATGTGGTGCTTGTAGTGTATGGCATCACTCTTTCAGTGCTGATCAATCCTGTGCTTGAGAAATGGTTTGGTGATTCGGAGGCGATGGTGCTCATTGCAAACACAATTTTTTCTACTCTTGTCATTTTGCTTTGCGGTGAGTTCATCCCCAAAGCGACCTTCCGTATCAATCCGAATTTTATGATGAGGATGTTTGCACTGCCTCTTTATGTGATCTACATTATTCTCTATCCGGTATCGAAGTTTATATCATATATTACCAAAGGATTGATGGGACTTTTCGGTATAAAGGAGAACAAGGTGGATGCACGTCTCATAACCATGGACCAACTTGACGATTATCTGGAGGAGCAGCTACACTCTACGCAACAGGCGCAAGTTGAGGTGGAGAATGAGGTCAAGATTTTCCGGAATGCCGTAGACTTCAAAGACACTACGATAGGGGAGTGCATGAGGCCACGAAATGAGATAGTTGCAGTGGAAAAGGAAACTACAACGAGGGATGACCTTCTTTCTCTGTTTTCGCGAACAGGATTGTCTAAGATTGTAGTCTATAAGGAGGATATAGATGATGTAGTAGGCTATATTCATATTTCTGAACTCTTCAATTTGGATTCAGATTGGCGTCGCCATATAAAGCCGGTGATTTTCACACCTGAGACGATGCTTGCCAATAAGATGATGAGAAGGATGATAGCTGAGAAAAAATCACTTTGCGTTGTCATTGATGAATTTGGAGGCACTTCCGGGCTTGCCACTCTTGAAGATCTCGTAGAAGAAATATTCGGAGAAATAGAAGACGAACATGATCGCCAGAAACTGATGTTCAGAAAGTTGGCAGATGGAGGATATGAGATATCCGGACGAGCGGAGATTGCCGCAGTCAATGAAGGACTTGGCCTTGATTTGAAAGAATCGGAAGATTATAACACCATTGCCGGATATATATTGCAATATACCGAGGCACTTCCGGCTGAGGGAGACAGCTTCGAAATAGGAGATATGAAGTTTACAGTGACGCGAATGTCCACTACTCGCATTGAACAGGTGAGAGTTTATCGTAACGATTAACGATTAATGATTAATGATTAACGATGAACGATTAACGATAAATGATGGACGATGATCGATTAACGATGAATGATGGACGATTAACGATAACTATAAGTAATCTATAGGGAGCTTGTGGGCTTTTGGTCGGCGAGTTCCTTTTTTTTGTCTTTTCGCGGTGATTTCTTTGAGGTCTATATTAAAAGTTCATAATAAATGATGTGTACGTTACGTTTAAGTTTTTAAATTATGTTAAAATATATAAATATAGGTTAATTTAATATGAATATTTGACGTTTTGAAAGGATGTCATGATTATTTTAATAAAAATTTAGTTAATTTTGCATCCACTGATTAGTTTCCTTGAGTGTACAATCTATTTACCATGAAATGGAAAGCGAACCAGAAATATGTGATAAAGAAATAATTAATATTAACCTAATAATTTAAAAACTTAACCAACATCTAATTATGAACTACCGCAAGGAAAGTTCAGGAATCGCGACCATGTGTCGCAGATTCCTGTTAGTGGCTCTGATGGCAATGATTGGCCTATCGGCAGCTGCCCAGGGTAAACAGGTGACAGGTAAGGTGCTTGATGAAAACGGCGACCCGATGATCGGAGTTACTGTAATGGTAAAAGGCACTAACAATGGCACCGCAACAGACTTCGACGGCGTTTATACGCTAAAGAACGTCACCCACACTTCAGTACTCGTATTCAGCTATGTAGGCTGCGTAACTCAGGAAGTTAAGGTCGGCGACCGCTCAGTTATCGACGTAACAATGAAAGAAGACTCATCTGTTCTTGATGATCTCGTCGTGGTGGGATATGGCGTTCAAAAGAAGACTGACGTCACAGGAGCCCTTACTCACATCAGTGCCGAAGAACTTGAGTCTCGTCCCGTAAGCAATGCATTCGAGGCCATCCAGGGTAAAGCTCCTGGTGTAGACATCACATCAACAGAGCGTCCGGGTACAATCGGTACTATCCGAATTCGTGGTGAGCGTTCTCTTACAGCTTCCAACGAACCTCTTTATGTAGTAGACGGTGTGCCCATCATGTCTGCTTCCGGCATCGAGACAATCAACCCTCGCGATATCGAGTCAATAGACATTCTTAAGGATGCTTCTGCAACTGCTATCTACGGTTCCCGCGGTGCTAACGGTGTTGTAATCATCACTACAAAGCAAGGTAAAACCGGTCAGTTCAGCCTTAACTATGCTGGCTCAGTGACATTCCAGAGTCTCGTTGACCGTAGCCCATCGATGAGCGCTAATGAGCTTATCAACTATCGTCGTTGGGCAGCATACCTTGACGATCCTACAAAATATGCCGACCCTCGCCATCCGACTA
>CAYNEZ010000200.1:0-5422 GCA_964396365.1 uncultured Sangeribacter sp. | reverse complement strand
GAAGGAACCGCCAGATAACCACCGCTTGCACACATCTGGAGTGTCACGCCATTGTAGTAGGCATCACCCTTACCGCACAGGAAGTCAGTACGGCCGCGGAGTACACCACCTTCGAAATAGTAACGGGCATTCTGGTTGTTGGATGTGTAGGTGTCCTGATAACCCCATAGACAAGCATCCTTCATGATTGTCTTGTCTCCCTTATCCTGGAGCACGATGTTGCGTCCGCGGTTGTCCGAAATACCATGCTTTAGAGTGATGTTCTGGAAATATGTTCCGCTTACTCCTGATTGGATCTGGAGAAGGTCAGCGTTGCCGATACCTTCCATAGGGTGGCTGCCGATGCCGTCCATATCAGGCACTTCATTGATGATTACAGTGCCTTCCATGCTTTCGCCGATAATGGAGACATTGGAGGCATTCAGTCTGAGAGTTACGTCGGGGAATGTCCCTCCATTTACATTAACCGGATGGCTTTCATCCATTGGGATCATATATTCACCGTCTCTCACGAAAATGCGGTATCTGCGGGTCTTGTCTTCACGGGAATTTGCAGCCTCGATTGCAGCGCGGAAATCGCCATCGTCAGGCACGATGAAGTCAGGAACAGCCTTGGTCACTTCTGGACGGTTACGCGTTGTAAAGGCGATCTTGACAGGAGTGTCGAGATAGTTGTCGGTAAGGTCAGCTACGCTGTTGGCTGGAAGTGTGAATTCATAAGGAGTATTGAATGCAAGATTCTTGTATGTGAAAATCACAGATTTGCCGCTTGCTTCTCCCTTCAGTGTCTTGTCGCCGATAGTTGCCGTTGCATCTTCAGCAAGTTTTACTTTTTCATCGAAGTTGAGAACAATCTTGCCGTTGATTGATGCAGAAGTAGCTCCTTCAGCAGGTACAGTAGAAACGAGAACAGGTGCTTTGCCATCATTGATCAGTTCCATTTCGCCATATACAAACGATGCGCCGAGAGCAATGCCGTCGTTGTCGCTTGTAGTACCGGCAATTTCAGAAGTCTTGTCAGAAAGCCAGCGTAAGTAGAGCTCAGCTTTGTTGTTGGCAGCTTCCGGAAGTGCAAATTCAGCGTCAGCCCAGTTCTTTGCTCCTTCGAGCACCACAGTGCCGATGGTCTCCCAGTTTTCACCATCGAGCGAGTATTCTACGTTCTGCTTGGTATAGGCGTTGTAGTTAAATACCATTGCAGTCACAACCTTGATGTTTTTGAATGCTGAAGCATTGATTTTGGTCTGCCAGTAGTAGTCTCCGAGGCCTGTAGTGCGCCAGTTGACAGCTGCAGGACGACCTTCATAGCCGTTTGCCCCAAGTTGGCTCTTGTCAAGCCAAGATGAAGTTTCACCGTCAGCATTACGCAAATTGAGTGTCACAGCATCGTTTTCTGCGTATGCGAAGTCAGCCGGACGTCCATTAGCTCCTTGGCGGTAGAAATCCCATCCTACAATGAAGTCAAGGGCTGAATATTCAGCTGTCAGTTCCTTGTCTCCATCCATTGTGACTGTTATTTCTGAAGAAGTCTGTCCATCGCTCCAGTTTGTGAATGTAAGGATGGGGTTGGAAGAAGCCTTGAGGGTAACAACTGTACCTTCTTCATACATATTCTTGCCGTCAACGATTGTCGGAGCAGGGTTGTAGCTTACCATATAGTCATTGGCTCCGGAAGTCACGCTTGTAGCAAGAGAGTATGTGTTGACAGCCTTGAAGTTTGCGGTCAGGTTCTCAGCTCTGTTGATGACATATTTGAATTCTGGAGTTTCGGAGATGACATTGCCATCAGCATCGGTCCAGTTCACGAAGTCGTAACCGAATTTCTCTGTTGCTACGAGAGTCACCTCAGTGCCCTGGTCATATTCATCGGCAAGTGGACGAATTGCCACTGTTCCGGCTTCTTCAGGAGAAGCTGCGATAGCGACAGGACATTTTGATACATCTTCAGCTTGTCCATCAATGATGCCCTCAATAGAAACCTGGCTGAAGCCACCTTGCTTTGAGGAGTTTGTGCCCACTGTCATCTCGAGGATGAATCCTTCAGTAGTAGCAAGTTCCGATTGTTGTTCCTCAGTGAGATTGATAGTGAAATGCTGTGCGTAGTCTTCCTCGTTGCCATATTTGTCGTCTTCCTTTTCGCGATTGTTGCGTGCGGAAGTATATGTGCCGAGTACTATTGACTTTCCTTCAGCGGTCTTTCCTGTCACAATCACATTATGAGGAGCTGCGTCTGTTCCGAATTTTGCGATGTAAGCGGAAATCTTAGCAGGAGTGAAGGTAAGTCCTTTTGAAGGTTTGAGAGTCCACTTCACTGCGTCGCTCTCTCCGTTTGCCGGCTGGAGCTTGATAAACTGGTGGTCACACCAGTTTACTCCACTTGTCCCTACAGCTGCTACACCGTTCAGGTCGAGTGATGCAACAGAGAAGGCTCCGTCAGGACTCAGTGATGTAGGGGTTTCGAAGTCTTCCATCGAGTCCATTGGCCAGAATGCCTTGGTTGGTTCTTTGCTGAAAGATGGTGCAGAGTAAACCGATCCGTTAAAAACGCCCTCGATTGCGACCTGGCTAAAGCCACCTTGCTTTGAGGAGTTTGTGCCCACGGTCATTTCGAGAGTGAACCCTTCAGTGGATGAAAGTTCCTGCTGTTGTTCCTCGGTGAGATTGATAGTGAAATGCTGTGCGTAGTCTTCCTCGCTGCCATATTTGTCATCTTCCTTGTCGCGGTTGTTGCGAGCGGAAGTGTATGTGCCGAGTACTATTGACTTACCTTCAGCAGTCTTTCCTGTCACAATCACATTGTGAGGGATAGCATCTGTACCGAACTTTGCGATGTACGCAGAGATTTTTGTCGGGGTGAAAGTAAGGCCTTTTGTTGGCTTTACAAACCAGTTGATGGCATCGCTTTCGCCGTTGGGAGTCTGGAGCTTGATAAACTGGTAGTCACACCAGTTTACGCCGCTTGTGCCCACCGGGGTCACACCATTGAGGTCAAGGGAGGCGATTGAGAAAGCGCCTTCGGGACTCAGGATAGCCGGCAGTTCATAATCGTCCATGGTGTCCATGGGCCAGAAGGCCTTTGCCGGCTCATTTGTGTAGGTCTGGGCTTTTGTAGATAAGCCGCAAACCAAGGCGATGATCGCTATTAATGCGATGATCGCCCTCGGAATGAATCGTTTGAGGTTAATCATTAGGTTAATTATTAAATGTTATTTAGGTAGTCGAAAAAAATTAGGTCAGTTCGAAAGTTTCGTATTGCAAAATTACAAAAAAATCTCCTAGTTTACCTCATGTCAGAATATGTTTTATAGCATGATGCGATGGTTTTTCATAAAAAATCCAATATTTCTCAATTCCAAATTCTCAAATCTAAATTTATTCACTAACTTTGCACCATGATTTCACCCATTCAGGCTCTTCAAGAGCAGCGCCGTCTCCTCCAGATAGAATATGAAGAAGAGAAAAAGACCTTCTCCGAGCTGTCAGCCCGCATAGGCATCACCCGTCTTGCCGAGAGAGGGAATGCTTGGCTAAGCATTTCAGTAGGGAGAACCTATTATAATTCGCTCAATCAGCGTGTGGTCGAGATTTTGAAGGCCGAAGGTAGTGGCGACGATGATCATAATTTTGAGTATGGTCGCCCTGTAGCCTTTTTCATTCTGAAAGACGGCGACCAGTGTCCCTCTTTCCCTTTCACAGGAATAGTCAGTTTCGTTGATGGCGATCGTATGGTCGTCTCCATACCGGAAAGTGCAGATATAGGACGCCTCTCATCGGCAGAAACTGCAGGCGTGATGCTTTCATTTGACGAGACCTCCTATCGCACCATGTTTGAAGCACTTGACCGTGCCATTAAAGCCAAGGGGCGTCTTGCCGAACTGCGTGACCTTATATATTCTCGCCGCAAGGCCGGAGAACTTACTTTCGCACCTCTTGGTTTTCCTTATTTAAATCCGGCGCAGCAGAACGCCGTCAATAAAGTGCTATGTGCAAAGGATGTTGCTGTCGTGCATGGTCCTCCGGGCACTGGTAAGACCACAACTCTCGTAGAGGCTATAGCCGAGACATTGCGTCGCGAGCCACAGGTGCTTGTCTGTGCCCAGAGCAATATGGCTGTAGATTGGATATGCGAGCGGCTTGTCGATAGGGGAGTGCATGTGTTGCGTCTGGGCAATCCATCGCGTGTCAACGACAAGATGCTATCATTCACCTATGAGCGTAGGTTTGAATCGCATCCAGACTATCCCGACCTTTGGAGTATTCGAAAGGCTATACGAGAACTCCGTTCGGCCAAACGTCGAGGCTCCGACCAGTGGCATCAGAAGATGGACCGCCTTCGAAGCCGTGCCACGGAACTTGAGATACGCATCAATCAGGATCTCTTCAATTCAGCTCATGTGATCGCCTCAACGCTCGTAGGGAGTGCATCCCGGTTGCTCGATGGGATGCGTTTTTCCACT
This sequence comes from uncultured Sangeribacter sp., assembly GCA_964396365.1. Lineage (GTDB taxonomy): Bacteria > Bacteroidota > Bacteroidia > Bacteroidales > Muribaculaceae > Lepagella. The sequence goes on along the minus strand of CAYNEZ010000200.1, from coordinate 965 downwards.
CTTTTCATAGATGAAGCTGCACAAGCTTTAGAGGCTGCCAGCTGGATACCAATGCGCAGGGTTGGGAGGGTAGTGCTTGCCGGCGACCACTGTCAGCTTCCTCCCACTGTAAAATCATATGAAGCCATGAAAGCAGGACTTGGGAAATCGCTTATGGAACGCATAGTCGAAAACCATCCTGATACCGTCTCGCTTTTGACTATGCAATATCGGATGAACCACGAGATAATGCGATTCTCCAACGATTGGTTCTATGGCGGTGCAATGACGGCTGCCCCGGAGGTGCGTCATCGTGGTATACTTGACTATGATACACCCATAGAATGGATTGACACCGCTGATGCCAAGCTCGCTATAGATGAAGATCTATCCATGGAGGAAGCGGAGCCATCCTTCCGAGAAGCACTTGCCGGGGAGAGTCATGGACGTATCAACAGAGACGAGGCGGAATTCTCAGTTCTTACCCTTCGCAACTATATTGAGAAAATAGGGAAACAGCGTTTTCTCGATGAGCGCATTGATGTAGGGTTGATCTCGCCTTATCGTGCACAAGTGCAGTATATCCGTCGGCTCATCAAGCGCACTCCATTTTTCCGTCCGTTCAGGCATCTCATCTCCGTCAATACAGTTGATGGTTTTCAAGGACAGGAACGTGATGTGATAGTTATATCGCTTGTGCGGAGCAACGATGAAGGTAACATCGGTTTTCTTCGCGACCTGCGTCGCATGAATGTGGCAATGACTCGCGCACGTATGAAGCTGATCATTATTGGATCTGTCGCGACACTCACGCGTCATCCTTTCTATCGCCGTCTTCACGATTCCTTGCATCGCGATCTCTCTTATGGACAATAAAAAGAATCGCCGCCAAAAAGGCGGCGATGAAACTAATTATTATGTATTGTATCATTTTAGTCTTCAGTCTTTAGTCTTCAGTCTTGAGATTGCGGACAGGCCGCTTGGAT
>CAYNEZ010000199.1:0-5439 GCA_964396365.1 uncultured Sangeribacter sp. | reverse complement strand
CCACAATATTTTCAGCCTTCGAGAGGGTACGGTTGCTAACTACGACTTTAGCTCCTGCAGCCGCGAGAATTTCAGCACATCCAGCTCCTATTCCGTCGCCGGCACCTGTGACTATAGCCACCAAACCGGTCAAATCAAGTAATTCCTGAGGTTTCATAGTTAAAATATTACTTTATACAGCAATTTATTTTATCCTGATTTTCAATATATTCACCGAATAAGCAGGCACATTGAAAAGCACTTCATTTGCATTTCCTTGTTTAATGCTTGCGGCAACGGGATACACATTTCGAGGATTTGCGATAGTATTCTCATCTTTGCCTTTAGCAGAAGACAATCTAATAAGCTGAAGAGCATCATCCTTACTTGAGTCTACTGCACAATTTGACAGACGCACTACTCCATCTGCATATCCATCTCCAACGTTAACAACCTTAACATACATTATCTTTGCATCATCGTCAATAGTGGTAGAGGCATAGACGCCTTCATATGCACTCCCCTTCTGTGTCTTGCAAGTGAGGTCAAGCTGGCCGTCGATGTAGCAATGAACGCTATCCCCTTCAACGTCGACCTGCAAGTCATACCAACGGTCGGTTTCTACGCTGAAACGCTTGTCCCTGCACAATGGCACGCGGTTGCCATCGATAGATTGCTCCACGTTGTCTTGAGAGTTTGACCATCCGCCTACATTATACCAAGCGTAGTTTTCAGGATTTTTATAACCGAACATTGCCATGAAGCCTTCAATGCCAGATAATTTCTTTGCCTGCACCTTGAATGTATATTTATCAGTTTCGATCTTTGCCGGGCATACGATCATAGCAGGCTGCTGATCACTGGTCTGGACTATTTCCGAAGGAGACACATTCCATTTCCCACTAATCGTCTCCCAATTATTATAATCGCTTAAGTTAACGACCTTTCCATCAATGATAAGCTGTGGATTGCGATAAGCTGACTGTGTGCCCCAAGTAGCATATCCGACACGCACAGACGGGTCTTTCTCTTCTTCTGTTGGCTGGGGCTTTTTAAGATCATATGTCCAATCAGTCTTGACAACCTGCTTTCCAATATTGTTGGCAAACAGTTGCTGAACATAGTAGGAAGGAGTACCCATAACATCTGAAGAGTTGAAGCGGATCATATCAGGACGCCAGCGCGCATCATTCTCATTCACAAATATTGGGGCATATGAGTTCATCACGACTACATCTGAATTGTTTTCCATACCCATCATATAGACAGCTTCTCCCAATGCGGCATTAAGATTGCCTGTGTCTCCGAAGTTGCTTGTGACAGCATACTCGCCGACATAAACCTTATGCTTGGAACGATCGTAGTCGTCGTATTTGTTGAATCTGTCAGCAAACCATTTAGGATTGCGATAGTAATGCTCATCCACTATATCCACAGGATAATCGTTGCGCCATGACGGATAGTCAGTAGCCCATGACTCAACATTACCTATGCATTTCACATTAGGATATTTTTCCTTGATGGCATTGTAGAATTGTATGTAACGCTCCGGATAATGATCGCTCTGGTCAGAATTGTCATCCATATGGAAATTATAGTTTTCATTCCCGATCTCAATAAATTCCAAATTGAATGGTTCGGGATGACCATTTTCAGCACGCATCTTGCCATATTTGGTAGTGACATCGCCATTGGCATATTCAAGAGCGTCGAGACACTCCTGGATCCATTCTCCAATCTGGTCGTAGGGAGTGCAACCGCCATGCCAGATGCCGACATTCACTACAAACAGAGGTTTTGCACCCAAATCTTCTGCCAACTGCAAATACTCATGGTATCCAATACCGTCGCTCGTGCGGTAACCCCAGTTGATATTCTTATGTCCCTCTCTTTGCTCGATAGGGCCAATGGTACGTTTCCATCTGAAAGCGTTGTCCGGGCTCTCCTGCCCTTCAACGAAACATCCACCGGGGAAACGCATAAAAGTCGGATTCATATCTGCAAGCATCTGTGCCAAGTCAGGACGCATACCGTTCTCACGATTCTTGAATGTAGGAGGGAAGAGACTGACTACGTCAAGCTGAAACTGTCCGGGCTTGTCGGCAGTAAGAGTAAATTCCGCCTTAGGATCATCGGCAGTCGCCACGATAGTAGCCGTATATTTCTTCCAATCTTTTGATAAAGATACCTTAATCTCAGATTGTCCGAGATTTTGTCCATCCGTCGACTGAAGACGAGCCTTGAATGTCCCTTTGTATTTCTTGTCACTTTTTGCCCAAAAGGATAATTTGTAGGGAGTTCCTTTCACAGCGTTTATGCCCCAAAATCCTTCGTTTCGCACTCCGTCGTCGGGACGAGAGACTATGACATTCAAAGCATTGTGTTGAACGTCGTTGAGCAAATCATTCTGAACTAAAGCTATCTGAGCATCCCCAATGCCATACCAATTGCAAGGTGTTGTGTCATCTTCAAAAGAACGGTTACGAATCAATTCTGCATACAGGCCACCGTCAGCTGCATGATTGATATCTTCATAGAAAATACCATAATGAGTAGGGCTGACAAGAGGACCTCTCTGAGCAGCATCGATGTCGATCACTACTTGTGCATTCAAGGTAAAAGGCGAAGCTAACAGCAAGCCTGCAAGGATTTGATTTATTTTCATAATAGATTTAAGTTGTAGAATAATTATGGCTACAAAGGTAATAAAAAATACATTGTCTTACAAGACAAAACTCCTTTCTCTTAAGAAGCACACAACAATTAAACGACATATATTAACCAAGTTGCTGCAAGGGTCTTGAGAATATAAATGTGGCTAATCTTGCATTTATCATATCATTAATTTTTGCGAGCTCCTTACTGTAGAATAATCTTTAGATTAATATACAATAATAATACCAATTTTTTACATAGATTATTAATGCTAGGATATACCCTTATTATGATAATACTGAAAAATAACCATGATTGGCATTTTTTAAGGCATAAAGTCTTGTATTGCAAAAATTATTGTTAATTTTGCATGTGTGAATTTGAGGTGAACCGGAAGTTGAGACGCGCAATGACGCATGGGAGCATACTGGGTCACTAAAGATTATAATAAAGTATGGACATTTTAAGGAAAGAACTCAACAGCATATATGAAGCACAAAACCTCCCATCGGAAGTGCTGGACACAGATGTGGTCGCGACTGCATTGAAGCATATTGGTGTGTGCGCGAATATAGATGGCGATTGCTGTGTGATCACCGATGCATCGAGCGACACGTGCTGGGTTTTCAGTTCCAGATTTGGACATTTGCTCGGAATCTCACCGGAAATGATAAAGGTAGATTCAAGCGATGAGGATGAGATATACAACAATATGCATCCTGAAGATTTGGTGGATAAGCGAATGCTGGAATATGAGTTTTTCAAATTTGTCGATGCTCTTCCACCTGAGAAGAAATTAGAATATAAGGCAACCTGCAGAATCCGAATAAAGGACAAAATAGGGAAATATGTATTGGTAGCCAACAGCACCCAAATTCTGCAGCTCTCCCCTGCCGGCAAAATTTGGCTCATTCTCTGCCGCTATGATTTCGTAGACAACAAGACAGATAATCACGGAATATCTCCACGAATAGTCAACAGCCTCACCGGAGAGTGCAACACCCCGGATTTTTCCGAAAGACGCACTCATATCCTTACAGACAGAGAAAAGGAAGTGCTCCGACTTATCCAAGCCGGCAAACCAAGCAAACAGATAGCCGACATATTGGGTATAAGCATACACACTGTCAGCCGACACCGTCAAAACATTCTCGATAAACTAAGTGTCGGCAACTCCGTAGAAGCTATTACAGCCGCCACTGCCATGAATCTTATGTGACTTATTCTCAAAATCTCAAAGAGAATAAGCGTTATTCCACCTCCGAGATTGTCTTTCCGTCTGCAAGTCCGTTTTGGGCTTACAAAATGAGGAAATTCCTGATATAATTTCCTATAACAATGTCAATTCTTTATAGTCATATCTGCCGCATCCATATTGCAGATCAACAGAGGTATCATCACGAAGGAAACAAGTCCTATAACAATAAAATTGATACATAATGCGAGATATTTGATACGCGCATAAATATTTATGATAGTAATTTTGCATTATAAAAATTTATATAGTTATGACAAGCAAGATATTGATTTCCTCTGATGTCTGCAAAGATGAAGTGGTACGTTATTTAGCAAGAAGATATAAATGCCAGACCACGGATATTATAAGCCGGTTTCTCCAACAGGAAAGATTAGTTAGAGAGACTCAGAAAGGTGAACAGCCTCAGACAAAACTGGAGGATAATGAAATGGAGATACTAAGGGATATGGATATATATCCTTCTGAGATAGAATTTGTCTAACATTAAAGATGAATACAAAAGACTCGTGGGAAAACCGATGATATAACTCCAATAAATTGCATAATCCCTCACTGCATTTCCAAAAATAAAGAAAGGAACACTCCTCAAGGTGAGATTCTCGAATTATACGACCAGACACCTGAATCCCGATAGCAAAATTAAAAATAAGATTAAATAAAAGTTATGAAGAAGTATATTTTATCTTTACTGACATTGGTTGCCATGTCAATGACTGTAAGCGCAAAAACCTTGGTAGTCTACTACAGCTACACAAACAATGTGGAGAAGATCGTCAATGAACTAAAGACGCAGATTGACTGTGATGTCGTGGAAATAGAACCTGCTGAAAAGGGACTTGACTATGCCGCCAACAATTATGCCATAGGCAGCACACAGATTGCTGCCATACGCAATAATCCAAATGATGCCTCTTCTTATCCCGCCATTGACCCGGTTGATATCAATCTTGATGAGTACGAAACGGTGATAATTGGTGCGCCACTTTGGTGGAGTCAGATGGCCGCTCCATTACAGACATACCTGTTCCACAACGGAGCAAAGATGGGAGGCAAGAATATAGGTCTTATCGTTTCGAGTCACTCATCCGGCATCAGCAGTGTTGTGGCAGACGCAAAGCGACTAATACCCGATGGGATATTTCTTGAACCAAACCTATGGATCCGTTCCTCAGAGACATCCAACAGTCATGCATTAATAGAACAATGGCTAAAAGAAATCGACTATTCAAATCTTGTATCAGGCATATCAGATAAAAAGGGTGATCCAACACAATTGACAGAAATGGAGATTTTTAATCTTAACGGAATGTATGCCGGGAAAGAACTGACGATGCTCCCCAAGGGTGTATATATAATTCGTCAAAGTGGAAAGACATTAAAAGTTAAATTGTAAAAAAATTATCAGTAATTGGATTAATCTATATGATTATGCCTTTAACTTAGTTTTCAGGATTATTCACACTATTCATAGTTGTAAACTCCGAGAGGCGTGGCGGAGCCACAGTTTAATTATAATAAAAAAGATGTAGCACATATCCGAATATAGA
>CAYNEZ010000198.1:0-5472 GCA_964396365.1 uncultured Sangeribacter sp. | reverse complement strand
GTAACGCCGATGGTACTGCGAAAGCGGGAGAGTAGGTAATCGCCGCCTTAATGAAGGACTCACAGAAATGTGGGTCCTTTTTTTTATTTGATATATAAGTTTTATAAATCATATAAGATTTATAAGATGTATAAATTTTATAAGATGTATAAGTTTTATAAATCATATAAGTTTTATAAGATTTTTATGGGGTTGGGGTTAATTTTATTGGGTCGTTGTAAAGTATTAGTGTGTTATGAAAAAGTTTTTATTGTTGGGGTTGGTAGGATTGGTGCTCTCATCGTGCAATTCAAAAAATGATGAGCCTAAGGAGCCAGGAAATGAGATTCCTTCAGTTTCTGGCGAGACATTGTATGTGGTGAATGCTGGAGGTTTCAATTATTCCAATGCTTCTATCACTAAGTGCAACCAGGATGGAATCGCCACAAATGAAGTATTCTATAAGGCTAATGGTTTTAAACTTGGTGACGTGGCACAGTCAGCGACTGTATATGGCGATAAGATTTGGATTGTAGTGAATAACTCCAATGTGATTTTTGCTGTTGACAAGGATACATTCAAGGAAGTGGGACGTGTCGACAAAAATTTGTTAAGCCCTCGCTACATTCATTTCGTATCGGAAGAAAAGGCTTATGTGAGCCAGATGTATTCATCAAAGATTGCGATAGTGGATCCTCGCCTATATACGGTAAAGGGATACATTGATGTGCCCGCAGGAACGAATGGAGTCAGTGTCGGATCTACGGAAGAGATGGTGCAGGTCGGAGACTATGTATTCGTGAATCTCTGGAGCTATGACAACAGGATTTTGAAAATTGATACCAATACTGACACTGTCGTAGATGACCTGACTGTAGGGATTCAGCCGAATTCTCTCGTAGTGGATAAGAACTTTGATCTTTGGACTCTATGTGATGGAGGAGGCTGGGAGGAGAATCCAGCAGGATATGAAGCTCCAACACTTCTTTGCATTGATGTAAAGGATATGAAGGTGAAAAGTAAGCATTCATTTGCCCTTGGAGACGCCATGTCAAAACTATCGATTGATGGATCAAAATCTACTCTCTATTGGATCAATAATAAATTCAACAGCATAGGCGACAACGTAGGCGGAGTATATAGGATGAGTGTGAACAGCAGTTCGGTTCCATCAAATTCTTTTGTGCCATCAAATGGGAAATATTATTATTCTATGACTGTCTCCCCGCTGGATGGCGAACTGTTTGTAGCAGATCCTTTGGATTATGCTCAGCCTGGTATTATATATCGCTATTCTACGGATGGTGATCTTATCGGACACTTCGAAGCAGGAATCATTCCTACAGCCTATGCTTGGGTGTTGAAATAAGAGATAACGACCTTAGAAAAATAATTCGACCGCACTTGGAATATCCTAAGTGCGGTCGTTTAGGTAGGTATAGTAAAACGTATCAATGTATGAGTTGTCAGATACTGATTTCTTTAGAATGAGAATTGAGCCATGACTCCGATTCTGTCTGCCTGGCGCGAATTGCCGCTCCAATTTTTGCGGACGCCGGTATCAAATTCCAGACCTGCCTGGATGCGGGGCGTGAGATTCCAGAATACGTTTGCCGTGAAAATATTTCCATAACGGTATTCTGAGGCTTCGCGTGGTTTGCGGGGGAAATATCGGCTGTCGGAGTAAGATATGGATGCGAAGAGATTTGGGCGGAAGTTATACTGTGCGCCGACGCAATATCCGAGGGCGAAGGGCGCATACATATCCATAGGATCGTGAGGAGAAGGAACGAGGTCGTAGTTGCCTACCTGAAGGTCGCCTGTGGTGCTTTCATGTCCTTCGCCGCAGTTGAATGTGCCGTAGAGAGTGACTTGCGATATGGGATGTACTACTGCAGAAAGTTGCATTCCCCAACCGAATTTATGGTGCCGCTCATGGCTTATAATGTCTTCATAAGGGATGGATCTGGCCAAACCGGCAAGTCGAATATGTTCGCTCTTTCCCCATGCATACTGTATGAAAGCAGCGAAATCGGGCATTGTCTGGCTTGCGGTCCCGATTTTTCCAGCCACAGTAGAGACAGCTGCACTTTTGGGAAGCTCAACGGATCCGGCTACTGTCCAGCGTTGTTTGTAGGTATTCATCCATCTCACGAGAATGGAAGTGGGAGATATTTTGTTGGCCGGACCGTTTGCATCTACTGTAGGGGGTTCGGCAGATGGATCAGAGAATGTGGAAGATGCATAGCCAAGGGTCACATTGTTGAGTTGGGCATAAGCTTTCTTGAGGTGGAAGTCTGTGCCCCCGTATCCATTGAAGTTAGCCTCAATGTATAGCTGATAGTTGCCGAAAGTCTTGTTTTTGCCAATCACCCGGAAGAAGAGTGTAGATCCGGCAGGCGTGGCTCCTAATTTACTATTGTTGGCAGGATCTTTCACCATTGGGATAAGATAAGGGGTGAAGCTGTTGGCCGGGATAGCTGCATCCATGTCATACCAACCTCTAATTCTTACACAACCACCAATGCCCATGGCGAGATCAGCGTCACGGCTCATGAACAGGAAGTATGGGGCTGCCGGGTCGGAGAAACTCCGGAACTGATCGTAGAAGAAATTTTCAATAAGGTCGCGGATTGAATCCTGATGTTGCCGGGTGTTTGCATTTTCCGGACGGCCGTCGATATATATTATCTTATGGTCGCGGAGCAGCGCTTCTTTCTGGACATCGACTAAGGAATTTGATCTCAAAGCCAGTTGTGGGGATGCCAGCGAAGCTTCATCAATAACAGGAGACTGAAGAGAGTCTTTTACTTGAGCAACTTTTGTGGCGTTTTTAACCGGTGCACTGAAGGACATAGCCCTATGATGATCTTGGGCAAAAGAATTTTGGAATGATGTCAAAGCAATGATAATGGCTAATGCAGATGCGTTTTTCATAATGGAATCGTGTTAAGGAATGCATATGGCATCCCACCTATTGCAAGTAAAACCTTAAAACACGTTAAAAAGTTCAAAATGAAATAAAGAAAAATCAATGGAAAATTTGTAGACTATAGTAAAATTGACTATTTTTGTAGGTGGATTTAAGTTTCTCATGTGAAACTTAAGGGTTATGGGCTTATGGGGAAAATATAAATTAGTATTGATATGGATCAAGGAATAAAGAAATACATTGCATTGGCGCTGTTTATTATTGTAGCGGTCATGCCTGTTTCGGGGAAAGGGGTGAAAGCAAAACTCAGTGAGGTCGGAGATGGGTATTCCGCCACATCGGTGAATACAGCGGTGTTTCGAGGAAGCTCGCTTGCAACCCATGGCGAAATGCAGTATGTATCTTATTATGATCCTGAGGGATTTTTGACACTTGGAAAGCGGAAGCTTGGGAGCGACAACTGGACCCTGCATAAGACCCAATACAAGGGCAACATCAAGGATGCCCATAATGTGATCAGCATAGGAGTGGACGGCGAGGGATATCTCCATGTCAGTTTTGACCATCACGGGCACCCACTGCACTATGCCAAATCAATAGCTCCAGGCAGCTTGGAACTCGGCGATATGGAACCAATGATCGGAAACGATGAAAACGATGTGACGTATCCCGAATTTTATACAATGCCTGACGGAGACATGATATTTGCATATCGTTCGGGTGCTTCAGGACGTGGCAATCTCGTGATGAACCGATACTCAGTGGAAGAAAAGAAATGGAATCGTATCCATGACATCCTCATTGACGGCGAAGGGAAGCGCAATGCTTATTGGCAGATGTATGCTGATCCGCAGGGGACACTCCATCTCTCATGGGTGTGGCGCGAAACATGGCTTGTGGAAACTAACCATGATCTATGCTATGCACGGTCGAAAGACGGCGGACGCACATGGCAACGCAGTGACGGCACAGACTATCAATTGCCCATAACCATGGAGACTGCGGAAATAGCTTGGGAAATTCCCCAGAAATCAGAATTGATAAATCAAACAAGCATGACGGCTGATGCCAGTGGAAATCCGTTCATAGCCACATACTGCAGAGATCAAGACAGCGAAGTGCCACAATATCGTCTTGTATGGCACGACGGGAAGAAATGGCAAATGAGTAGTGTCGGCAACAGAGCAACTCCATTTTCCTTATCGGGAGGGGGGACCAAGATGATACCAATAGCGCGTCCACGCATTGTCTCTGATGGCAAAAAGGCATGCTACATATTCCGTGATCAAGAGAGAGGGAGCAAAGTGAGTGTGGCTTATACCCCTCATCTTGGGAAAAAAGACTGGATAGTGTCTGACCTCACGGATTTCAGTGTCGATGCATGGGAGCCATCCTACGACATGAACCTATGGAATGAGAGGCGGAAGCTTCATGTATTCGTGCAGACAAGTCATCAGGGGGATGGAGAGAAAGTAGCTGATACCAATCACTTGAGCGAACCCGTCTATGTGATGGAAATAACTGTCAAATAGTGAACAGAACAGGAATAAAAGATAAAAAATATGGATGGTAGACCTTTAATATCGGTGATTACGATTACATATAATGCTTCGGAAACGCTTCCTATCACGATGGAATCAGTAGGAGAGCAGACTTTTAAGGATTTTGAACATATCGTGATAGATGGAGCTTCTACCGATGATACTATAGCGATAGCCCGCAAAATGGGCACACCTTTGCTGCGTATCGTCAGCGAACGTGACAACGGACTCTACGATGCAATGAACAAGGGAATAAAATTTGCGCGCGGACGCTATCTGCTTTTTCTCAATTCCGGAGACAAGTTTCATAGTACTGATACTCTGAACGCTTATGCTTCCGCTATAGAGAGCAAAAACCCGGATATCATATATGGCGACACGGATATAGTCGACATCGAGGGTAAGCGACTTGGCCCGCGCCATCTTTCGGCACCGGAAATCCTTACATTTGACAGTTTCAGCAAAGGGATGCTCATTTGCCACCAGGCATTTATGGTGCGCAAGGATATTGCCCCTCTATATGATACAGATTATCGCTTTTCGGCAGACTATGACTGGTGTATACGTTGCATAATGGCATCCCGTGCCGGCGACCGGGTGAACCTCAAGAGGGTGACTATCGATTATCTGGAGAATGGACTGACAGATCATAATAAGAAAGCATCCCTTATTGAAAGATTTAAGATAATGGCAGCGCATTATGGAGCCACAAAGGCGATTGCGGCGCATCTGAGCTTCATACCAAGGGCTTTGAAAAGGGGAAAACTTTGAGGCAATTTTGAATTGAGAATATTTAATCGGACCTGTCAGACAGGTCGGACATGTCTGGAAAAAAATAATTATAAAAAATGGGAAAATTAAAAGTAATGGCAGCTTCATTATTGTTGGCAGCCTCGACAATGACAGCAATGGCAGAAAGCAATCCTTTCTTGGAGCCTTATACCTCTAAGTATGAGATACCTCCATTTGAGCAGATCAAGACATCTGATTTCATTCCCGCCATCAAGGCAGGAATAGAGC
>CAYNEZ010000197.1:0-5569 GCA_964396365.1 uncultured Sangeribacter sp. | reverse complement strand
TCACGTTAAATCGGCTTGATTAAATGCTCTTAAAAAGTTCCTTTTAATCCTAACGCACATTAAACGCCCCGTTAAATATCCCCCACAAAAATAGTGACTATCCTTGTGGTGCCCCGGAATAGTCACTATTTTTACACACCTCGTGTAGGCACACTCTGCTTTGGAAGTGTTGATCTCCCATCTGCCTTTTTAGCGAATTGCTGATTCATAATGAGTTAGATTTACAACCCTTTGATTGCCACAAAATTAGTGAGGCTATTATAGTAGCTAAAAGAAAGAAATTTCGTAACTTTGCAAAAAAAACTTAATATGGAAACGATTTTTGTTATTTTAATTATAGTTTTCTTAATTGTCTATTTTTTAGCACAAGATTCAAAAAAGAGCACAAAAAAAGAACGCTATGGAGAAGCTATTGGTAATTTAGCTTCCATGGCAGCAGATAGCGTTGCGGGAGCAGCCTTTAAAATCACTGAGTCATCCGATAGTAAAAAGAAGCGCCTAGCAGAAGAGGCATTAGCTGAACGAAATGGGAATATATATCGCATACGCACTTGGGACAGTAACGCAGAAAGTTCATTAAAACGTTATATGACGGTAGATGATAATTTTAAATCTCAACTTGAATTATTAGGACTATCTATTGAAAGGTGGAAGAAATTAGCATTGACAATATATGCTATGGGAATAATAATCCAAAGTTCGCGAGATTCGATGGACTATTCAAAAAAATATGATGCAAGGATGAGAGATTATTTGTATTCAGAGTGTAATGAATATGGAACAGAATTGCGAGAAAAGCTATTAGAAGCTCTCGATTATTTGAAGATTCCCATGGATGAATGGATGAAATATGGAGAGACCGTATTGGATATGCATAATATTTATGATAGTCCTGATATGCAGAAATACGGTTATAAAACTAAGTTGATGCCTATGAAAAATAATTTCCATTTATTATAATTCCGTAGATTGTTATTTATACCTATGAGGAACACGAGGTTTTTCCGAGAGGCTCGAGCAGATTCTTCATTGAGATCATCCTTGCGCCGGTTGTAATGAAATCGTCAAAGATGATGATGTTCTTTTCTGGAAGAGTTTCATTGCCAAAGTTAAAGACAACCCCAACATGATGTTCCAAGCGGTACTCGGCGAGACATTCGCAGAGGTTCACGCCTAAGAGTGCGGCGAGCCGGATAGAAGTGAGCGAAGCGAAGCTATGCTCCTTTTGGCGAAGTTTTGGGGAAGTCTCGATGCTCCCCTAATAACCAAGAATTTGCCAGATAAGGGTATTTAAACCATCTACAAATTTCTCAATCATATCAGGGTCCCTCTTAATGGGGTCAGAGTCCGTCCATAGAGTAACTTTTTTCAGAGGGAGATAAAACCGAAGTTCGGATGTCTGTAAGAAATGTGCTTCGCTCGCATAAATCGGATTAATTAAATGCTCATAAAAAGTTCCCTTAATCCTAACGCCAATTAAACGAACCCTTAAATATCCCCCAAATAGTGACTATCCGTGAGGTTCGCAGGAATAGTCACTATTACTACGAAAGACACCTTAGCGGAGGTGAACGAATGTGTCGGTCAGACGCGGGGCCGGTTCATCTTCAAGGTCTGCGATTTCATCTACTAAGCTATAGTCGAGAGCTTCATTAGTCAAGAGACAGGCAACAACTTCCATAAAGGCGAGCTACTCTTCGGTCTTGCGCAGCAGCGTTAGGCATAGAATTGGGCGCAGTTTAGGTCAAACTTGTCAAGGTCGACCTTATTTTTCTCGCTGTCGGCAATAAGCGTAGAGAATTGGTTGGAGTTGAGACTGCCCCACTCGAAGAAAGCCATCGAGCATTTATGCACGAGGCACATAGCCCCAGCATCCATGGATATATGTTTAGTACTGAGCGAAGCGATGGTGGCAGCAGATGCATTGAGTCCTACGAAATACACTGCCACGCCACCATGATTTTTGAATGCAGCAGACATACTGAGTCCGGTGGCAAGAGAACCTCCGAGACTGTCAATGAACACGTTGACACGCTTGCCGGATTGTATGGCAAACATGGTGTCAACCGCCTTGCGGTCGAAGTCGGCGCCTCCGACACACCCTTTGAGCTGGATGTTATATGCTGTCTTTGACATGGTTTGCAATGTTTACTTTGGAAACTTATCGCTAATTTTTTATGGAGGAAAAGACAGATAGTTCACGGAAATTTCGTAACTTTGTAGTCGAAATTATTTGATTTATGAAAACAAACAAGCATATATTTCTTTTAGTAATTGCTATCACAAATAGTTTGATGGGATCTTGTTCCAATGAATTTTCAGAATACGAAAAGAATGGAATAACTGATTTGGAATCCAATGAATTACGTAGGTCGGTTAAAGAGGTAACAACTTTTTTGAACGGAGAAATTTCCTCAAAGGAATCTTATAACAAATGGGGATTTTATTCACGTAGAGAAAAATATGAAAATGGTGAACTGTCAGTAACTCGTGAGTACGAATATGATAAAAAAGGACTTTTAGTTAAAGAAATATCTTCATATAATAATGGAGATAAGAGAATCGATTCATATTTTTATGATGAGAAAGGTAATCCAACCAAGTCTACATATTATGAAATAATTGATGGGAAAAAAAATTCTGAACAATTCATAGCCTCATATGATAATACTTATGATGAAAATGGAAATCTTATAAAAGTTATAGAAAAAGACTCTTCAACTACTCCAGTGGGCAACTACAATATTAATTATTATAATTTGGGTGGTAAAATTGTTCGAACAGATAGAGTTGACGAACAGGGTAGAACAAGAGCATTTATGGCTTTCGAGTATAATGCCAATGGGGAATTATATAAATCCATTTTCTTATATGGAGATGGTCGAATTCGAGATTATTGGGAGGAAGTTTATAATCCAAATTCTTCTGGAGGATATAATAAACCCTATAAACGTCGCCACATTTGGCCAGATGAACCTAATAATTATTTTGAACAAAATATCCAATATAATGATAAAGGAGATCGTATAGTTTCTGATAATGGAGGCGATTCAACTGATGACTATAAATATACATATCAATATGATGAGAATGACAATTGGATATTGAAAAGGACTGAAGGGTTACGAACAGAAGTATATTTTATTCGTAAAAATGGAGAAACTCAACCCTTTTCTGAAGAAAAAAGAGAACTAGAATATTATTAAAAAAAGAGCTTTCCCTTGTCGGGAAAGACCTTGATTCGGTGAGAGAATCGAGGTCAGATGATTCGGAACACATTATTGTTCGCTCCCATCTGATAGTAATACATGAAAAGCTCATGTCCATAGCGTTCATAATCAAAGTAGTCAGCGAGATTGCCCATTGACTTTTGAAGATCGTAAGTATCGTTGATGATATGACGTGCTAAGTCTTCTTCGGAATCCCATTCGCCGCAGTAGGCTTCCTTAAGTTTTCCAGACTATCGTGGAACTCCATGTAATCGTCGACAGCCTCAGGGCTGTGGTGGTCGCACATTTCACAGCATTCCTTGATGTTATCAAAGTCCTTGAGTGTCATGATGCCCTCGTTATACCACAGGCGTGGGATGCATTCATAGTCTTGTGCCACCAACTCAGGATCTTCCTCATCGGCATGAATGGCGCAGCAGAAATTGATAAACTCGTCGTAGTCATCGAAGGAAGAGAGGTCGACCCATAAGCCATATAGAGATCCTTCGTTGTACTTGCCGTAAGTATCCACATAGACTGATGGTTCACCATCGAAGCTTCTTTTGTGATCTGCGATTGCATCTTCTAGTTCAGGAACAGTGAAGTCCAGTTCTTGGAGTCAGAGCTAAGATTCTTTTGTGGTCGCTCCTCAAGAATGTCAAGTTTACCATAGCAATTCGAGCTTGGGTTACGGAACATAAGCTAATCGCTTGAAGGTTTAAATAGGTAGTGGATGCCTCATTATGTAGACGCTCTCAGTTTCCGGGGTTAACCTCATCAAATTATCCTCAGACTCGTGATTATCCACAAAAAAATTAGAGTAGATACCATAATTTTACATTGAGAGGTGTGTGCCGGATTGGTGGTTGTCCAGGTCGTCGTAGCGGATACGATCACCGACTTCCCATTCGCGGTTTTCGCCTCGACTGGTATCAACATTGAGAAATGAGAGCGCAGAGGCAATATTAAGGGAGAAAGATTTTGCCATCTGTGATGTGAAGTCTTTGGGTTGTGGGAGCACACGGACTGCTGTTTGATCCTTTGTTGTCTGTCGGATACGCTGAATGATTGACCGAGCATCTTCTCGCGTGAGGTAATGAATAGCAAGTTTATTGAGGAAGTCTTGAGTATCATTTGGGGATAGTCGGCGATAATGATTTTCGTCTTGGCTATCCATCGGTATCATCATTGACATTCCGTCTTTCATCATAATTCGTAGGGCCATTATGCCATTTCGCTGCTTAACTGCGGAAACTGATTTTATATTGGCTTGATAGTTCTGAATAGGCTGACGAGTTAGATATTCCATCAGAATCTCTTCAGCAAACATGGTTGAGGCTATCATTATAGCCACATCCTCCTTGTTCTCCGTCTTGGTATTGTGATACCATGCCGATTGTCTTGCAGAGATAG
Source organism: uncultured Sangeribacter sp. (assembly GCA_964396365.1). GTDB lineage: Bacteria > Bacteroidota > Bacteroidia > Bacteroidales > Muribaculaceae > Lepagella. The sequence continues at coordinate 947 of CAYNEZ010000197.1, read as the reverse complement.
GTTTCTGAAAAGCGGCACCGGCGTTTGTGTGTATGCGCACATAGTCTTTCGTTCCATCGCTGATAATTTCGGCTGTAAAAAGATTCCGGTAAACGTCGAGAGGACTTGGTTTGCGTTCCAGCTTTATTGTGAAGTCTATCAGTTCTGACAGCTTCATCAACTTGCTTCCGTCAAAAGCCATCTTTTCAGCGTGGTCAACGATTCCATAACCGCGTACCTGACCGTTCTTGTCTTTCTGGAAATATACGTCAATACCGAAACTGGTTTTGAGTATGTCAAGCAGCTGCTGAATCTGGTGTTGACGTTCTTCGCTCAATGGCTTGCCGTTACTGTCAAGTATTTTCTTGATGTCGGAATTGACCTTTGGCAATTTCGGCTTTTTCTTATGAGACTTTGAGACTTCGGGATTATTGAGACTTTGATACTTTCCTTCGGCTATCTCTGCCTTATATTTCTTGATGATAGCCTTAAGTTGCTTTGCCCTGTCTTTGCGCTTCTGACTATCTTTTGAAAGATGAGATTTTATTTCATTATCCGATATATTCCCGGCATCGCCACCATTCTTGAACAGTCGGTAACCGTCCTCGACCTTTCCAATCTTATAGCCATGTGAACGGATGATGTTGGCAAACTGACCTTCCGTTTCATAGTCATAACTGAATATGTGGGCTATGTCCTTATCAATATCGGACGCAAGTATGCGGTTGGCACATTCATTTAGCCGCCGAATGTCCTGATGGTCTGAGATTGGGAAACCGTTGGGCTGAATACGGGTGGAGAGGATATGCACGTGGTTATTCTCCGTGTCATGGTGATAGTACACGAAATATGGCTGTCTGCCATAGCCCATACCCTTCATAAGCTGACGGGCAAAGTCAGTCAGCTCTTCGGCTGACATGACACGTCCCTTGACTGATGCCGACACATGGAACTGAAACCTTGTTGTG
>CAYNEZ010000196.1:0-5616 GCA_964396365.1 uncultured Sangeribacter sp. | reverse complement strand
TAGAGTGTGCGTCTGGGGGGCGTGAGGTCGCAAGTTCGAATCTTGTCACCCCGACTATTGACCAGTTGCTTTTTTGGCAACTGGTTTTTTGTATTCGTAAATAAGTCGAAACAACTTCTTTGTTTTTTCAGCAATATTCATTAATTTTGCGATAGAAAAATTTTAAACTTATATAGCATGGAAAAAACATGGCGTTGGTTCGGTCCCAACGATAAAATCACCCTCGATATGCTTCGCCAGATTGGTGTGGAGGGTATCGTAACCGCTCTCCATCATATTCCAAACGGTGAAGTATGGAGCGAAGAGGAAGTCAACAAGATGAAAGACTATATCGAAAGCCACGGTCTTCGCTGGAGCGTTGTCGAAAGTCTTCCCGTCAGCGAATCAATCAAATATGGTGGCCCTGACCGCGACCAACTGATAGAAAACTATAAAATTAGCCTTGCTAATCTGGGAAAGGCTGGCGTGAAGACTATCTGCTACAATTTCATGCCCGTCCTCGATTGGGCTCGCACTGATCTTGAATATCCTAACCCTGACGGCACTTCAAATCTATACTTCAACCGCGCTGAATTCGCCTACTTCGACATTCATATCCTCAAGCGCGAGGGCGCAGAAAAAGACTATGATGAGGAGACTTTGCGCCGCATGCGAGAGGAAGTGGCTCCCCGTATGGATGCTGAAGCTGAAAAACGTCTCGTGGATAATATAATTGTGAAGACTCAAGGTTTCGTAAACGGTAATATCTCAGAGAAAGATCTCAAGCCGGTAGAAAAATTCCGTTCCCTTCTTGACCTTTACAAAGGCATCGATGCTGACCAGCTCCGTGCTAATATGGCATATTTCCTCAACGCCATCATGCCTGTATGCGATGAATATGACATTAATATGTGTGTGCATCCTGACGATCCCCCGATGCAGATACTCGGACTCCCACGCATCGTGACTTGCGATGCCGATATTCAGGCATTCCTCGACGCCGTCCCGAATCCTCACAACGGATTGACTTTCTGTGCCGGTAGCCTCAGCGCCGGAGCACACAACGATGTTCCGGCTCTCGCCAAGAAATATGCTGACCGCACTCATTTTGTGCATGCCCGCATCTGCCAGCCCCAGCCAAATGGCGACTTCAAGGAGTCATCCCATCTCGACCCGCGCCTGATTGACGTAGTTAGAACTTTCGAAACCCTTCGTCCCGACGTGCCGATGCGAGTAGACCATGCTCCGCTTATGCTCGGTGACGAGAAGATGGGCTACAATGCCGGCTATTCATTCCATGGCCGAATGCTCGCCCTCGGCATGGTAGGTGGCATTATGGCGACGGTGAATGCCGAAAAGAATGTTTAATCGTTTAGCAATCAAGGATTTTAAATATGAAAAAATTCACAAAAGAAGAGGCTCAGGCATGGGTCGACAGCCGTGCTTGGGCTAAGGGTCTCAACCTTAAGGCTGATGCCACTATAGATGCTGTGGAGTTTGCTGAGCAGTATGCCGCTAATCCTGATCTTTGGGATGCTCTTTTCGCTTGGATAAAAGACACCGACCTCACTACCGTAGCTGCCGGAAAGCATGATATCGTGCCCGGACGTCTTTGGGTCAATATCCTCGAATATACTCCGAAGAGTGCAGAAGACACTAAGATCGAAAGTCATGAGAACTTCATCGACCTTCAGTATACTTTCGTTGGCGATGAGCTTATGGGTCTCGCAGGTCATGTAATCCCCACCGGTCCCTATGATCCCGTAAAGGACAAGACCAACTACACCACCGACGAGGAAATCTCCTACGTCCCGGCTCCCAACGACACCTTCTTCCTCTACTTCCCCAAAGACATGCACCAGCCCTCCGTCCGCGCCCACGAAAACGCCGGCCCCAGCCGCAAGGTAGTCGGCAAAATCGAATACGCCAAAATCTAAAATTCTGATTTCCGTCCTCACACAATCTTTTTTGCCCATCTCAATTTTTATGAGATGGGCTTTTAGCATAGGAAAACTGCTATTTGCTTTTTCAGAGAATTATAATTACCTTTGTAATCTCAAAAACAAATCAATATGTTTCGGAAAGCAATACTTTTACTATCTGCATTAATCCCTTTTGCTCTGCATTCTCAGACTGAGGTTACAATTGACGAGGTGGCTGCTATGGCGGCTCCCAAATCTTATAGGGAGGTCGGTATACATGACCCATCGATATATTATAGTCCGGAGGATGAAGAATATTACGTCATGGGCTCACATATAGGCTTTGCCAAAACCTCCGACTTGCTCAATATGACCAATATCGGCAACAAAAGCGTATATACAAAAAGCTATTCCCAAGAATTCAAATCCTCCCCCGAACATACAGTGCAGGTGACACGTGAGGGTGTCACGACTCTTGAGACTTTGCCATCGTTCGATGCCGGTGCTTTCTGCTCTACATATGCCGGTATTAAGGTCGGTGACCGTCAACCCACTTCAGAGTCAAATTGGATTGCAGGAGACCAATGGGCCCCTGATGTCATCTACAATCCTAATATGGGAAAATGGTGCATGTATCTGTCTCTCAACGGAGACTATTGGGCTTCCACTATCGTATTGCTTACCTCCGACTCCCCATCCGGCCCGTTCGCTTATCAGGCTCCAATTGTCTGTGGTGGCTTCAACGGCCAATCTTATTCGGGTAAGAGCGTGTCTTACAAAGATACAGACCTTGAATTGGTACTTGGTCCCCTCGACCAACTCCCGGCTCGCTACAAGACATCCTCTTGGGGCAACCTTTGGCCAAACTGCATTGATCCATGCGTTTTTTTCGATGATGACGACCAACTTTGGATGGCATACGGATCTTGGTCCGGTGGTATCTTTATTCTAAAACTTGACAATAATACCGGCCTGCGCGATTATACTTATACCTACCCGGCTGAAACATACAATGGCAAGGCCCCCAATGGCGCTTCTTTTACCGGCTACACGAGTGACCCGTATTTTGGAAAACTGATTGCCGGTGGATGCTATGTTTCAGGGGAAGGAGCCTATATTCAAAAAATAGGCGATTACTATTATCTCTTCGTCACATATGGCGGACTTGCTCCCGACGGTGGTTATGAAATGAGGATCTTCCGTTCTTCCAATCCGGATGGCCCATATGTAGATGGCACCGGAGCTTCCGCAAAATATACCCAATATTTGTTAAACTATGGGCCCAATGCCTCCACCAACAAAGGTTTGAAAATCATAGGTGCCATGAATGGCTGGGGACGTATGGCGGTCGGGGAATGTGCTGAAGGTCACAATTCAGCGATGACAGATCCGGATGGTGATGCTTTTGTAGTCTACCACACTAAATTCAATAATGGTACACTTAACTTCCAGGTTCGTATTCGCCAGTTGTTTGTCAACGAAAAAGGGTGGCTTGTGGCATCCCCTTTCCGTTTCACAAGTAAGCAAACCCGTCAGGCTGATATTGATACCCGACAGATTTTCTCTCCGGATGAAATAGCCGGCACATATAGCTTGTTACTGCACCCTTATCGCCTTAACCACAACAAAATGTCAGAGTCTACCCCGGTGACGGTTACTCTCTCTTCTGATGGCAAGATATCTGGAGACAGATCCGGCTCATGGTCATATTCTGAAGAAGGCAAGTCATATGTGACGCTTCGTATCGACAACGTCACTTACTTCGGCGTCATGCTCCGCCAGAATGTAGATGGCTACAATGAAATGCCTGCCATTTGCTTCTCTGCTGTCAGCAATCAAGGCGTCCCGGTATGGCTCTATAAACTTTCTCCTAAGGCAGCCATTGCTGACGCTTATAAAGTGCTGACAAACTTTTTCGGGTCAGAAAACTCTCAGATTAAGACAGATGCGCCTGCAGTGGCTAATGCAGACATAAGATATTTTGCCGCCAATGCTCTTACCGGAGAGCCTGAACCATCTACTCTTTCAGTTGAAGGCCTCTTTAGCCCGACATCAGATGGACATGCAATCACCATATCAGTAGAAATTCAATCTGGCGACTATATGCTTGGACTCGGGCCTTATACGCGCCCTACACTAAGTGAAAATCCCGGTCCTGATGGCGTGGCCGATATATTGTCTGAACGCAACCCCATCCATTCTCCAGCCTTCAATATATTGGGCCAAGAGGTTGATGGCAATTACAAAGGCATAGTGATTTGCAATGGCCAAAAACTCATCAGGCGTTGACGTGATTGCCCTCTTTTCAAAACCGAGTCGCGAAGCTATCTAATCTTTAATATTTTATATTTAGTATTTAGAAAAAACTTTGCCTTTGCGTGAGTGCTTTTCAGCATCCAAAAGTAAAATTTTATAAGATTTAATCTTATTATACGATTTATAACGCCAACCCCATCAATAAGAAATTTCTATTGTTTGTTATATCAATATAAGTAGCTCGCAAAATTGAGATGCTTGAAAAATAATCGTCCTGCAAAGAGAAAAGGAGGCATTATTCATACATAAAATTGGGTAAATGTGGATTTTTTTCATTAAATTTGCAAGTTGATAGTGATATAACTAAATAGAAACTCAATATAATGGCAAATCAGGAACTGAGCGAACAGGAAATCGTAAGAAGAAACAGTATGCAGGCTCTCCGCGACCGCGGAATTGAACCCTATCCAGCAGCGGAATACGTTGTGACTGGCCACAGCGAGGAAATTAAGGAAAACTTCAAGGATGATGCTGAGCGTCGTGAAGTTTGCGTCGCCGGCCGTATCATGAGCCGCCGCATCATGGGCAAGGCCTCATTCGTAAGCCTTCAGGATGCAGAAGGAAGGATACAGGTCTATGTCAGCCGCGACGACCTCTGTCCGGGTGAAGATAAGGATATGTACAACGTTGTCTTCAAGAAACTCCTCGACATTGGTGACTTTATTGGCGTGAAAGGATATGTTTTCCGTACACAGACAGGCGAAATCTCCGTTCATGCACAGGAAATTACGGTGCTGAGCAAGAGCCTGCGTCCCCTGCCGATGGTGAAGATGAAAGACGGCAAGGCCTACGATGCATTCACCGACCCGGAGCAGCGCTACCGCCAACGCTACGTTGACCTTGTGGTGAATCCGGGCATCAAGGAGATCTTCCTCAAGCGCAACAAGATATTCAACTCCATGCGCCAGTACTTCAACGACCATGGCCTGATGGAAGTGGAGACTCCGATTCTCCAGTCAATCCCTGGAGGAGCGGCCGCGCGTCCATTCATTACTCATCACAATGCTCTTGATATTCCCCTATATCTGCGTATAGCCAACGAGCTTTATCTGAAACGTCTCATCGTGGGTGGTTTCGACGGTGTGTATGAGTTTGCAAAAGACTTCCGCAATGAAGGCATGGACCGCACTCACAATCCGGAATTCACCTGCATGGAGGTGTATGTAGCTTATAAAGACTACAACTGGATGATGCGTTTCGTGGAAAACATGCTCGAAAAGATATGTCTCGATGTCAACGGCACGACTGACGTTCAGATTGGCGACAATGTCGTCTCTTTCAAGGCCCCGTTCCGCCGCGTGACAATGACCGATGCCATCAAGGAGCACACAGGCTTCGACATCACTGGCAAGTCTGAAGAGGAGCTTCGGGCTTTCTGCAAGCAGGAAAACATTGAAGT
>CAYNEZ010000195.1:0-5720 GCA_964396365.1 uncultured Sangeribacter sp. | reverse complement strand
CAGTCTTTATTTCGGAGTTTTTGCATGTTCTTTTTGTTGTAGGCCTCTCCTCTATTTAGTAGGTATTCAAATTTAACCAAGTTGTCTTCAATTTCAATATAGACGAAAAAGGCCCTTTTATCTCCAATCCGAATCCGATATACACTATTTAGAGACTCGATCTTTTTACAATTAGATATATCATCGATTGATTGAGCCAATTTTACGTTATCTATCGCATCTATCACGGATTTAAGAATTTTTCCGGAAAGCTTTCGCACTGCTTTTTCAAAATCCTTCGAATAATCTACTTTCATTTCCGGTGCTGGTCAAGCCAGTTTTCAAAGTCCTTTTTTTCATCTGCATTTAGCATCACTTTTCCCTCAGGACGAGTTGATACGAGATATTTGTAGACTTCGGCATCATCCATGTCCTCACTTTCTCGAATGAGCAAGTCTTCTATATATTTTTTTAGATTTGTTCCCATTGCAGTTGCCTTCAGATTGAGGGTCTGAAACACATTCTCAGGGATATCTATTAGTTTTCTTCTTGTGGGTATCTTTGCTGTAGTTTCCATATTAAGCTTGTTTATACGCAAAATTAATTAATATATATGATATATACAACAAATTCAAGAAGATTTTTGCATATATTGGATAGTGCTACTTATGGTCTAATGTTCTAATCGTATTTCATGAACTATGCATTTGAAGTATTTTTATTAAGTTTTTTAGCTTCTGCCACAAAATGGCAGAAGTTTTTGCTAATTTTGTGGGCGTGATTCCAAAAGATGACGAAGACTTTTGGATTCACGCTATTTATTAATGCTTTTTATCAAAAATAAAACTCACATGAAGACAGAAACAATTACTCCACATGCCGAGTCTTTCACTAGGAAAGCTGGCCTTAAGCGTCATAGCAAACAGCATATTTGGATGGTATGGCATCTATATTTGGTGCCAGTGGGAGTGTTCACTTTAGTAGCTATATTCAGCCTGATGGTGGTGGAGATACCCCCGTTGCCTAAGATACTCTTCTTATTAGTGGCTGTGATCGTCACTTCCGCAATTCTATTATGGAGTGGAGGGATGGTCTTTCGTGCTTATAGTCATCAATCCAATGGTTTGGCAGTCGCTTCGGGAAAGCCATCGATTGCCAAGAGACTTATCGCCTATTATGGCATCATCCTTCTGACGGTCTCCGTTATCTTCTTTTCAGGGTGCGTTCTAACCTCCAAATTCCCGGATAAGGACAAGCTATCTGAGAGGACAAAACATATGGAGAAGCTTTTCCTACATGAATTAACCAAATAAACAATACAAAAAATGACGCAAACAGTACTTTTTTGGACTGCAATAGTCCTTATTGTCGAACCTGCCATAGCTAAAGCATGGCCGAGGTTCCGGGCATCTCTATTATTGTCTTATCCTTATAGAGACGGACAAGCCTCAAAGATCAGCGATTACTATAATCAGCTTGACAGGAGATTCGGCATCATGTGCCCATTCCGCATAAAGGCAAGACGATGGATGCAAACTATCGGAGTGTTGATTCTTGTTATTTTATTGTCAAGTCATCTATATGAGAATATAATACTTCCGGTGTGATAGACAGAAATGAATATAGTGATAATTAGTTGAAGTTTAATAATATAATATTGTTCTTATAAATTGGCTACTTCTGTTAGGCTGATACAGCGTTATGTCTGGCTCGTCGATGTAATTCGGCGAGCCGGTAGTATTTCATTAGATGAAATCAACCATCTTTGGATGAATAATTCGACTCTCAACGATATGCATGAGTGTGAGATTCCGGAACGAACTTTCCACAGACATAAGGATGCAATCTTTGATATTTTCGGTTTGGAAATTGTCTGTGACCGTTCTTCAAATACTTATTCTATAAAGAATATTGAAATGCTTGACCGTCCTTCGTTTACGAGCTGGTTATTCAATGGGTTGTCTATCAATAATATCCTGATGAGCAATGATGATGTAAGGAATCAAGTGATTTTTGAGGAAACTCCTAAAGGCAACGAGTACCTACCGATTATAATAGAGGGGATAGGGAAAAAGAAGGTGTTGTCGATGACCTATAGGAGCTACCACAATACGGAGGATACTCACTGGGAAATTGAGCCAATGGGGCTTAAACAATATCGCCGTCGATGGTATATGATATGCCAAACTCAGCAAGACGAAAAACCTCGTACTTTTTCGCTTGATCGCATAAAAAGTCTTGAACTGACAGAGGTTGCATTTGATTCGAAAGGGAGTGAAGACATAAACGGGATATTTAGTGAAGTCTTAGGGGTAAACTTAGACGATGAACTTGATGTTGAGGAAATTATTGTGAGAGTTTATGGAAATCAACGCAAATATTTCGAAAGCGTTCCACTGCATAGTACCCAGCGACTAATCAATCACACTCGGGATTATTCTGACTATCAGTTTCATCTACGTCCGGAATATGAGTTCCAGCACGAAATCCTGCGTTTAGGAGAAGATGCTGAGGTGTTGTCGCCCCAATGGGTCCGCAATGAGATGTGCTCCTACGCGGAAGCAATGCTCCAACGCTACTCCAACCAATAACTTAGACTTTATTTCCACTAAAATTTGCTCCGTTGGAGGATATACACTATATTTTGTAATTGAAAAAACTTAATTACAATGCAAGACCATATTATCTATAAAAGCTGAGACTGTCTAACTATCATTGTTAGGCAGTCTCATTTTTTAGGGATGAATTGCTATTGCAGACGGTTATACATCGGATTTATGATAACCGGCATTTTTGGCTTTATGGTAAGTGTAATTAGCGGAGGATACATTTCTTGCCGTCTTTGATTACAATGCCCTTGTAGTTGCTGTCAACTGGCATGCCCATCATATTGAACATCTGTCCATTTGATATTGAAGTGTTCTCTATCTGGTTTACAGCGTTTGACTTCAAAATTTCAACTTTAGTGACAATGACACCATCGCCTGTGATCATAAACTGTATATTGGCAGGATTCTTTACAATCTCAACGTCTTCTTCAGTCATAGGAATATTCAGTTGTCCAGAAGCCCCGTTTTCGCCAAGATATACTGTTTCATATTCTGGCTGGTAGTCTGGCAGTGTTGTGCTTGCTGGAAGAATCTTGTTGGCAGACCATCCTGCCAGCACTTCGAGAAGCTTGAGCGAACCAAATTCTCCATTGACGGTATACTCAATTATCAATTCATCGCCTGCTTCAAGGTTATTAAATTTAGATGGGGTTAGAATCACTGCATTTCCCCACCAGTCGATCTGCTGCTCGCCACTCCAGATTACAAGGTCAGGTGCTACTCCACTGTTGTCTACAAGTTTTGCAGACACAAGAGTGATTGTGGGAGCATCAGTCAGTTGGCCACACTGGATATAGATCTGTTTTGTGTGAGCTTTTCCTTCTTTGCTGAGGGCACATGTCATTTTGGTTTCGCCGATATTAAACATTCCGGCATCGGTGCTTTCTGCATCAACATATTCGCATACCACTTTTGCCTGAATGGTAAGTGGCTCTACCTCAAACTCAACGTCTGTGTAATTAGAGTAGTCAACGTCTTCGAGCCACCATCCTTTACCGCTCCAGTCGCCAGTGTAAGTGATGGTCTTGGTAGCAGCATCATACTCGGCATTCCATCCTGATGGGAGATCTTCCAGCGACAGGTCAAGTGTCTGAGCCTGTGCACACATTGCTGTCATTGCTATGACAGCTGCAGATAGTAAAAATTTCTTCATAGGTTTTAGTTAAAAAGAATGTAATTGTCAACTGCAAAATTAAGTGTTTTTAGCGAGTTTTGCAAAATAATATTAAATTTTTCTCAGATTCCATTCTTATATGCAAAGAAGCGTGATTTTGAGAATATTCAACGTCACTCATCTATTGATGTTTGTATTACATAAAGAAATTTAAGCTTCTGTCCAGTGTTTAATTATGTAATCATTGGAACTTGAGTTTCGGGGAAATAACTGTCCCAAATGCGGCAAGCAAAATTGACCAGTCGGCAGAAAACTGATGCCTTGAAACTACTGAACAATAAATATTAGACCTAATATTTGGTCCGTTGGAGGATAAATACTATTTTTGTAATTGAAAACTCAATTGCAATACAAGATCTTATAGTCTATAATATTATGAACTTACCGAATTTGAAAGAGTGGAAGAATAGTCTGGCAGGGTATTTTGACTTGTCGGCGGATTTGTTGCCGCAGGAAGAGGCGGAGAATGTGATACGTGAGGGGGTGTCTTTCCGTGGAACTAATATCATTATTCTTATCATAGCTATCTTTATAGCCTCTCTTGGACTTAATACCAATTCAACAGCGGTGATAATCGGTGCGATGCTGATATCTCCTCTTATGGGACCGATCATTGGTATCGGATTGGCTGTGGGTATTCAGGATTTCGAACTGATGAAGCGCTCTTTCCGAAACCTTTTGGCTGCTGCATTCTTCAGTGTAATCACTTCATGTATATATTTCCTTATCTCTCCGGTCAATGAGGGACATAGCGAGCTTCTGGCTCGCACGTCACCTACAATATATGATGTCTTCATTGGATTTTTCGGTGGCGCAGCCGGTATTTTGGCTATTGGAAGTAAAGTTAAGGGAAATGTGATTCCTGGCGTAGCTATTGCAACTGCCCTTATGCCTCCACTCTGTACTGTGGGATATGGGCTCGCAACATTCCAAATGACATATTTCTTTGGAGCACTCTTCCTTTTCTTCATTAACTCTGTTTTTATAGCATGTGCCACTACAGTAGGAGTGAAGCTTATGAAATATCATGTCAAAGATTTCTCCAACCCACAGAGGGCCAAGCGTGTGAGAAATCTCGTATATACCATAGCTATACTCACGATGATTCCAGCCGGTTGCCTTACCTGGCGAATGTTTCAGCAATCAGCTTTCAATGTTAATTGTGAACGATTTGTTGACCAACAGTTCAATTTCGATGGGACTCAGGTGCTTCATTCGTCAGCAGTAATGAAAGGAAAGAGTAAGACCCTTACTGTAAGCCTCATTGGTAAGGTGCTTCCGCAAGATTCCTTGGTGCTTGCCCTGACAGATAAACTTCCGGATTATAATCTCGGTGGTACTCGGCTTAAAATAATACAGGGTGATTCTCCAGATAATATGTTTGATGCTACACAAGCTACTTCTTCTATGCTACGCGATATGTATCAAGTGACTCAAAACACAATTAACATACAGCGTGAAACCATTGACTCCCTCAGGGCGATAAACGCCGACATATGCCGCAATGACACTATGGGAGCTACTATATCACCGGAATTGAAGGTTTTGTTTCCAGAAGTGACTGACATTGCAGTGACACGCGCTATCGTCAGCAATGTAGATACTCGGAAGCTCGACACCCTTAATGTTGCTCTCGTACGCTACGCAAAGCCCATGAATCAGGCTCAAGGCAATAAATTTCGTCAATATCTTGAAGCAAGACTTGCAACAAAGTCTATAAAGATTGTGCCGACTGAATGATCCAAAATGTTTTATTTCCTCAAAAACTGTAATAAAAACAAGACGTAAATAATTGTTCTGCTAAGCCTCGGAAAAATGATTCCGGGGCTTTCATTCTGTCAAAAATACGCTGAAGTTGCAGTGCCAGCTCAATGATTTGAAAATCGTTTGTTTAAGACATGATTGAACCATTTTGTTTCAGAATTGTTGCAGGCTTATTTCAGGGTGTTTCAATAATG
>CAYNEZ010000194.1:0-5731 GCA_964396365.1 uncultured Sangeribacter sp. | reverse complement strand
AATTTATGTTGAGGAACAGCCTGTCATCAATTGCTTTCTTCATCTGCATCAAGCGTTCGGCAATCTCAAACTCATGTTTGGATATGATCGGGCGCTCACGGCGTTCATTCTCCTCCTCAATACGTTTATGGATTCTCACAAATCGCTCATCACCTTTGTATTTATTACGTAATACGTTGTTACGACGATTGATTTCACGGATTTTTTTCATCACCGTATCCATATACTCAATGGCTTCTTTTGCCTCTTGGGTACTCTTGGGAGAAAAACCATGCTCGCGGAAATATTTGCGAAACTCTTCGGCAAGAAGAACATATTTATCTTCCTTATGATCAAAGTTAGACTCAAATTCACGTTGTACTTTCTCTGCTCTTTCACGCAGATCATTTACTACAATGCGTAATTCTTCCGACATGCCTTTTTTGAATTCAAATTCAAGGGCATCAAGAGCAACATTAATAATCCCTGACACATCTGCCGTATGGTCAGTGTTATTCAGGAGATTGATTCTGTCAACGCGATGAGAAACCTCGGTCATAAGTGTTGGGATTGAACCGGGCGTTAGTTGCTCTATCTTTTCTTTTAGTTCATTATCACCGAAAGCACGGACTTGATTAATTATTGCCTTAGCATTGGCAAGGATATTTTTTAATTCATATAACTGGTCTTTATCCTCTATTTCGTCAATCTCTTGTCGGAATATTTCAGGGTTATCACATGTAAAGTTGAAGAGAACACTCTTTATTTCCTTCATGTCGGAGATTATCTTGTCCTTATCTTCAATAATTACTTCACCAGGAGTTTTAGGATTTTCTGATTCCGGAATTGTATCTGTTGTGCGATTAAGTTCACGAAGATAACGGTCGTTTGTTGAATCAAAATTTTCTTTGATGTCAACGAAATCAACCACATAACCATATTTGAAATCCTTATAGGGTCTATTTACACGGGTAAGAGCCTGCAGAAGGTCATGACCATCAAGGATACGTCCAAGATAAAGTTTCTTTAATCTTGGGGCGTCAAAACCAGTAAGAAGCATTTGGTTGACAATCAACACGTCAACATTCTCGGTCTTCTTGAAATCTTCAATATATGCCTTACGTTCAAGCTTGTCACCTTCATCATGCAAAATTAATGCGGCTGTCAATGGTGGAGTCTTTGAGTAAGGAACCATCGGCTCCCCTGCTGAAAGCAATTTTTCCTCTTTCTTTTCTTCTAATTCAATTGCATGATTATATCGTTCCATCCAAAGCTCATAAAGTTTACGGGCCTGTGGATTGGTCTTACAAACAATCATTGCAGCTACAGAAGGTTCATTTTGTTCTGTTCTAAAACGCCTGAAATCTGATATTATATAGTCAATAAGTGCGTTAAGATAACTTGGATGTTCAACAATTTTATTGCGGTCAATATCGCTACGTTTGACTTCAACCTCCCCGGTTAGTTGATCAAGGATATTTTCAAGTTTCTCCTTATATACCGTCTCAACCGGTTCTCGCATCAATTTGAGCGTATAACCGTCGGCAATAGACTTATCATAATAATATGTGTCTATGTAATCACCAAATACCCTCCATGACTCACGTTCTTCTCTTAGCAACGGAGTTCCAGTCAACGCAATCTTTATTGAATCCTTGTCAGCATCAAAAAGGTTAGCAAGGAAGCTACCCTGTGGACTATACCCACGGTGAGCTTCGTCTATGAAAAAAATACGTTGTAGCTTGGTTGAATAACTATTATCAAGTTTTATCTTGGAGGAGTCTTCTTTGAACTTCTGAATATTGATGACCATTATCTCAGGTTTGCCGGAAGGATTTTCAATGGGTGCATTGCTCTTGAAATCTTCCATTAGTTCTTTACGAGACTGGGCTGTTCGGACAATCAATCCGCGAGAAGCAAATTCATCAGCTGCTTGCTCCATTAGAGCTATACGGTCGACGATGAAATAAAATTTTGCTACTGTGTTACGTCCAGCATAGAAATCTCGAAGACTTTTAACGGAGTAATACGCCAAAGCTGTCTTGCCACTACCTTGCGTATGCCAGATAATGCCGCTTTTGATTCCAACGTCAAGCTTTTTGCGAATTGCAAGGGATGCGAATAACTGTTGATAACGCATTACATGCTTTTCAAGCTTTTTAGCTTTTGTGCCGTCTTCAAGCTCGATAGTACGATCAACATAGGCGAAACCATAGTGGAGTATGAAGAGAAATCTTTCAAAGCTCAGCATTGAGGTAAGAATGCTGTTGGTCGGTGTTGTTTTGGCTTGATTTATCTCGTATTCAGGAAGCTTCTTTACTGCGACACAATTTCTATGACGCAAGATACGCTGTTCAACACCATCTTCGAGAGGGTGCAAATGTATATTATTGACAAACGACTTGTCTTGCTCACGAAACACATTAAAGAAAGCCTTTGTCTTAGAAGTGCAGCTGTAGAACGCGCCTTGAATGGGCACTCGATTCTCATTGTCGTAATTCTGGTTATTAGAGAATATCATCAATTGCGTTATATTCAGGAATGGGCGAAACGCCTTGTTGCGCATCCGTTTATTGATGCGTTCACGTTCTGCAAGGATTCCTTCTCGATTATTGGGTTTCTTCACCTCAATAAACGCAAGTGGCAATCCATTTATGAAGCACGTAATATCTGGACGGAAGTTATCCCCGGATTCTTCATCTTCGCAAGTAAACTCAGTGGTAATATGCCAACTGTTTTGATAAGGATCTTCATAATCAATCAACTTAATACCACTATTGGAGGAAAGCATCTCATAAAACTCGCGGCCAAGGTTGTCATTCTTGGCTTCACTGACTATCTTTTCGAGAAGTTGTGATACATCAAGATCTGTCAGTGTTGGGTTTAGTTTCTTGATCGCCTGTTTGAATATGGGTGTAATAATGTTAGTTCGTTTGTCATATTCTGGTATATCATCTAAATAAGTATATCCCAATCGACACAAATGTAATGCCGCTGGAACCTGAACACGAGTGTTTTCGTTAAAGTTATTTCCCTTCATAGCTTCCGTAAGGTATTGAGGTTTCTGCTACCATTGTTTCGTTGGTAGAATTTAATAGGGTTCGTATATCTACATTAAGGCATTCAGCAATGGCTGTGAGAGTCTCCAATGATGGTTGTGAGGTATTCGTACACCATTTAGAAACTGTCGCAGGATCTTTGCCAAGTTCTTTTGCAAGCCACAAATTAGTCTTTCGTTGCTCCGCAAGTACTACTTTTAGACGATTTATATACTTTCCCATAATTTGTATTATTTGCGAATTATGCAAATTTAGTGAATTATTCCGACATATACAAGCGTTAGTCAAATAATTAATAATGAGATGAGATTAGGCCGATGGCTCAATATTGCTGCTGTTTGTCTCCGTATCTGCGATAGGGTAGAGTTCAAATTCGAGTTCTGAGGGCTGGATGTTGAGTTTTGTGAATATGTAGCGGATTATGCTCATCTTCGTTTTCGTGCTGCATGATGAGTACACATAGCATCCGTCGGCAAATTTACTGCGTGCTCCATCTTTCCCTGGATTATCATGCAGCCACTCCCTGATGTTGCATAATACTCTCATTGACGATGGTGACTCCTCATATATGAGTCGACATAACGTAATCAACATATCTTTCCATGAGGAGACTTTATGACGTTTTTCTTTATACTGGAAAGCTGAAATGTATCTGCCTGTCAGTTCTGTGTCATCATCATCGAAAGCAACTCGATCAGTGTCTTTTTCAATAGGTTTGAATGTTGTTGTAAGCATTGGCCAAAGATTGAGAAAACGCTTATATAGCAGCTTCTGGCGCTCTAATAATTCTGTTTCGGTCCATTTGTCAACAGTTTTCATATAGTTGCTTAAAGAGAAATGGCTTTCGTTGAACCCATATACATGTTTCCCCTTATAATCATATCCATTTTTCTTTTCAGAGAATGGTCTGTTGCCATAACTGCTATTGTATCCTGTAAGGGTCAGGTTGGCAAATGTATGAAGATATTGTGCGTGAATGCGTTCAGCTTCATCTCCTAAATCTTGTCGCCAAGTGGCAGAGAGAGTCTGGGGCATAATGTGTTCGATGGTATAGTCGCCACTTTCCATGTGAGGCACTACATTTTCCCATTTCCCTTCGACATTGTCGCCGTTTTCCATTCGTTCAAAGAGGAAATAACGATAAGCCATCGGAATTCGGTATACCTGTCGAGTCTTAAATTCATCGCAAAGAATGGTATCTGACGGATATGTCCCGGAACCTTGTCGTTTCAGTAACACATACTTCATAACTTCAGCATATGGCGATGGCTGTAGTCCTTTTTTTATTTCCTCATTGATGAGTCTTAATACATCATGATGAAGCACTGCAAAAGCTTTATTCATGGCATTTGCAGGATATCCACACATAATTCGTCTTGCCCAATAACCCTCAATGATATCAAATATCTCAAAAATTTGATCTGGAGTGAAGTCGTTGTCATAGGCATATTTAAGGAAAACCATATAGAATGTCATCCCAACTGTAGATCCAATGGTTGCCAACTGCCTGAATTTTGTATTGAGTTTGGGATTGTCTGACTTGAATTTACTGAAGATATAGTAATAGCGAGCATATTCTGTCATATCCGCCATCACATCTTCATGAGACATTCCCCTCCTTTCCACAAAAGTTTTGAATTCAAAATAGAGGTTATCTATATTTGATATTGTTTTGGTGTAGACTGTCAGATAGTCTCGGATAAACATAGTCGGATTATAGTTGGTGTATTCCTCTATTTTGTTCCAAAACCTCTCATAACATCTTTCTTGTTCGTCGCCAGACATGGACATAAGTAGATAGTTGCGTATTTTATCCGCCTCACTTAAGTCTAAGCCAGTTGAATTAAGGCTCTCAAATATCAACTGGGCATCATCCTCCCGCTCAAGTCTTATGTCAATTACAACAAGTTTCTTTATCGATTCAAAGATGTCTTCAAGTGAAAGTTCACAAGTTTTCAGCAACTCGTAGAAAAAATTATAGTTGCGAGTCACGTTAGAGCCTATGACATATTTTTCTGGTTCCTCATATATCAATGAGTCAAAAGATCTCATGTCATTCTTGATAGGTTTGAGTTTTACCTTACGTTCATTGTCTTGATATTCGTCTACTATATAGGTCTTGTAGATTTTTTCAATCTTTCGTGGGTCTTCACACCGTAACTCTCCGCGTTTGGCTGCATTAACCATAGCAATGAGCAATAGGGAAATTGTGGTGATTCGTTGTTGACCATCAATGACAAGATAGTCATCATTATAATCATTGGCTCTGCTGGTAACAATACTTCCGAAAAAATGCGACTTACGGTTTTCTTCATGTAGTTTCACCAAGTCAGCAAAAAGATGTTGGCAATGCTTTATTTCCCAGTCATAATTGCGCTGATAGAGTGGAATGATAAATCTTTTATCAGCTCCTTCAAAAAATCTTATTAATTTTTTATCTTCGCCTTTCATAATCTTTAATGCTAAGTATTGTTATATGACAAAATTACTAAAAAATTATTGAGATTTCAAATATAGTAGATGAAAAATGTGTAAATCTTTCATTCCCAAAGCCTATGAACTGCGCTTATTCTTTCAAACTTCTGACGTTCAGAAGCACCTCAGAAGCCTTATCGTACCAAAATTCAAAATTAATTTCTGGTTCTTCTCAAATTTAGTTGAAAAACTGGGTTGTAGTGATGAGTCTGACAGCT
>CAYNEZ010000193.1:0-5733 GCA_964396365.1 uncultured Sangeribacter sp. | reverse complement strand
ACAAACTTCACAAGCAATTGGATGAAAAGGCTCGTGAAGAGCTAACCGCTGCGGTCAAAGCTCATGGAAATGAGTACACATTCATTCATTATGATGATGAGGGGAACGAATGGGATTGGGAAGACAAGATGAAGGCTCCTGTCATAATGGCTTCTACAACGCATATGGAGTCTGACGAGGACTTCTACGTTACCCGTGTTACGATCGAAAACGGGTGCTTGGTCGTCTATGGCTTCTCAAAGGATGGCTGGGATGATGAGTATGAGCTTGACCATATTGCCCACGGTCACTTGGAGTATATTATCGACCAAATTCCAGAAACTGAGGAAGTCAAAGATGTGACTATTCCTTAAAAACTCTTAAAAACCACAATCCCATTCTAATTTTTCGGATAAAAGGAACTATTTCAATAAAACCGCATAACAATGACATCACAAGCAACCAACTGCCTCAGTCTGTATAAAGGGGGCAATCCAGCTACTATCAAGCAGCTGCTAAAACATCAGAAACCATCTATCGTAGAGGAACTGAAGAACCACTTCGGTACCAACGACCTCGACAAGCTTTCAATCTGCCTGAGCAGAGGATTTTAATAACCACTTAAACCATTTGATATGATCTCAGAAGATATTGTAAAGGCTACCTATGCCACCCTTCCCGAAGACCAAAAACTGAAGCTCGCACTCTACAACGACTTTGGTGAAGAAGCTCAAGATGTGTATGACTTCATCAAAACCCCAGTCAAGGATGATGAGCGAATTGTCATCAAGACTGAGCCAGTAAAACTTCCCGCCCAGCCAATCTGTGATGGTGTTTACTACATCTACGAGGATGACACAATCGAATTTTTTGATTACGAAAAACGCAACGCTCCCTGTCAGAAAGTCAAGCGAATCGGCGTAGTGATGGGCAAGCATTCCCTTGCAGTCAATCTCGAAGATCTTCCGGAGCAGACACTGACAAATGCCAAGGACCCCGGCAACTACGATGGGTATATCAATGAATACGACGATGCAGTTGCTGACTGGAATGGCAAGAAAAATACCGAACACATCAAGGCCATCGGCACTGACATTGAACTTGCTGAAGATGAGTGGCTACCGTCAGTTGCTGAGTGGTATCTAATCTTCCTCAATAAGCGGTCCATCAATGCAGCCATCGAACTTAGCGGCGGAAGCCGCATTCAGGATGGATGGTATTGGACTTCTACTGAGCACTCGGCGACGGACGCATGGCACTTGAACCTCTCTACCGGCGGCCTCAGCCGCTGGAACGCTAAGGTGACGTACAGCGTCTACGTTCGCCCGGTGGCAGCATTTCATTAACCCTTAACCCCTTTATCCCTTTAACCCTTGGAGCGAAGCGACTACGAGCGGAGCGAGTTAGGGATAAAGGGGCTAATTCTGATAACGATGAAACACCCGGATATGGATGAAGTTCGAGACCTATTGAAAGCTAAGGATTTTAAGACCATAGCTGAGATGGAACCTCGGATAATTGAATATTGTGAATATAAAATCAAATACTCTTGTAATGAGGAAGGTTACTCCATACAAAGCTTATTTCTAAACACAATTTGCAATTTAGAGAGTGCGAAGAAGAAGAATTCAAAAGACCCGTTACCAGAGTATTGTATGAGCCTGGTATCCAGATTAATGGGGAAGTATCGCCTTATCAGAATTGATGATTATCAAGACATTCAGGATGGGGATGCAACTTTCTATATTTGGAAAAATAAAGGCAAAACCTTTTTCCATACGGTTGATGTGTTGGAAGTATATAAAAATCAAAAAGCCAAAATACGGTATTCACACCAACATCATCCTCTCGATGGGTTTGACCACACTTTCAAACCCAATAACTTCAAATTTGCAATCAGGCAGTTGGCTTCTTCTAAAAAAGAAGCAAACACAAAATATACATTCTTTTTCTTTAAAAACAACCAATAAACCCGATACACTATGGCACTAAGTTTGACACCATTTAATGAAGCCCTTAAAATGGCACTCGATAAGCGTGCAGAAACAGATGAACTGTTCGCAGTTTCTTATGCAAAACCCAACAAATCATTGGAAGAATGTTGCAAATACATCTACCAAGAGGTAGAAAAAGCCAACAAAAAGAAAATGAAAGTGGCTGGCTTTAGGGATGACGAGATCATCGGCCTTGCAGTTCATTACTACGATGAAGATGATATCATAGTTGATGGACCCAAGAATAAAGTGGTTGGAGGCGCTACTTCATCTGAAGAACCTGAAGCTCCAGAAACCACTGAAGCTCCGGAGGAAAAGAAAAAGACAAGGAAGCCCCGGAAACCCAAAGCAGCAGTTGACCCCAACATTCCAGAACCACTGGATATCCCGATTTTCTAACACCTACCCTCTTTCACAGTATGAAACCAAGAAACAAATATCAAAGAAAGATCCTGATGTTATCTCAGGGTCTTTCTCCACTTACGGAATACCAACGTAAAAGAGCGATAGCAAAGGCTGGTCTGCACATAGCAAAATATAATTCCAAGAAACAGTACGTTTGTTTGGATTGCGGTCACTCCTGGACTGGAGAAGAAAAATCCAGTGTCGTTTGCCCACATTGCTCAGCAAAACTTAAAGTGGATAAGACGAGAAAATGGAACTACTGTGATAGATCATATATAGCAGTAGTAACCAAATGCAAAGGGTTTCAGGTAGTCCGAATGTTTCTGATGCAGACCAACCTTAGAAGAGGGGAAGCCGCTTCTTATTGGTTTGGTGAGGCTTTTCAGCGATGGCTTGACCCGAATGGAACTTGCACCATCGTAGGGCGTGCTCGCCATTGGTTTGCTCACTATTGCGATACCTGGAATTGGAATAGTGATTTAGAAATTCGTTCTGAGCATTACGCTTATACCGTAACTCCTTGGAAAGTGGTTGGTCATTCCTCAGTCATTCCAGAAATCAGACGAAATGGATATAATGGGGATTTTCACGATTGTTCTCCGTACACTTTGTTTTATAGATTATTGACTAACAACAAAACAGAGACAATGTGGAAAGTTGGTCAATATAATCTTGTGGCTTATTCATTCAGTCATTCTTATGAAGTGGATAAACATTGGTCTTCAGTAAGAATAGCTTTGCGTCACAACTATACAATAAAGCAACCTGATTTATGGTTTGATATGCTTGCATCTTTAGAATATCTCAATAAAGATCTGCGAAACCCCTCTCTGATATGTCCTACAAATCTAAAGGCAGCCCATGATGAATGGCTGGCAAAGAAAAATGCAAAACAGGCCAAAGAACGTGCCCGCCAAGAACGGCTAAGAATATTAAGAGATGAACAGCGTTATTTGAAGAATCAAGAGCAGGCTAAAAATGATGAAGAAGCATACCAAAAGTCCAAATCTAAATTCTTCGACTTGGAGTTCAAAGACAAAGAGATAGTCATCAAGCCATTGCAAAGCATACAAGAATTTATGGAAGAAGCACGTCTCATGCACCACTGCGTATTCAGTAATGGCTACTATAAGAAACCAATGGTCTTGGTGTTTCACGCATTGGTAGAGGGAACATCGGTAGCAACCATTGAGTTTTCCCTTGAAAACTTCTCAGTAGTCCAATGCCGGGGTATATATAACTCAAAGCCTGAGTTATATGACCGGATTATGAATCTAATGAAAAACAATACATCAAAAATAATCTCTAAAATCGCATAACAGTTATGACTGAAAATCTCAAAATCGCTATCACAGCCATCAACAAATGGATATACCATGGTTGGAACTACACACTGGTAGACGTAACATACAAATCATTCGGAGAGACCCCCATTACAACTTGTGTCCCAGAGTTTATTCGAGACGTGAAATGGACCTGTAACCTCGGACACATTATCAGCAAATGGAAAGTTGCAACCAAATCCGGCGACCCAGACACCTATTTGATCAAGTTCTATAAGGAGCTTGGCAATGAAAATCGGGTCCGGCTTCTGGAATGGGTGTTGCAAAACTATAATGATGAACGAAAACTCTTTTGAAATATGAAAGTTTTTTGCGTTAAAGTTGAGTATAAATGTCCTATACAGGGTGAAAATTATATCGACCACACCCTTTGGTCAACACGTGAAGGGGCAAGGAAAGCATTGAAAGAAAAGCGTGATGCAATCCTAAGAGAGCCTGGGTGGTCAGAAGACAGCATAGAAACTGATGAGCTTGACCGCTTTTTCGCATACGAAGATAATGAATACTATGAATCTTATGCAGTTGTAGTATATGAAGAAACAGTTCATGAAGGATAAGATATTAGAAATGTTTTTCGACACTGAGCGATGGACTTATGCCATAGATAAAGGTGTCGGAAAACACATCGACAAAGCCTATCTCTATCAGCTTACCAAGCCTGAGACAAGAGCCTCAATGTACGCCGCTATCAGAGACGGCAAGTATGAAATTGCCCCACCCCACACTGCTCAGATTCCAAAAGACAATGGAGATTACCGAACCGTCTACATCAATGAGCCGGTAGATAGAATATTCCTGAGCATTGCCAATGATCTTTTGTTTGAACTGATGCCGGAGATGATTCATCCTAAGTGTCAGTCGTATCAGAAAGGTATTGGTTGTGGAAAGATAGTTAAAGAAATCTCCCGCAAGATTTGCTCTACAAAAGGTGAAGTGATTGGATGGAAGTCAGACTTCAGCAAATACTTTGACTCAGTGCCTATCAGATTTATAGACGAAGCATTTGACAAAGTGGAAGCCAAACATGGAAAGTCAGCAGTCATTGACGTGCTTCGAAAATACTATCACTCAAATTGGTATTTTGATATTGAGGGAAAACTCCAGACCGCATATCAATCACTCAAGCAAGGTTGCTCAGTTGCTTCTTGGCTTGCAAATGTGGTAATGTATGGTCTGGATGACCGACTTAGCAAACTGGATGGTGAATATGTTCGGTACTCAGATGATGCTTTATTTGTAGGACCTGATTATGAAAAGGCAATGGAGATAATGAAAGATGAAGTCGCCAAGCATGAGATGACACTCAACCCTAAGAAGATTGAATACCTTACTCATACTCGATGGTTCAAGTTTTTAGGTTTCTCAATTAAAGGAGCTGACATTTCTCTGAGTGCTTCGCGAATCAAGACATTCCAGAAAGAGATTGAAACTCGAACCATCAAAGTCAGAGGGCAGTCTCTCAAAAAGGCAATGAATAAAGTGAATCAGTACCTATATGGAGGCAATGGAGAATACAGCTGGGCAACCCAGATACTTCCGGTAGTCAATGTTAAAAGAGACATCGAAACTCTTTCTATCTTTGTGATGGATTGTCTGAGAGCAGTAATCACTGGGAATGGTAAGATTGGTGGACTCGGCTATGTTGTCAACAAAGCGGATGGGTGTATTCAGAGAGGAATCGGAAGGAATGTAAAAGCCAACCGCATCAAGACTGAGAAGGAGCTTCCGGGTTTCATTACTATCGGTTGTATGCAAAATGCAATCCTGACAAGCAAAGATGCCTATCGAACCCTTGTATCCAATCTCCATCAGTACTGAGGAATGAATAATTGAGTGTGCAATTATTGATAGAACGACAATACCTTCAGAGAAGGATCAACACACATCGCCTCACGGCCAGGTTGTCACCGTGGCCACCGTCTCGGCAGATCCTTCTACATCAATCTTATGTAGTAACACACGAAATTGTCTGACTATCAATTACCGAATATGCGGTTTCATCTGAAGGGTCT
>CAYNEZ010000192.1:0-5889 GCA_964396365.1 uncultured Sangeribacter sp. | reverse complement strand
CACAATTATCAAACTGAATATCATCACCTTCCTGCAATTCATCTGCATAAACTGTAAGTTGCTCTCCGTTTCGGATTACAACCAACTCTGCATCTTTGTCAAGCAAGAGTATAGTATCATCATCAAAAGCCAACTCAAAGTAATCTGAGGATTCCAAGTCGTCAGCCATTATCGTTACCTTATCCGGCTCCAGACCAGCACGCTCCGGCAACAAGAAACGTTCAAAAATCAAATCATATTTCAAAGGGTCAATAAATGTGATACCCATAAGGTAAAGCAATAGACAACCACCGGCAGATCCTCGACCAATACCAGTCAAGATACCATTTTCCTGCGCCCAGTTAAGTTCATCCCTCTGGATTAGAAAGTAATCAACGTTATCTGTACTTTCAATAACGTACCTTTCATACTCAACTCTCTTTCGATATTTCTCTTCCTCTCCTTCAGGAACCAATTTACGAAAACCTTCCTCAATCAGCTCACGAAACATTGTCAGAGTATCACCATACTTAGCTTGCTCTTGCGGAGTCATATCATACTTGGGGGCATAATTGTCACTAAGATCGTATGCAGCTGAAGCATTCTCTACTACATCAGCAGTAGCTTCACACATATCATAAAACACATCGTCATCATATCGCTCTGAAAAGATGTTTCTAAAATCTTCATACATCTCATCGAGGGTTTTTAGATATTGCTCATAAGACTGATCGTGAGCTGCTCCAGTATCGACTTTATTTAATATAATCTTTGTCCTCCAATCTTCTTTATCCAGATAATACACATCTGGAATAAGTATGGGGCGAATATTCATGAAATATTCCAAATCACCCAAGTAGAACTCATCAAAGTATGCTTTCTGACTTTGAAGTAAGGCAGAATCAATGCGGTCAGCACGATATTCAGTCACATCAACCTGAAAGTAGACCCACCCATCAAATGCTTCCACAAAATCTTGTAAAGCGTGTTTGTTATCCCGAAGCCAGTGGCCGCTCCATTTGTCAAACACCAACACGTTACCTCCGGCAAGGTTAAGAAAAGCAATCAAGTCTATCTCCTTGGTTTCGTAGTTATCCACAGCTATTGTCTTCTGAAGGCGTAGCATATTTCGAAACCCCTGCTGAGTGGCACTGTAGATCTTTACACCGACTTTATCATTCCCAATACGAACTGTGAGAGAATATCCAAAACAATACCTCAAACCAGCACCTGAAGCGGACTGTTGCAGATCCAAAGAAGATGCCATAGTGTTTTTATCACACACCCCAAATCCCTTATACCCAAGGAATTTAACCTTAGCACACCAGTCTTTAAGCAACCCACTGCCATTCAATAGTTCATAGCCGGTATGAATTCCAAGAGGATAATATTCACACTCATGCTCTCTTTTAGGGGTGTTACCGACATACCTCAGAATCTTAAACTGAAGATCTGAAGGGTCTTTGCGGATATCTATATAGAACCATCTGCAACCAAAAGGGAATACTATATAGTATATCTCATCGCCTAAGAGAAAAGAATAATTCTCGATAGGATTGAAAATCACATCACCACTTTTATCCTGTTTGAATATATGGTCATAACTATCCTGAATCAGGCATCTACCAAAGCCAGGAATCACAACCACATCTTTCCTTAAAGAATATGTGATATTATGGTTATCAAGCCATTCTTTTAATGATACAGCCTCCTTCATATCATGCAAGGTTAAATTCACGAATAGTTTTCAGATTCTTGTCGAAAACATCATAAATGTCCTCGACATCCATCTCATCCCAGTCCTTTCCCACCCCATCTGGAATGTCAGCAATAAGAACATCAAAGTATTTTTCCAACTCCATGGCAACCTTGGAAGTGGTTTCCTTTGCATCGTTATCGTAGCCAATAACTATCTGCTCCACCCCCTTTTTCTGAAGCTTATACATCTGTTCCTGGCTTATCTTTTTGCCAAAAGTTGCAACTGGAACTATGCTTTTGTTTTCGTAAAGTTCAAGTTTTCGATTCAGTCCAACTACATCAAATGGACCCTCACATAATATCACAGAATGAGTAACCATAGGTTCTATAGCATCATAGTTATAGATCATCTTGGAAAAGCCATTGCCTTCCCGCTCATCTGAGTTTTTATACCGACGAATCTTATAATGATGTCGGGCATTGTAGGAATCTATTTCTTCCTTACTGAGAATGCTTCGCGCCACGAAACCAACTCTCCTACCTTCATCCCGGACTTCAAGAATAATATAATCCTCATACTCCCTCTCAAATGCGCGATTAGTGCCTACTGGAAAATACTCATAGTCATCCACAACCCAGCCTCTTGATTTGAGATATTGATTCTTAAAGCAACGTTTATACCCTTTCGGCATTGAGACTTCAACAAGCTCATCATCTATCTCATCAGTAAAGATTTCTGAAACATCAACATCTTCATCATCAAGATCAGCAGTTTCCTTGGGCAAGAGATCTTCTCGCCCAAGAGCTTTTAAGGTTGCCTGAAGGTTGCCGAAACGGCGATTGCAGTGATAACAATTTGACATTCCGAAACGCTTCTTACCAATATTGTTACCAACATATATTCCGTACTTGAATCCATCATGCCCACAGAAAGGGCAATGCTGTACCAGTATATTTCTTCTTGATCCATCCAACTTGCCTTTTAGGTCGTAAAGCAATTCGTCGGCAATGGATTTTTGCATGTCTGATGAGATAATCATAATGTAGTCCTGTCTGTCAATTTAAGTTCATCGAATTAAAGCATCACGCATCTTGAGGGAGATTCAAAGTTCTCATGCGGTCATAGAACATCTCTCTCGAATAGTCTACAGCTATACGGAATGGCTCTGATTTCTCGCAAAACCTAAACTTATCGGCATAAAGACGCATGGTATGCTCCCGATATTCACGCCTGCTTTGATTTAAAGAAATCAGATGAGTACAGGGTCTCTGCAATCCCTTGCATTCTGATGTATTGAAAGCTGTCAAGACATTCTTTTCATCATTAACCCACTCAGGATTTTCTATTGTTGCCTGATAGGTAACAACCACCCAACTTTTAGTCTCGCCGGCAAGATCCTTGAAATCCTGAGCAGTTGCAATGCGCTTGTGGCGTAACTGCTTAGCATCCCAGTTCTTTCCAGAAGAATCGGTACACAAATCAAGAGAGTCAACTATAATTACATCGGGATATTTGCCAAACTGCTCACGAAAATCATCACAGTCTGCCCTGATATCTGTAGTGGAAACTTCCTTACCAAACCTTGGATAAGCTTTAACTTTCAAAGCGCCTTTATACATATCAAGCACACTTTTCAATTGCTCCAATGTATGATTATTTACTTTTCCGCATTCATACTCATACGTAGTCACACCTCCAAGCATAGCCGAATAAGCATCTGTGGTTTCCTCCTCAGCACCTTCCAATTGAATGTGCAACACATCAAGTCCACTGATATAAGCAGCATTATAGCCGATATACCTGGCAATATGACTCTTACCAACACCTGACATTGCCAAGAAAAGGGAAAGCTGAGTGCGTAGGTTTCGACCTTGATTCATATTGTCAAGACCATCAATATAAAAGCTATTGACCGGCTTCAATGTCGAGCCTTCTTGTCTTGCTTTATTTTTTCGTAGTCGCTCTTCCCAAGTCTTTGCAATGTCAATGAACTTCTCTGGTTTGAGGGAAAACTGCTGAAGCTTTGATGCTTCCTTTACAAAAGACATCATCGCAGTTATCCGCTCGCCATCCTCGTATTTTTTGGAGACCTCCTTGAAGATCTTTTTGAATTGCACGAGCTTCAGATATTCTTCGAATTGGTCCCTGATACCATCAGGATCCACACTCGTAGACACGTCCTTGATTTCCTCAAGCAATTCTGAGACTGCCCTTGAAGTTGACAACCTTTGAGATATGATACCATACTGAGGTGCTGACTTGTATTCCCTGAAGTAGTTCTTCAATGTTGTGTTCAAAAGCTGATATTGGGGGTCTGGAAGAAATGAATCCTCCATATATTTAGTCACTACAGAACAAATCTGATTGTTGGTAATCGCGCAATTATATAGTTCCGCCAAAAACTCTGAAGTCAAGACGTTTTCATTTTTTCTTCCTGCCATGATAAACTTCTCTCCTGAACCGCATAAGCTCTGGGTACTTCTCAGCAGTCATTTTTCCACACTCAACCCAGTTATCACATCGTCCGCAAACCTCTGAGAGCGGACTCCAACCAGTCGTAGACTGTTGACATAAGGCGAGACCAGCCTCGGTGTTTAAGAAGCGTCTCTTAATCACATCTTCTGATGCAAGGTAAACCATTCCCCTTAGCATATTGGGTTTAGGCTTTGCTATCATTGACACCAGCTGCCCTCTGGATAGCTCTGCTTCATCAAGCCACTGGTTGATATAATAATTCATACCGGACTTTCCATCCGCACTCATAAACTGATTGCGATACTTGTCGAACGCAGCTTTAGAGAACAGATATGTTGGCTGCCAAGTGCCATTGGCTAAAGAGGACCGTTGACGATATAGCTGATAGACAAGATAATCAACTATCCGCTCATCATCAATCCCTTGGATGCCAAAGAACGCAGGAAGCTGGTCAAGACCATTTTGGAGATACATAGCAACCATACCACTTTGGGTAAAGCGCCATTTAGGATCAATCGTCTTCTGAACAATCGTCTCTATCATCTTCCGGACCTTTACGGTTCTTTCTTGTAATTCCATATTGCTTCAAAAAATATTGCAGTTCCTTTTTAGCCCAATAAATTCGGCTTTTCACTATATCTTCACTCCTTTTCTCCAGATGACCCAGCTCCCATTCTTTTGCGGTAATCTCACGAATTCCCATACCCTGAGCATACATCATGAAAGGGGAAAGTCGCTGAGGGGGGATTTTCATGAGAGCAGCGAGCATCTGGTCTGATATATTATCGATCAGATTTCCGCATTCCATCTCAGTCATCATGGTATTGCCGTGCTGATAGATGTCATCCGAAGAGCACATCTCTATATCGCTCCAATAAGGGGATTCTTCAGCTCTCTTTTTGTTTTCATGCCAACATGAGTTTCTTACCACAATGCCAATCCAAGTACTGAGCTTCATTTCAGGGTTGTATGTATGAACTCCTTTCCACAATTGTTCAAGAACATACGAATGGTTATCATCAAAATTCTGGTAATGATCAGTATAGTACTTGGTCAGACTCTTGACTTCCGACAAATTGGGCATGACATACAGTTTAAAAAGTCGGTCACGCTCTTTGATGCTAATTTCACGTTTCTTACCTACTGATTTGGGGGTTTCCTTGGGTTTCTTAACGGTTTTAGTTGCCATTTTAGAAAATGATTAAGTGTCTGAAAATTCATAATTAATTGATTTTAATTGGGTTATTACAATTTGTAGCGATGGATGAAATACATGTAGATGTGTATAGCATCTGCAAGATTATCATCCCCATCCACCTCGATGTGGTATCGCTTTTCAGCATACTCAATCATTTGCTCCTTTTTGGCCCTACCGTTCCCAGTGCCATGCTTCTTAATATCAGATGGCTTAAAAGTAATCACTGGTATATCCAAAGTCTCGCAAACTTCCAGAAGGATTCCACGGAACTCACATAGTTTTCTAAAGTCAATAAAATGTCCAAAAACAACATCTTCAGCTGCTACAGCCTTAATCTTATGAGAAGTAAGCATCTCAACCAACCAAGCTCTGAAAGCCTTATGTTGTGCGTAATCAGGTCCAAGATATTTGGGTGCTTTCTCATTGTTCGGAAAAGTCTTGGTGCCGTAATCGCCCAAGGTGTAGTAACCACAATGAGTTGCTACATCAAAAGCCATTACGTCACCACGCCCCAACTGACGAACATACTCTTCAGTTA
>CAYNEZ010000191.1:0-5976 GCA_964396365.1 uncultured Sangeribacter sp. | reverse complement strand
AGTCGAGGAGGGAGGTCCGAGGACCAATGGGAGTAGTTGAGGGTGCAAAGATAGTTGATTTTGGAGGGGGATGCGCCTTATTTTAATAAAAAATGAAGCATGAGATTCATTTTTTAGTGGAGAGTGGAGTGGCGAATAAACCAAGCTGAAGCTTGGGGCGGGAACAAATAGAAAGAGATGGTGGAGGTGGCCGAGAGGGCGGAGAGGGAGGTAGGGGCGCTTGGCAAGGGAGAGAATTGGAGGAAGGGGGTGGTTCAATCTATCTGAACTAAAGAAAAAATAAATTTGGAGCGGGAATAATTAATTACTAACTTTGCAGTCGCAATCAGAAACCAAACAATCCAACATTATGAAGAACATACCTGAGAAATATTTTAAAGAGAAGAATCAGAGAGAGGCGCGAGCCAATCTCCGCCGATTACTTTCCTCCGGAATGACTGCCAAAGATATTGCCTTGCAATTATCTTCAAGGTATGAAATGGCCGATGCTTCAGAAAAAGAGCATATTGGCAAATTGCTCGCGTCAGTGTACGATTTCAAATCCAGGACTACTGCACAGGAATGTGGTCTACTTTTTGGAATCGAAATGTGGAAAAATCTCAGTGTTGGGGAGAGTATCTTTATAGAAGGCTATCAGGAATCTGAGAAACTATTCTTTCGTAAGTTGTATTCCTGTGAAGTCGTTGACAATGTGGGGGCTATTCGTAACAATTTTGAAGGAGGACGCAGGCGCATTTTGCCAACTTCTTCAATGAGTAATGTGCTGACTATAAATAAAGCGCATAATATTTACGCAGTAATTCATACCAATGGGGAAGTAAGTATCTTCATTGTTGAATCTTGTGGGAGCGACATCTTGATAGATGAGGAAGCTTTTAATGGAGAAGCACCTCTATATTTCACCGAAAGCACACACTTTGTGTCGCCGGTTTTCAAGATAAAATTTGTGAAGAGCATACTTGATTATTGCCTACAGGAGATTGGGTATCCGGCAATTTCAGTGAAACCTAAAGTGATTTTTGCTGATCTCAGGGCAAATCTAATCAACCGTTGTGAATATGAAGGGCCGGAAGCAGAAAAAGATGATTGGAGAGGAGTTAAGGTCATTATGTTCAATGAAGTGGATCCAGAATATCCAATCGTCGATATTGACGAATTAGGGTATGACGACAACGAAGAAGGACTTATTCACCAGCTTCGGGTAGCACTGATTCATTCTATTAGTGCCACAGCCAAGATCTATAAGTCAGTATGCGAAAACAAGAAATTGTTGAAGCTGACACCACGTGTGCTTTCAACACTGTGCAAAAAAAACAATATATTTTCAAGCCAAACAATCTGATATATGGAAACTAAACATCTTCCTTCATACGATGAAATTCTATCACTTTTCGAATCTTTTTCTGAAATCATAGCTGACGAGGAGAAAGAAGTGATCAAATATAACCTTTCATCTGAGTCCACTGAGTCGGCTGGCGTAAGCGCACTTGATGAGTTGATGTCGTTGACCGGCATGCAAGAGGTAAAGGATGCAGTGCTTAGTCAGATCAATTACCATAAGATTATGCAATTGCGCCGGGCTGCCGGAAGAAGGACTCCGCAGAGGCTACCTCATATGCTTTTGACTGGGAATTCAGGAACAGGGAAAACTACGGTTGCTCGTCTTATAGGAAAAATCTATAAAGAGGAGGGAATCTTGAAAAGCGGACACTTAGTTGAGGTGGGGCGTGCCACTCTTGTGGGTAAATGGATAGGTGAGACAGAGGAGAGGACTACACATTTTCTCAAAGAAGCAAAGGGTGGCATACTCTTTATAGATGAGATATATAATCTCATCGAAACAATTGAACCCTCAGGTAGGGATTTTGGCATGAAAGTCATAGACACTCTTATGCCTGTACTTAGCGATCAAGACTCAGACATAATGGTGATAGGAGCCGGATACACTGATTCTATACGAGCCTTTTTGGCTGGCAATTCCGGACTCGCGTCCAGATTCCCATTTGTACTTGATTTCAAGGATTTTAGTATTGAAGAATTGATTGTGATAGCTCTCAACGAATTGCAGAAGAATGACTTCGTGCTTGCAGAAGAAGCATATAACGAGATGCAAGAACTACTTAAGAAGGCTGCAAAAGTAAAAGATTTCGGCAACGCACGTCTTGTGAAGACCATGATCAACAA
Source organism: uncultured Sangeribacter sp. (assembly GCA_964396365.1). Taxonomy (GTDB): domain Bacteria; phylum Bacteroidota; class Bacteroidia; order Bacteroidales; family Muribaculaceae; genus Lepagella. The sequence continues at coordinate 3,792 of CAYNEZ010000191.1, read as the reverse complement.
TTACATGATACCACGTATGTGTAACCGCATTGCCAAGAAAGGCAATCTAAAGGAGATTGATATAGACCAAACCAGCTTTATCACCCTTGAAGATATGCCAAGCTTCGATGAGCTGTTTCCGCTTCAAGAAATACAAAGGAGAAGTGTGGGCTTCGGTATCTGAGTAAAAATAAGAAGGCTCTGAATGACGCACGCGGAGCGTGCTTTGTTACTAAGACCCCATCTCATATAATTAGGGCTTATCATATCTGATGATAGCAGAATGGAGGCGGCTGCGGATTTTATCTGCAAGGAAATCAGGAGAAAGTACTTTTATGTCTTCACAGAAAGAAAGAATTAGCTGTTCCAATTCTCTATTAACATATAGGTTTAGAGTGACAATTGCACTTCCGTCAGGATTCTTTTTTAGTTTCTGGCTCTCATGGATAGGCTTAGTCTCCACATATGGAGTACGATTGGGGCTTATCCATAGAGTGACCGTATTAACAGGATATCTTTTGGGTTTGCTTACTCCCACCATATCAGAGAAATAGTCGTCATTGAAATCGTAGTCAGTATTCGGGCGATACTTTATCTTTTTACATTTCTCAATGGAGTCTATCCTGTCGAAAGCATAGTTAGACAAGTCTTCCCGACCTTCAGTTTTTGCTATCAGAAACCAACGATTGTTGTATTCCTTAAGAAAATAAGGATGGACTATAACTTCTTGAGGGGTCTTGTCTCGGAAACTTTTGTATTTCAGCAACAAGACCTCCTTACTCAAAATAGACTGGAGAAGATGGGTGAAATGTTCCAAACCCTTCAGATATTTGTTTTCGTCAAACCCCACCACAACATTCCAATCAGAATCAATATCAATTGAATCTTTAAATCTATCTATGAAAGACTCCAACCACTCCATCTGTGGCATCCCTTCAAATTTAGAAAGTATCGCCATACACTGGGTCAGTTGTCCAATTTCGTTCTCGTTGAGTTGAAGCCTATAGATAGAAGATTCAGGATCGGCATATCTGTAGGTGGCAGACGTGCCAAATTCATCTTTAATGATTTCAATACCGGGTTGAGTGCTGATATATCTCATATCAGCACGAATAGTATTGAGGGCTTTTACTGTAGAAAGGTTTTTCGACTTCAACTTATCGTTGACAGCAAGTAGCATATCTTGTGTGGAGAAACCACCAATGCGTAGGCAACGGTCGATCACCTTGATTCTTATTTCAGAGTTCTTAGTACTTGGCATTTTAAATAAGATTTTAGTTTCTTATTATTCGAATCTATCACGAGATTTGAAACAGAATGTCATCAAGCATCTTTATTTATTGGAATAAGCGATGAAGGAAGTTTGTCACGCTTCACTTGTGTATGTTCAAACGCCTTGTCTCCGATAAATTTCAAGCAAGGAGAGAAACGCACTTTCTTAAGTTTATAGTTACCGTAGAAAGCCTTTGCTCCGATAGAAATCACAGATGACGATGACATGTCAATACTTATAAGCCCATCCCAACCATCATATAAAAAGGCTCCATCAGCAATCACCTTTACAGAAGCCGGCACCTTGAATGTCTTGGTATTCCTACAAGGAGGGTAGGCAATCAAAACCGTCATCTTATCATCATACAAAACTCCATTCACACATTTCAGTACATTACATCCTGCCCCCACAGAGAATTTTGATACATATGAGTTGCTCAGCCATTCCAATGGTTTTATAAACTCGCTCGGTGATGAAAACGAGATTTCAGTCAATGAAGGAGACATGAATGCATCTTTTCCTATATGCTTCAAAGAAGGAGGCAACTGCAGTTTTTTAATTGAGCAACCCGTGAACGCATCATCCCCTATAGACTCCAAGGAAGCAGGCAATATCAATGATTCAAGGTATCCGCAATAAGAAAAGGCACTGTCGGCAATAGCAACAACAGAATCCGGAACAACGAAAACAGCATCAGGCTTAGCCGGAGGATAAGCAATAAGAGTTTTCATTTCTATATCATATACCACACCATCCACTGCCTTAATCAACCGGTTGCCCGGTTCGACCTTAAACTCAGTCAAAAACTGCGCACTCCCCCTCACTCTCGGATGGAGAGAATATATGGGAGCTGTATATGTCACCGTCTTACAATTGATAAAGAGATGATTGCCGATTTCCTTAAGCGACGCAGGAAGACGAAGATGCGAAAGTCTTGTGCATCCTAAAAATACATCATCGCCAATAGCCTCAATAGAGTCAGGCAATAAAATCTCCTCAAGTGCAGAGCATCCGGCAAACGCTTCCTGAACAATTACCCTAACACCCTCAGAAATGTTAACCTCTTTCAAATGCTCGCAATTTAAGAATGCAGAGTATGCTATCGTTTCGACAGAAGAGGGAATATCTACTGACGTAATCGGAGAACACTGAAAGGAATTACGCCGGATCGTAGTTAAACTATAATCCAATCCATCATAGCTGACTTTTTCAGGAAGTATCAGTTTCCCTTCAGTCCAGTTGCCGGCAGAGAATTTATATCCAGGGCGAGTTCCGACTTCAAGGTTAAGGTCATCGATAATGTTATAAAAGATGCCATCTGACTCAATCAAATAACCAATGATGTGACCATTGTCAGTGCATTTAAGCTCTTTCTTATGCACATTTCCGTCCTTATCAGTCCATACGGCTTTTATCGCCTTTAGGTTAGGCAATTTAGAAGGATCCCGTATGAAATTTGAGGGGAGAATATTCTCTTTCCCTACCAAATAAAATTTCTCATAGCGATAGAGCTCTATGACCTTTATATTTTCATTGACCTCTTCCAGATCCAATCCCTCCACCAAGTTCTCATACCAAGGGGACAATTTCAAGACCTCGGTCTCTGATGAAATTCTTTTCAACGCGAAATATGAGTACTCAGGATCATCTTCATCATCAGTTCCCCAAACCCGAAGTAACTGAAGTATACCCACACTGGATATATAGTGCAAGGGGTATCTGCCAGATTTCAAAGTCTCATTACAGTCCCAAAATGATTTAGAAGCCTTTATGGTGGGCAACCTGACAAAGCCATTTAAAGCGTTTTCACATATACGCCACACACTGTCAGGCAACACAAGTACTTTATCATTAAGTCGTTCCGGTGCCACCCACACCAGAAGATAAGGATCAGAGGTCTCGGGATTAATCTGATATAAAACACCGTCAATCATTCTGAACAAACCCCTCTCATCACACTCCACAGTGGTCAACGAGCTAAAAATAGACGAATCTTGGATTTTGGTTATACCATCCGAATAAATTTCAGCAAATCCCCTTGATATCTCCTGCAATACATTGTTGAGTTGAATTTTCACCAACGACGTGTTTGAACGAATACACCCAATTGATGTAACAAGATAATATCTCCCACCAACCATAATGGCATCCGGAATACGTACACTTTCCAGATTATCATCTATATCTATTACTTCACAAAGACCTGACTCAAAAAGATAAAAACGTATGCCCCTAAACATCACATTAGACGTTCCGGTATCCTGAACCATCACCACATAAGGCATGAATGTAGAAAACAGAAAATCCAATGCCTTGTCAACAGACTCTTTGCTTATCTGCTCCCGATATGAGTTAAACCAAATATAGCGTTCATAGACACTTCCATTGAGAATAAAGTTAATGGTAGCTCCAACCGGAACCATGAGGTCTGTTTTTTTTCGTTTCATATGTATGCGTTTTGATAATTTTTCTTTCATGTCTAGAAGTTTAGACCCCATCTCATAAAATTTCAGAGCCACTGGGGTCGCTGGGTTGGAGCG
>CAYNEZ010000190.1:0-6036 GCA_964396365.1 uncultured Sangeribacter sp. | reverse complement strand
AAAGTATCTTCCGGAGATGGTTTCCTTCGGTATGTTCGCCAGAGTTACCGATATAACTTCTAAAAGTATGGAAGAGCTGAAGTGCTTACGCCATATGAAATTGGACAATATAAATATCGGAATGGAAACAGCACACGATCCAACACTCGAAAGAATGAACAAGGGCTATCATGCAGCCGACATTCTTGAACAGCTTTCCAAACTTGATGAGGCTGGAATCAGATACAATGTAGTGTATCTGAATGGACTTGGGGGTAAGGGTGTAGGGTTGGAATCTGCAGCGGTAACAGCAGAAGTTCTAAACAGGTTGAATCCCTTTATCATCAATATCGTATCCCTAACGATATTCCCCGAATCACAACTTTACAAAGAATTACAAGATGGAAAGTATATTGAGGAACCTGAGATAGAACGTCTGATTGAGGTTAAGACCCTGATCAGTCAACTTAATATTAAGACAAATATTTTGTCAAACCACATTTCCAATACGGTGCCAATAACTGGCCTCTTACCTAAGGATAAGGCTATGATACTCCGTGAACTTGACAAAGCGATTGCTGAGTTTCCGGAACAGGAACTCAAAGCATATCGAAACAGAATTTGGCATCTGTGAAGATTTCAATCTCTACTCAGTCTGCTCATTTTGGGCAGACTTTTTTGTGAAATATCAAAAAAAATTGTATCTTTGCATCCTTCATTATAACTAATATGAAAACAGTTAAAAATGTTTCATCGGATATGATTGCTAATAACATTTCCATTGCAGAACCCACTCATCCCGGGGAATTTTTGCGGGAGGAAATTGATTATCGTGGCATTACTCAGACGAAACTCGCAAATGAAATTGGGGTGAAAGTGTCTATACTTAATGAACTTATCAATGGCAAGCGTGATTTTACGATTGAATATGCAATGATGATTGAGGCTGCTCTCGGAATTGATGCTGATTTTTGGATAAATCAGCAGATGAGCTATAATAAAGCCAAGGCGACTCATGATTCGTCTTTTATGGCAAAGCTTGCGAATATTCGCAAAATTGCTGCAGCGTTTTGATTTGTTATTGATGTTCTCATTCTGCCGCACTGCCTTCTGGGTTATTTGATCTTCATTTTGTGCCATATACCATATAATAGAAAATAAGGAGCATAACCAGATTTTTTATCTAATTATGCTCCTCTTCTTTTATTTTATTTGTTCAAGTTTTGTTTGTTCTTACCGATTATACTTTGAGCCTTTGCGTGAGATATATTATGCTTTGACCTTTACGAGCATCACCTTTGAGTCTGCTTTGGCAGCGACACTGTGAGGTACACCTTCGCCTACAAGCATGAACTCACCGGCATTGATAGTGTGAGGTTTGTTGGCCATTGTGAACTCGATGGAGCCTTCAACGACGTTGACCATAAGCTCTGCAGGAGCAAGATGTTCAGAAAGCACCTGACCTGCTTTAAGAGCGATTAATACTGCTCCACCGTTTGCATTTTCAAAAATACGATGGAATTGAGGATGATCCTCAGCTGGCTGGATCTGATCGGCAAGTGTATGAACTTCACCGAATTTGTATTCTGTTTCTAACATAATTAAAATAAGATTAAGTATTTATAATTTTCTTAGGAGCTTTTCTCCTTTGTAAGTAAAACATCTTAAAGGCTCGTTTGTTCAACTTTCATAAGCATCATTACCATATGGATGATATTAAATTACTCAATCAAAAAACATATAGATTATGGAAAACAAAATACTTATCAAAAGAGCATACGAACCCTCATCCCCTGATGATGGATTCAGGATTTATGTGGATCGTCTTTGGCCTCGCGGTCTTTCACACGAAACCTTTCATTATTACCTATGGGATAAGGAAGTAGCACCCTCCACTGAGTTGCGCCAATGGTTTCACGAAAATCCAACTTCGGAATGGTCAGAATTTGAGACTCGTTATAAAAACGAATTGCTCAACAATCCCGCATTCGAAGCCCTCAAGAAACTGATAGCCGATAAGCCGGTTGTCACCCTCCTATACTCCTCCCACGACACCGAACACAACAATGCTCTCGTACTGCAGCAACTGCTTATTTCTGAATTAATAGGGAAGTGACCATATTTATCGATAGTGGTAATTTCCGGCTATTTTTCAGAATATAGGCTTTTCTCATAGTCTTCATTTGTATTAAGTCCTGCTTTGCGTGCCTGTACGTGCTGATAGGCGCGTGGTATGCGGTAAATACGTCCATTTTTGAGAAGATAGCTTCCAGTTTGATGAAAGCAAAATGGAATGTCCGCATCAATACATTGATTGCGCATATCAATAACCCAGTCGAAATCAAGAGTCCTGGCATTTTTACCCGATTCTCCCCCTACCGATACCTCTTCTATAAGTTTAGAATCCAGATAAGGTCTTAAATCCACACGGCTCAACATTGGCGCAACTATTACAAGTCGGTGGCGGATTGGAAGCGAAAGAAATATTGGCATCCGCTCATCTGCCCGGTTTTGATTCTCGACAGTACATCCAATCGCCACATTATCATAACCATCGTTCCAATCTTCAGGAAGACATTCTGCAAGTCTTGAGATTCGTTTAGTGAAGAAGAAAAAACGGCAGTCGCTACGTTCACGTATTATTTTCCATATTTCCTTGCGCCATTCATCAGCTTCCTCCAAAAGAAGATCCGAGGTAAAGCACAATGAAAACATAGTGCCGGGAGGATATTTCAGATTTCCGCGTCTGTCTCGCTTAAGCGGCAATGAAAAGGATGCAGTTCGTCGCACTTCATTCGAGGGCACAGTTGTGCCAAAGGCTGCATCCTCGCGATAGACATAGCAATGGCGGCATCCTTCGCTTATCTTATGGCACCCATGCCAGGGATTCCATGATACCATGGGCGCATGCTTAATGTTTGAATCTGAATCTATATGTTCTTTTTCATTACGATACAATTAGGAAGATAAAGTTATTAAAACAAATTGTGTTTTAACTGAAAACCTAACGGAAACGTTCAGATATCCTCATATATTCAAAATAATTCAAATCTTAGGTACAATTATACAAAGTTACCAAAAAATTCTAAATTACGAAAACGTGGATAGTGGGATGATAATGAGTATTTATCAGATGGACTTCGCTTTACCAATATAATCATGTCAGTGGCAAAAGGATGAATACTTATGAAAAGTTTGCCGAATAGAGTAGATTTTTTAGGTTATGACACTGAAAAGTATTATATTTGCACTATGAGAAACCTTATGAAGAAAACAATTATGATAATACTGTATATATTTTTGGTAGTTGTAGTAATAGCCGGAGCCGTAGTAATATTTCATCCATCGTTCGGGCGGAGTCCGAGAGGGGAAAGGCTTGAAAGAATCAAGCATTCTCCAAATTATCGAAACGGCAGCTTTCACAATCTGCAAGTGACTCCTACCATGACCTCCGAGAAAGGTTCCATACGTGCAATGTGGGACTTCTTTACAAAAAAGAGTGCTGATAACACTGTGCCTGACCAAGCATTAGAATCTATCAAAACAGATCTTAATAACCTTGACCTTTCCAAAAATCAACTGATTTGGTTTGGACATTCCTCCTATCTCTTGATCCTCGATGGGAAAAAGATACTTGTTGATCCGGTACTGACATCTTCTTTCCCCGCCGGACTAACTATGAAACCATTTAAAGGCACTGACATCTATTCTCCAAAGGATTTGCCCGACATTGATGTATTGGTGATAACTCATGACCACTACGATCACCTTGACTATGGGACATTCAGAGCTATTAAGGATAGAGTGGATAAAGTTGTATGTCCACTTGGCGTAGGGGAGCACCTTGAGTTCTGGGGAGTTCCGGCTGAGAAAATCGAAGAACTGGATTGGAATGATTCAGCAAATCCTTTTGTAGGTTTGAAATTCACAGCACTGCCATCACGTCATTTCTCAGGCAGATTTCTCAAAAGAAACAATACCCTATGGGCATCTTATATGCTCGAGACCCCTTCATGGAATATATTTATAGGAGGAGACGGGGGCTACGGCAATCATTTTGCAAAGATTGCAGAAAAATTCCCAAAAATAGATTTGGCAATACTTGAAAACGGTCAGTATGACAAAGACTGGAAATATATTCATACCTTGCCGCCGGAGCAAGAAAAGATAATTCATACCTTATGTCCTTCCAAAGTATTCTCAGTCCACAATTCCAAATTCAAACTTTCCAATCACTCTTGGGATGAACCTATCAAAACAATGGACACCATAACCTCATCCGATCATTCCTTCAAATTATTAAGAGGTAAAATCGGAGAAGTAATCCTCTTGCAATAACAACAAATATGGCTGGTCGCTATAACTTAGCAGACCAGCCATTAAATTTATCGTCCTGTTGCCTGAAGATAAGAGAGCTTTTTGATCTGGAACTGGCCGTAGGCATCCACAAATTTATCCTGCGATTGCTGGTAGAGTGTCTGCGCATTGAGCAGATCGGAGATGGTGACGGTGCCCGCTTGGTAGAAATTTTGGTTGAGTCTCAGATTCTCCGCAGCCTGGGAGATAGATTCCTTGGCTATTTCCATTTGAGTGTAAGAAGTGGTCAAGTCATTCCACGCATTTGTCATGGCAATCATAAGCAACTGTGAATTATCCTCTAATTGCGTTTTTGCTATCTGAGTCTCGATTTTTTTCTTCTTCATATTGTGCGAGCCTCCCCACCAATCAGTCAATGGTATGCTGACTGTCACATAGACATTAGCAAACGTATGACCCTCATCTAAAAGGTGCTCGTAATTGTAGCTTGCTCCGGCTGCTACAGTTGGAAGATTGTTCCCTAAAGCCATCTTTTGCTCAAGTTCCTTCGCCTTCACATTCTGAGTGAGAAGACCATGCCCAACCGTCTGCGAAAGACAATCCTCAGGACTCATGTAGATTTCTTGAGGAAATGCCGGTACGATACCAACCTCTATGTCGGAGGCTACATCGACACACCCTGTAGTGCCTTTGCCTACATACTGCGACAGAAGCATCCGTATGACCGAAATACCATTGTCAAGTTCGCTTCTTGCCACAAGCATCTCGTTTCTTTTAAGCTTTACTTCAAGAAGGTCATTGATTGTCGTCACGCCTGCATCAACATAACTCTGCACCTGACTCGTAAGTGTATCAAGCATAGCTATAACTTTTTCCAAAGTCTGCTGCTTGGAATGAAGCGAAACGAGTTGCCAATAATATTGCTCCACATCCTTACGCACTTCGTCCTCAGTCTGACGCTTTTGCAACTTACTCACTTCCTCCCCGACATGAGCAAGTCGATTGCCATTGACAATCCTACCTCCAAGGAAAATGGGCTGGATAAGATTTAATCCAGCAAATGAACCCTTTTTCAGAAGGCTTATGTCGAAGTTCATATTCGGCATATCTGGGATAAGCGATGAGAGTGGAAGATCTATATTATGTTGGAGCATACCATGATTTGCTGTGAAAGCAATTCCATTGGCACTCACGGATGGAAAATAGTTGGTGAAGGCTTCACGCGAAGTCTCGCATGAAGCTTCCATTGAATATTCTGCAGTGCGCATGCGTGCGTTATTTTCGAGAGCCAGGTTGACGCACTCATCAAGTGTCAATTGCTGAGTCTGAGCAGCCGTAGAATAGACTACAGCAGTCACCGCCATTATACTAATTATCTTTTTCATTTTGATTCTTGTTGAGTTGAGACTGATTTCTTTTGCATCACTTTCCAGTAGAGCACCGGAATGACGGTGACGATGAAGAAGAATGTAATGATTGTTCCCCAGAAAATCACTGTACCCATCGGGCGCCACAATGGGGTGCCTGTAAGCACCATCGGCAATACACCCATCGAAGCGGCAGCCGAAGTGAGGAAGATAGGACGCATACGGCGTTCGGCACTGTGGAAAATAGCTTCCTTCACCGTCATTCCTTCCGATCTCTGCAGTTCCTCAGCATAGTCGATCATAATGATTACATTTCTAACGAGAATACCCATTAATGAAATGAAACCAAGGGTACAAGTCAGAGACAGTACTT
>CAYNEZ010000189.1:0-6109 GCA_964396365.1 uncultured Sangeribacter sp. | reverse complement strand
ACGCAATGAGGGAGATACCCCGGGCAGAAATGACAAAGGGCTTGTCACATATGATAGAAAAACCAAAAAGGATGCTTTTTATTTTTATAAAGCAAACTGGAATAAAGATGACAAGTTTGTGCATATAGCAGGAAAGCGTCAGCCAAGGTCAGGGGATGCAACAACTATTATGGCTTTCAGCAACGATGGGGCAGGAGAGCTATTTATAAATGGTAAGAAATATGGAAAAGCCGAGCCTGATAAAGTGAATGTACTGATATGGGAAAATGTGCCTTTATCTTCGGATGGGACAGTAATAGAAGTGCGTACTAAAAATGGCTCAGACTCGTTTACTATTCCATAAGTTGCAAAATAATCAAAAGATTTGTAAGGCTACATACCGACTCTTAATCAGCAGTCAGTATGTAGCCTTTCTTTTTGATGGAAGTGATTGTAATCTTCGGGTCGGTAAGAAGTCGACGTATGTAGGTGATCTGTACATTTAGGGCAAGGGAATTTGAATAGCTTGCATCACCCCAAATTTTCTCAAGTATGATATCTCTCTCAACAGGTCTGCCAAGATTTTCTGCAAGTAATTGTAATATTTCAGTCTGACGTACTGAAAGAGAATGTGTTTCTCCTGCGTAAGTAATGGAAGACAGGTTTGGGTGGAATATTGTATCTCCCAACTGATATTTTACATCCTGGTTCATTGTCAATCTATCAAAGCGTTCGTGAATTTTTGCAATCAATTCTTCCGGATAGAAAGGTTTGGGAATGTAGTCATTTCCTTTTAAGGAGAATCCATGCAGGCGATCTACTTTGTCAGTGCGGTCAGTAAGGAAGAAAATGATCACACGTTTATTAGTTCGCCTAATAATTTTAGCCACCTCAAATCCGTCCAATTCAGGCATATTGATATCCAAAAGAATAAGATCGGGATTCTCTGCTTGATACATCTCTATACCTACTTTCCCATTGTTGGCATATATTACTTCATATCCTTCAGCCTCTATGAAACGCTTTAGAAGCATTGAATTTTTGAGGTCATCGTCAACCAACAGTATCTTAATATTCTTTTTCATTGTGGCAACTTTATTGTGAAACGTGTTCCTTCCCCTTCTGTGCTGTCAACTGTAATTTCTCCACCATGAGCATCTACAAGAAGTTTTACATAAGTTAATCCCAAACCTATGCCCGGTTGATCTGAAACTGACGCTTTTCCGCGATAGAAGCGTTTGAAAATATGTTTCTGATCGATAGGAGAAATACCTATGCCATTATCTTTGACAGATATCTCAATAGAATTATCTGTCTTAGAAGCTGTGCATACGATATCAACTGACTCCTTAGAATATTTGATGGCATTTTCGACAAGATTGATGAGGATATTATGAAGATGGGACTTATCTGCTGATACTTCTATGTCAGCATCTATTTCATTTACCAGACTCACCACCTTATCAGAAGGAACTATTATTACTTTGATCACTATATCAGTCAGTTTGCGTAGATTGAATGTCTCAATATTTAATGGTATTTGTTCTACATCGTTGAAAGTGATATCGCGAAGTTTTGAAAAATATGCCGATAGATTGTCAAGAGCAATTCTTGTTTCCGACAATATATCCTTTTTTAGCTCCTTATCTTCCATCATCCGTTTGTTATCAAGTCCTGATACGCACATCTTGAGAGTAGAGATAGGGCGCTTCAGTTCATGTATCATAGTCGTGATGAAACTATTACGCATTTTGTCAAGACGGGAAAGTTTCAGAACTGTGCTGAACTGTAAAACCAGACAAACGTTGAGAAGAATCGTAACAAGCAAGACCACTGCGAGTGTCGGCCACATCATTGGCAACACATCGAAAGGATTAATCTTGCATTTTATATTGACAATTTTACCTTCCAGCTGTGAAAATGGAATTGATACTGATAGCATAGGATTCCATATGGTGCCGTTAGACTGTATGTTATTTTTCCATACCATACTGTCAACTTGCGTAATTACAAGATCAGCATTTATTCCATTTTTTCTAAAAACTGAATCAATCCCCACGGCGGTAAAAGGCACATCTTTTGCCAAAACCACATTGTGTGCAGCTGCCCAAGTTTCATTTTCATCTTTGGCTGGCGATGCGTCATAATGAACCGAGTCGGAAGCAATTTCTCTGTTATATCTTGTATGATCATATACATTGTTTACTGCTTTTTCCTTCATCTCTTTTGTCAGTGGAATATTCGTGTCTAACCCCAATATCTTATGATAAGAATAAGTATATATGCTGACTCTTCGTGATGTTTTGATAGAATCTCCTTTAGAGATACTTAAACTTATGACGGGGAACATCATTTCCTTTTTGGTCGTATCAGCTATATTTTTTCTATTTTTCGGTGACTCTCTTAATCCATTATATTGTTTCACACATTCTATAATTTTCTGCGAAAGATCCCTCTCATATTCATTTAAAGAGAATACGTAGCGTCCAAAAAGCCAGTAGACTTGCATCCCAAGAAATACGAGGATGGCAAGAATAGTAATGATGTAAAGCGCTTTGATTCTTTTTTCCATATGGCAAAATTACAAAAATAAATTCACCTTGAAGCCTTATCTTACAAAGTTATTTTAGGTGAGTAATAATTCAGTAATAATTCCATAATATTTGAGTAATGATTATTTTCTTCGCAACTGAATGCGAAGTAGTAATTTTGCAACACCTAACCAGAATAATTTACATTTATGAAAAGAATCATTTTTATCCTCGCAATCATAGCAGGAATAGCATTTATGTCATCAGGGAAGGCGATGCGTCGTACACTCAACATCTTGATGAATTCCGTACCGGAAACTGAAACTCTCGCCAACGAGACAATGGAATTTGTATATGACTACAGCTGTTGTATTGATACCACAGGGAGTCTTGAGGAAAACTTTATAAATGAGAATATGCTCCTGCAGATTGGTACGGATGGATTGTCGAAGTTTTCCAGTTATAAAAATCTTACCATTGATTCCTTGATAATGCGATCTACATCAGAACAATTGATTCAAGCAGCCCAGAGTGGCAGACTGAATAACGGGGACTTCATGACAATCTACAAGAATTACCCAGCAGGCAAACTTACTCATACCGAAAAAATATGTCAGGATTGGTTTCGATATGATGAGGATATGCCGGAGATCGAATGGGAACTTACGGACACAACCATAAACATACTCGGTTATGAGTGTCAGGGGGCAAAGTGTAATTTCAGAGGAAGGGAATGGCTTGCGTTCTTTGCCGAAGAAATACCCATTGCTGAAGGACCTTGGAAATTACATGGTTTGCCAGGGCTGATAATGAAAGCATCTGATTCCACTGGAGCATACTCTTTTGAATGCGTGGGAATAAAATCGAAAGCTGATAGACCAATTACAATCTATCAAGTTCTCTTTAACAAAGTAAAGCGAGAAGATTACTATGATGCAAAACATCGGTATGAGATCAATCCCTATTCTTATGCCGAGACAACTGCAGGAATTCATATTACAGTGACTGATACATCAGGCAATCCAACTCCGGATGCATATGACCCGATTGAATTATCTTACGATTTTCTTGAACTTGATTGGAGAAAATGATTAGGAACGTATTAATCATTGTTTGTAGTTTGCTCGGGGTGCTGTCAACAATGGCAGTAGTTCCGGGAGAACTTCGGGGAGTCGTTAGATCTGCTGATACCGGAGAGCCTATTAAAGGAGCAATAGTAAAAGCAAAAGGAGCGTTTGCAACCACTGATAGTGATGGACTATTCATTATAAAACTGGAAGCCTCAGTCGACTCAGTATCTTTCCGCAGTATGGGCTTTGAATCTAAAACACTGCCGATTTCATTCGACCCTCTGGAAGTGTATCTTCACCAAAAAGCCACGCAACTGAAAGATGTCATAGTAGAAGCTCCCGATATTTATGCAAAAGGTGATACTCTTGTGTTTAACGTAGCGCGATATGCCAATGCGAAAGATAATGCGATCATTGATGTCATAAAGCGTCTGCCAGGGGTGAGGGTTCGCGATGACGGAACCATAGAATATCAAGGCAAACCTATCAGCAAATTTTATATTGATGGAAATGACTTCATAGGAGGAAGATATGGACTTGCTACCAACAACATTTCTCATAAAGATGTGAAGTCAATAGAAATAATGGAGAAGCACCAGCCTGTAAAGGCGTTTGAAGGTATTGAATTCCCAGAGGAAGCAGGAATTAATCTAAAGCTGAAGGATGATGCCCGAAGTCGATGGGTCGGTGTGGCTCAAGCTGCTGCCGGGATGCAACCGTTTCTTTACGATGGATCGCTATTTACCATGAGGATGGCATCAAAGATTCAGAATATGTTTACACTAAAGTGTGATAATACCGGATGGAATCCTGCCAAAGAAATTCGGGATCATGAATTAGAAAAAATGTTCTCTTCCGATTATTCATCATCCCTCTGGCCGGAGTATATTTCAGCTGACATGATTAATGCTCCTCTTTCAGAGAAGCGTACCCGCGACAACCTGTCTTGGCTTGCTAATGCAATTGTAGCTTGGAAAACCGGCGACAATTCAATGCGACTTAAAGTCAACTATATGGCTGACCGTTTGAGTTATAATTCAAGAGAGGAGACAGATTATTTCAGCACACTGATTCCATCATTTGTTCAGAATAATTCTCAGATAACCCAAAGTCATGACATGTCAGTTCAATTTAACAGTGAGATAAATAAGAAAGGTTATTATCTTAAAGACAAACTGACTCTTTCAGGAATTCTTGAGCGTTCAAATTCTGTGATTACAGGTAGTTATGACATTACTCAGTGTGTCGATAGAAAACGTATTTCTGCAGAGAATGATCTCAAAATAGTAAAACGAAATGAGCAAAAGATTTTCACATTGACTTCACGCAATACTTTTAGCTATCGTCCCGATCTACTTAGTGTTTGTGGGGAAGAGGATGCAACTCAAAGTCTTCGTATGGCTGATTTCAGAAGCACTACAGAAACTCGGTTCGGCAGGTTTAAAAGGTTTTGGAAATACTATATCACAGCTGGTATAGATTTGAATTATCATAGAATGAATGGCAGTTTACTTGGATTAGAGGATTACAACAACGAGGGGGTTCATGAAGCTTTTCTTTCTAACTTTTATGCCACTCCACAGGCAGACTATGATCGCAATCAGTGGAGGATGACATTGAAGATGCCGTTAAAATGGAAACATCAGTCTATTGCGGGACAACACGATTACATTAACATAACTCCGGGATTTAGCGTGAGGAAACAGTTGACTGCAAAGTCGGACATCTCCGGCTCTATATATTACAATCTTGGTTCTCCTGAGCCACATTTAAATATAAATGTACATATATTGGAAGACTATCGCAATCTCTTTATCGCAGAGAATCCTGACAAATATTCTCAAGATTATGGTGGTTCTCTTTCTTATAACTATCGAAATCCAATAAAATCACTTTTTGTGAATTTTTCCGGCAACTATGGACGTCGCCGTAGTTTTCTGATGTCGACTCAATGTTTTGTAGATGATTTGATAATTTCCTCTTATACTAATAAGCTATCATTGAGTGATACATGGAGATTTAAAGGTGGCTTGAGCAAGGGGCTTGGTCATAGCAAGATGGTAGTAGGTATAGAGGCAACTGCATCATTTTCCTCAGCTACTTCAATGCGAAATGACTTTGAGATTCCATATCGTCAAATTTCAGCCGGGGTGAAACCTTATTTCAAAGGAAGCATTCTTAGTTGGTTGTCAGCTAACTATGAGGCAGAATATGGATCTTCTAATATTAAGATTGATAATCAAAAAAATTATTATCATACGATCCACCAAAACTTATGCGCGACAATAATACCAGCAGATATTCTCCAATTTACTGTGGGTGCTGAGCATTTTTTGACAAGGTTTCCTGAGGGAAACTCAGCCAATCTTATTTTGCTTGATGCATCAGCAGTGTGGATAGTCAGCAATAAAGTAAGACTTTCAATTACGGGAAATAATCTTCTGAATAAACGAAGTTATGAGTATGTGAATTATGGGACGCTTTCGCGATCAGAACATAAATTCAGTATAAGGCAGAGATCAATAGTTG
>CAYNEZ010000188.1:0-6112 GCA_964396365.1 uncultured Sangeribacter sp. | reverse complement strand
TGTTGGCGGATTATTTGAGGAGTTTCGCATTGAAGTCCACGAGAGTGTCAAGCACGTTGACGCGAACGTGGATAAAGTTTTCGATTCCCTGAGCCTTGAGCTCGTCCATGCATGCAGGTGCACCTGCAACAACAAACATAGCACGTCCATCAAGTTCTTTGAATGCCTCGGGAGCGTATTGTGCATATTCGTCGTCGCTTGAGCAAAGCACAACCACGTCGGCGCCCTTTTCAATAGCTGCGTCAACACCTTCTTTTACGGTAGCGAAACCATTGTTGTCGATGATCTCGTAGCCTGCACATCCGAAGAAGTTGCCTGAGAACTGAGCGCGAGCAAGACGCATGGCAAGATTGCCGATAGTGAGCATAAACACTTTCGGGCGGTTTGCTGCACGTTCGGTGTCAAGACGAAGCTGTTCAAACTGGCTTGCAGCACGGTCAAAGTTGAGATAGTCTACAGCTCCATCTTCAACTTCCTTACATCCGCATCCACAAGCGCATCCGTCGTTCTTGATTTTGTCAAGTGCCATTTCGTTGACATTAGGATACTGGTTGGTGCCGAGAAGGATTTCTTTTCTGCGAGCTACATCGAGATGACGCTTCACGCCGCTTTCGTTAACCTTAGCCTGGATTTCACCCTTCTTGAGCATCTCATAGAAGCCGCCGTTGTCTTCAACCTCATTGAATACTTTCCAAGCTTGGGCTGCGATAGAGCATGTGAGGGTCTCGATATAGTAGCTGCCGCCTGCCGGGTCAACAACCTTGTCAAGGTGTGACTCATCGCGGAGAAGATGCTGCTGATTGCGTGCGATACGCTCGCTGAATTCATCAGGAGTAGTGTAGACAAGGTCGAAGGGAAGAGTCTCAATAGAGTCTACGCCAGCGAGTGCAGCGCTCATAGTCTCTGTCATAGAGCGAAGAAGATTCACATGAGCATCATAAATTGTCATATTGAATTCGCTTGTCACAGCGTGAACTGCCATCTTGCAGCATTCTTCTTCAGCTCCGTAAGCTTTCACGATCTCTGCCCAAAGCATACGACCTGCACGGAACTTAGCAAGCTCCATGAAATAGTTGGAACTGATGCCCATATTGAACTTGATGCGCTTGTTGACTTCGCAAGGAGTAAGACCAGCCTCTGTCATAAGAGTCATCCATTCTGCACCCCATGCAAGAGCGTAGCCAAGTTCTTGAGTGATGTAAGCCCCTGCATTGTTGAGAAGGAAGCTGTCTACAGCGAAGCAGCGGAGTCCTTCTATCGGTTTTACAGCTTCATACACTGCAAGAGCAGTTTCTTTGATGTCTTTCGGGAATTCAAGTCCATGCTTCAGAAGACGCTTGAATGGATTGAATCCGATGCTGCCTTTGAAAGAATCCTTTGCACCGGCTTTTTCCACGAGTTCAACAAGTGCTTTAGCCATCTCTTCTGCCTTGCGTGGGCAGCAGATGATGTTCACTTCTACCTTATTAAGGTCAATGCCTTCAAGCACAGCTGCGAGATCAGAAGCCTCAAGGCCACGCATGCTGATGCCGAGTGATTCAACACCCTTGTCGATTGCGTGCTTTGCATGAGCATTGATTTCCTCTGCTGTAGTGCCGAGTATCTGCTGATGGATAAGCCAGTCATTGTTTGCCTTCGTACCTCTTACATATGGATACTGGCCAGGCATTGAACCTACTGATGGAAGACCTTCTATATCTTCCTTACGATAGAAAGGCATGACATTGAAGCCTTCGTTGGTGCGCCATACGAGCTTCTTATTGAAGTCTGCGCCCTTCAGATCGACATTGATCTTCGCCATCCATTCTTCTGTGGATACCGGCGGGAACATGTCAAACAGTTTTTCTTTCTTTTCTGCCATAATTAAATAGCTTGTTATGAATGCTTATGGATAATCACTTCATGGTATTCGGACTGAAAAGCCGATTTAGAGCCCTTCTCCCGATTTTGATGCAAATTTAATCAAATTTTTTTGAATAAAGAAATCTAATCACCATAAATAATAGGAGAAGAGCACAAAAAATATGAACAAATGATAAAAAAACAGGTCGCAGAGGCATCTACGACCTAAAACACAATGATTTTTCACTTAGATTTCGTCAATTAGTTCCTTATCCCTGCATCTCAGCACCCGAGCCGGGAAGTCTTCGCAAAGCTGAAGGTTGTGAGTAGCCATCAACACGGAATGACCGTCAGCAGCAAGGCTATGGAGCAGAGTGACAATTGTAATACCCGTCTGAGGGTCAAGGTTGCCCGTTGGTTCATCGGCAAGAATAAGCTTGGGATTGTTGAGAAGTGCCCTTGCAATAACGATTCGCTGTTGCTCTCCTCCCGACAATTCGTGAGGCATTTTGTAGCTCTTGTTCTGCATGCCGACATCGATAAGCACATCTTCTATTCGCTGATCCATATCCGCTTTGTTTCGCCATCCTGTAGCTCTCAACACAAAGGAAAGATTGTCGTAGACCGAACGGTCCTGAAGCAATTGGAAATCTTGAAAGACTATTCCAATGTTCCTACGGAGATATGGAACTTGTTTTTTCTTTATCTTGAGCATATCATAGTCGAGAACATCAGCTTTTTCTCCTGCATGGATAGGAACTTCTGCGTACATTGACTTCAAAAGCGAACTTTTGCCACTTCCCACGCGCCCAACAAGATAGCAGAATTCACCTTCCCCAATGGAGAAGGTGACGTCTTTCAATACAGTCTTTTCAGCGCGATGGATCTCAACGCCATTATATTCAATAATCTTTGACATTATCACTCTTTTTCAGCATAAGTCAACTTTATGAATCCAACAGCCACTGATCCAAGCACCAGCAGAACACCGGCTGCAACAAGCATATAGCTTTGGTTGCCACCGAGAACCTGTAGGAGTACGCCTCCAAGAGCGGCAGCAACTATCTGCGGCAGGCATATTGTGCCGTTGAAAAGCCCAAGGTATGCTCCCATATTCTCACCCTTCAAAGAATTTGTCAGGATAGTGAATGGGAGAGCAAGCATTGCAGCCCATGCGCATCCGATAAGGAGATAGCTTATGAAAAGCAGATATTTGTCTGCAAAGAAGATAGTGGAGATAAAACCAGCTGCCCCAAGAAGAAGACTGACGATATAGACGGTCTTTAAGCTCTTGAAACGAGGGATGACAATTGCCCAAAGCACTGATCCTATGGCTTGCACTGCGAAGAGTGTACCTACCCAGTTGCCAGCTTCCTGATACCCTGCGGAAGCAACATCTTGTGTGCCCCATACACTGCCGGCTATGGCACCGTTGGTGTATGTCCACATGAATAGGAAAGCAGACCAGCAGAAGAATTGGACAAGACCTACGCTCCAAAATGTGGATGGAGCCTCTTTCAGAAGCTTTGTAAGGTTGAATTTCTCACGTTTTTCAGTCTTGCAGGCATCAATGCCATGGAATTGCGCATATTCAGCAGGTGGCATTTCCTTGATGGTGATAAAGCTATAGATGACGCACAATATCAGCACGGCTGCTCCTATATAAAATGAGTATGTCACGGATGCAGGCACGACACCCTGAGGCGCGACATTACTGATTCCGATTGCAGTCAGAATTATTGGTGCAAGATAGCCGACAAGTGAACCGGCGTTGCAAAGGAAACTCTGAATAGAATAGGCAAGCCCTTTCTGTTTTTCATTGACCATATCGCCTACGAGCATCTTGAATGGTTGCATTGCCATATTGATTGATGTATCAAGGAACATCAATGCTACGAAGCCGAAGACCATTGCTCCACTGACAGCAAGCCCAAAACTTCCGGCATTTGGCAGCAAACACATAACAACCACAGCTATAAGAGCTCCCAAAAGCAAATAAGGCAGGCGACGCCCAAGTCGACACCAAGTGCGGTCGGAAGCCACACCGATGATAGGCTGCACGATGATACCCATAAGAGGAGGAAGAATCCAAAAATAGCTCAGCGAATGAGGGTCAGCGCCAAGAGTAGCAAATATACGAGATATATTTGCACTCTGCAGGGCATAGGCAATCTGGACTCCAAAGAATCCGAAACTGAGATTCCATAGTTTCCAGAAACCGAGGTCAGGTTTTTGTTGTGTCATTGTCCTTTTGATGTATTAGGTTACTATTGAAGTTGTTTAAACTTATTTACGAATTGAAAAATTTACTATGAAGAGTTAAACCATAGATTCTTTTTATTAATCTTCCGCCATCTTTTTGGCATCTTTTCCCTCTTTCATCAGTCATGATGCCCGCATCATTCCTTCTTCAAGAGAGAAAACCTGCTCAAAAACCTGACGAAATCTTAATAAAAAAATAAGTTTAAACAACTTCATTTATATTTTCAACTTACTTTTTATTTATATTTTCAACTTACTTTTCTATCATTTGATAGAGGAGTTTTATTTCTTCCGGCCAGATTGCCGGGTTGGGAGTCTCCAGAATGATGGGCATATTGTCAAATCGAGGATCGTTTACGAGTCTTTTGAAAAATGCCAGTCCGAGTGTTCCCTTTCCTATTTCGGCATGACGGTCGATCCTTGAACCGAGTTTTCGAAGGTCGTCGTTAAGATGCAAAGCCCTCAGATAATCGCGTCCGATTATTTCGTCAAATTCTTTCCATGTCCTTTCATATCCTTCCTCATCTGCAAGGTCGTAGCCAGCAGAATAAGTATGGCACGTATCAATGCATACTCCTACCCTTGTCTTGTCGTCAACCTTGCTGATGATGTGGGCAAGATGCTCGAACCGGTGGCCAAGATTGCTTCCCTGACCGGCAGTAGATTCCAATACGGCAGTTACTCCGGATGTTTGTTCGAGTGTCATGTTTATTGATTCAGCTATGAGATCAAGGCATTTCTCCTCCTCTATCTCATTTACATGGCTTCCGGGATGAAAATTAAGCATGGTAAGGCCAAGTTGTTCGCATCGTTTCATCTCTTCAAGGAAAGATTTCCTGCTAAGATGCAATTTCTGAGGATCAGGACTCCCCAAGTTGATTAAGAAGTTGTCATGAGGCAAGATTTGTTCCGGTTTGAACCCTCCGCGGAGGCAATTATTCTTAAAAGCCTCAGCCTCTTTCTCCGGGATTGCCTTCGAAGTCCAGCGGTTGCTGCTTCCGGTGAATAGGGCAAAACTCTTTGCCCCTATGGCTATTGCCTCAAGGGGGGCGTTGGCAACTCCTCCCTCAGTACTTACATGGGCACCTATATATTTCATAGTCTTATTCTCGTTAGTTCCTACAAAATTAATAATTTTTTCTTTTTTTCACTACTTATCCAGCATTTTTTTTTAAATTTGCACTATGAATTTATCTAAAACTAAGTTGAATCTTTATTCCAGGCTTGATTCGCGCAAACAACGGGAGAAGTTAGGCCTGTTTATAGCTGAGGGAGAAAAGTGTGTTGACGATACCATCAAATTTTTCACTCCGGAGGCGATTATAGTGGCTGAAGGGAATACCACAGCTATGGAAAGATACAAGGACTATCCCCTTTTTGAGGCATCTGAGCAAGATATACGCAAGCTTTCTCAGTTTCAATCTTTGCCTTCTGTGGTAGCAATCTATCGGAAGCCTGATATGTGTGGAACTCAAAAGATGAATTTTTCGGAGGGTCTAACCCTTATGCTTGATTCAGTTCAGGACCCAGGGAATCTTGGCACTATCCTTCGAATTGCATCCTGGTTTGGAGTTTCAAGAATCGTACTCAGTCCGGGATGTGCAGATCCGTTCAATCCGAAAGCAGTTCAGTCATCAATGGGAGCAGTCGGAATGGTAAATTTCATTCAAGCTGAACTTATTAAAATTATAGAAGCAAATCCTGAAATTCCCGTTTGTGGCACACTTCTGGACGGTACGGATATCTACAGTACTCCCCTGTCGCTACCGGCTTTTGTAGTCATGGGTAATGAGGGGAACGGTCTCAGTGAGGAGATAAGAAAGAGAGTAAATCTTCCCCTACTTATCCCGAGTTTTGCTTCCGGGCCTCATGCAGAGTCTCTTAATGTGGCAGCAGCTACTGCCATTACCGTTTCTGAATTCATGCGGCGACATCACTCAAATTCCTTCAAATAAAAAAGGCACTCAGACGTGTCACCACTTTGCCGGTCTGAATGCCTGAAAAAGGA
>CAYNEZ010000187.1:0-6119 GCA_964396365.1 uncultured Sangeribacter sp. | reverse complement strand
ACCTTGTAACGCCGATGGTACTGCGAAAGCGGGAGAGTAGGTAATCGCCGCCTTATGGACCGGATCTCAGCAATGAGATTCGGTCCTTTTTTGTGCTTGTATGGAAATGAGGCTTCACTGGCTATCTGTCCAGGGAGGGTTTCGGGTGCTTTTGTGGGGAGGCTGGGAAGCCTCCCTTCCATGATGGGGAATCGGGGGGTAAATTTATAAATTTCATTAGTGATTTGGATATGTGCTTTGTTTTTGCTATTTTTGCATTGGATTACGACTTTTTATGAACGAAATTTATGGCACGTACAAAACTTATCGCTAAATATGCAGCTCTTGACACTCCTGATCTTTCGGAGCGTATTCATAAGGTTATTTCTGAGTATATCGCAGCGAATGGCATTGAGGAACTTCCTTATCTCGAAGTAAACGGCAGATGGACGGGCACTCTATCGATTTCTGATGGGGGATGGAGAGGAGATTTCGATTTCCTATACCCTGTGCTGAGTATGTGCAGGGTAGACCGTAGGGGGAATGTCTTGGCAGATATGGAAAAGATAGATAAAAGAGTGGCAACTGGAGAGAATCGCTTCATACTCCCCATGATGATGACAAATACATCGGAGTGTGCGATGACACATTCGAGCACGCCAGCTATCTTGAAGATGATGCCAACGACTTCTATTCAGCTTCCTATAAAAGCGAGCTTGATTCGTTTCTGAAATCAGATAATCCTGATATTCTTGAGCATGACAAAGCTTTGACAGAAATTGACAGTACCATCCGTGCAGAACAAAATCCGGAGTCAACGCAACGCGTATTCGGAGAAGGATTTGCAGTAGAACGGATCAACAGTGCTGAAGATTTCCGCAAGCTGATGGAGGCCATTGAGGCAGATGCGGCTGCCGGCGGAGGCTCATCTTGGATTAATCCTGATTTCGACATGGACAGTATCGAGGAAATGTTTGCCGCTGATGACGACAAGAAACAACAATGGATGCAATGGATCGACGACCTCCGCAACGGTCGACGCGGTGAACTCCCTGAAGACTTTGACGGACTTGCAGAAGTCTTTTGAGATGCGTTTTGCGTGATGCGGGGTGCGTTTTGCGAAGATTCGGGTCTCGGTTTTAAATCTCACGCAGAGGGCGCAAAGGCGCAGAGTTTCAATGCTTTTTTTGAAGCTTCGCGACTCTGTTTTGTCAAGTCCGCAATGGAAACGGGCTGCTCCGCATCGCCCGGAGAACGCAGAGAATAAGCGCAGTTTCCTGCGCTTTGGAATTGAAATTACGAAAATTAATAGATACCATGAAAAGAATTCTTACTTTGGCAGGCCTTTTCGTTGCAACAGGCATTGCTACCACAAGCGCTCAGACCTTCACGGAGTGGGACGATGTAGGCGTGACACACCTGAGCAGAGAACGCGCACACACGCTCGGTATTCCTCTTGCCGACGTGGCCACTGTGAAAGAGGGTGGAATTGAACAGTCTCCATACTATAAATCGCTTAATGGAGTATGGAAATTCAAATGGGTGGCAGACCCTACTAAAAATCCTGCAGGTTTTGAAGCTCCGGAGTATGATGTAGAGGGGTGGGATGATATTGATGTGCCAGCGGCATGGCAGGTATATGGCGTACGCAACGGTAAGGAATGGGATAAGCCACTATATTGCAACGTGGCATACCCCTTCAGCTATGATGAAAAGACATACAGCATCATGGCCAATCGTCCCGGATGGTTCACCTACAACGAAAATATGAAAAATCCTGTCGGTCACTATAGGCGTTCGTTTACCGTGCCCAAAGAATGGGACGGCAGGGATACATATGTGAGATTTAATGGTGCTGGACACGGCTATTACGTATGGGTAAACGGTAAGTTTGCCGGGTATGCAGAGGATTCATACCTTCCTTCAGAATTTAAGATCACTGATCTCCTTAAGGAGGGAGAAAACACAATAGCCGTGCAGGTCTATAGATTTACAAGCGGTTCTTTCCTGGAATGTCAGGACTACTGGCGAATGACCGGTATCACCCGCGACGTATTCCTATGGTCAGCACCCAAGACGCAAATTCGCGATTATTTCGCCAAAACAACACTTACCGACAACTATACCAACTCAACAGTGAATATTGAGACCACTGTTGAGGGGGCTCCAATCAGTGGAACCCTTACCGCAAGGATTATGGACGGGGGAGCGGTAGTAGCTGAAAAGAGTGTGGCTGTAGACCAACCCGGAAGCTATGATCTTTCCATTCCGGTCAGCAGTCCCAAACTTTGGAGCGCAGAAGAGCCCAACCTTTACGATCTTTCGCTAACGCTTACAGACGAGAGTGGCAATGATATCGACATACGCGGGCATAAGCTTGGATTCAGGCAAATCGAGATCGGAAAGATGGGTGAGATTCTTATTAATGGACAGCCATTGCTGATACACGGTGTGAACCGCCATGATTTCAGCGGAGAATACGGACGCACCGTACCTCGCGAGGAAATGGAGAAGGATGTAATGACCATGAAGAGTCTCAACATCAATGCTGTCCGTACGAGTCACTATCCAAACAATCCTTATTTCTACGACCTTTGCGACAAATATGGCCTCTACATGATAGCCGAAGCTGACGTGGAATGCCATGCCAATACCGGGCTTTCCAGCGTAGAAGCATTCAAGGACGCTATGGTGGAGCGCAATGAGAACCATGTGCTGTGGATGCGCAACCATCCGAGTATTATCATATGGTCGTTTGGCAACGAATCGGGCAATGGCCCGAACTTCAAGGCTGTATCCACAGCCATAAAGAATCTTGACAAGACGCGTCTTACACATTATGAAGGCAACAGTGACTATGCCGATGTGTCAAGCACAATGTATGGGGGCGTAGAATGGATGGAGAGCATAGGGCGCGACCGCCTGAACCAAGCGAACAGCGGACAGAAAGTGAAGCCTCACCTTCAGTGTGAGAACACCCACTCGATGGGCAACTCAATGGGTAACCAAAGAGAATTCTTCGATCTCTATGAGAAATATCCGGCACTGGCCGGAGAGTTTATCTGGGACTGGAAAGACCAAGGATTGAAAATGCCTGTCCCGGGCAATCCTGACCAGACATATTGGGCATACGGCGGAGACTTCGGCGACAATCCTAATGACGGCAATTTCTGCATCAACGGTGTGGTATTCCCTGATTGCTCATATTCCGCAAAAGCTCTCAACGTGAAGAAGATCTACCAACCGGCAGACTTCATCATGAAAGACAGCGTCAAATATGAATTCGAGATTAAGAATAAACAGGCGTTCCGTGACCTGTCAGGCTACAATATCAGTTATTCCGTATTGGAAGACGGCATTGAGATAGACAAAGGGACCGTAGACAATATTGATGTGAACGGCGGAAAGACGCAGAGCTTCACACTCTCAAATCTCCTGCCTGCAAACCCAGCAGAAGGCGCGGAATATTTCGTAAGATTTTCTGTCACAAACAAAGAAGCCACTCCCTGGGCTGAGGCCGGCTACGAGGTTGCTTCCGAACAGTTCAGACTGCGCGAAGCCCTTCACAAGGATACGTATGTAGCCAAAGCTGAAGACAAAATCGAAATTGAGGAAAGCACCAACAGCTATACCCTCAACACCCCTGCATTCAAGGCTGTATTTTCCAAGGCTTCCGGACAACTTTCCGCCTACTCTTTTGGAGATAATAAAATCATTGACAAAACAATCAAGCTGAATGCCTTCCGTCTGCCGACCGACAACGACGGACGCCAGAAAGGAACATGGGAAAGTCTTGGACTTCGCAATTTGAAGGCCACTCCTGGCAAATGGACTACAACCGTCAACGACAATGGCAGCGTGACTCTTACCATAACCAATACATATAAAGGGGATGGGGCCTCTCCGATGTCGTTCAAGACACAGATGTCTTACACTGTGATGCCGGATGGAGTAATCGTTGTAAGTTCAATCATCACCCCGTCAAGAAAGAATGTGATTATCCCACGTCTCGGTTTCACTTTCGATATGCCGAAAGATTATGAGCAATACACATGGTTTGGCCGTGGTCCGTGGGAAAACTACCGTGACCGTAAGGAGTCTTGCTTCCCGGGTCTTTACCACAGCACTGTCACAGACCAATGGACATCATATATCCTGCCGCAAGAGACCGGCAACAAGGAAGAAGTACGCTTCATTACTTTAACTGAAGGCGGAGACAGGGGACTTATGATAGTTGCTCCCGGACAGATGTCGGCTACTGCAAGCCACTACAGAGCTGGCGACAACATAAGCGGCCAGAATCGTGCCAAGCATCCGTATGAGATGAAATTTACAGATAAGACTGTAGTATGCATCGATGCTGATATGCGAGCTTTAGGAAATGCAAGCTGCGGTCCTGACGTACTCGATAAATACGAACTACGCTCACAAACCACTGCTTTCGATTTCATATTGATGCCTATCACCACTAAGCTTACCGACAGCGAACTCGTAGAGATGGCACGCGTGGCCAGCCCACAATGTCAACCAGTAGTGATTTCTGCTGATAAAGGAGTGGTGACACTTACTACTTCTACCGAGGGAGCTACGATCAGCTATAGTCTTGACAATGGCGCAACTTACCAAAAATATTCAGCTCCTTTCACTCTTTCGGAGGGAGGATACGTGATGGCATATGCTGAAAAGGATGGCATGGCACGCAGTCTTGTGACTGATGCGGATATCGAGATGTTTATCGACAAAAGCAAATGGAGTGTCTATAGAGTAGACAGCAACCAGGGTGGGGGCGAAGACGTCAAGAACGCTATCGACAATAATTCCTCCACTATCTGGCATACAAGCTATGGCAGCGACCAGACGGCATGTCCGCATGAGATAATTATCGATATGCACGACACATACGAGGTGACAGCCTTTGTGTATGAAGGACGTGGCGATATGAGCAACGGACGTGTCAAAGAATATGAGGTGTATTTCGGCAATAATCCCGAAGTGTGGGGCGCTCCGAATGCAACCGGCACATTCAAGGACATAGCAGGAGAGCAGATCGTAGAACTTCCAGCTCCTGTCAATGCAAGATATTTCAGGCTTGTAGCACGCTCTGAAGTGAACAACAATGCATGGACCTCGGCTACAGAACTCGGAATCCTTACATTAAGGAAGACAGAGCCGGAATCTGACGCATCCGAAACAAAGATCTTCGAACCATCAACTGTCTATTATATTCAGGAAGCCGAGTCAGGGTTGTTCCTGCACAGCGACAAAGAGGGCTCAGACGGCAGTTTCCGTTTAGGAGAACTTGATATCGAAAATCCCTCTTATCAGTTTACACCTAAGCTCAAGAATCACTTTACGTCTTTCTTCAGCTTATCCACAGGGGACGGATATATGGCGGAAGGGGACAACTACTGGAGAGTCGGACTTGCCGGCAATGAGCCTGCGACTGCGAAGTCTGTACAAATAGAGAAAGCCAAGGGTGGATATAACATGCGCGGAATGTGGAAAGGGAGTTCCGATTATTTCGGCGTTGACAGCAGGGATAAGGGCTCGTATATATACACAGACAAGAAAAACCCTGTGCTCTTCAAATTCCTTACCGCAAGTGAAGCCGGCGTAGGCACCATAGGCATGCCACAGACCAGTGTCTATGATGCCGACGGAAAGATCGGAATCAAGGTTGATGGCAAAGCAATCGTATCAGTTAGCGACACCGATGGCACGCTTCTCGCAAAAGAAACAGTCTCAGATACAGGTCTTGTACCGGTAGCCCAGCCGGGTGTCTATATCGTAGCAGTAGCCACTTCCGGACATCCTACTTCAGTGCATAAGCTCATCGTGAGGTAGAAAAATCGCAAATATCTTGATTATATCACACGCCTTCGGCCCAAGAGCCGAAGGCGTGTTTCATTTGATGACACTTTGTAATAAAATATTTATTGAGATTATTCTTTTTGAGATTAATTTATAATTATTTATGGGCGAATAAAAATCATCGAATGTAACGCGGTGTGATGCGATGAAATTTGCATAAAAATGGTTTTTTACCTAATTTTGCAACCATGAAACCAAGATTCGCACTCATATTGACGATGTTCGTGATGGCCGCCGGATGCGTCCACAGAAACGCACGCGAGAGTCTC
>CAYNEZ010000186.1:0-6136 GCA_964396365.1 uncultured Sangeribacter sp. | reverse complement strand
GTGACAGCGTAATTGACGTTGGAAAGCTGATGCAGCATATCAAAACCATCGATCATGAATGTCCACATCTTGGCTTTCATCGGTGTCCAGGTCACGCGAGTATTCCAAATGGCATCAGAAGTGTCAAGTTCCTTCACTCCATAGCCACGGCGAGTATAGACATTGAAGTCAGTGTTTATTCCAATATTGTATGGAAGTTTGAAGTTAGCTACAATCCCATAGCTGAAATGGTTGGCATTGATAGGCTGAAAATCTGGACGTGAGGAAGTACTGTGGCGATTGATAAATTCACCGTTTAAGCTAATCGACTGTTTCCCGATTTGCCATCCAAGCGTTAATCTCTCGGAGATAGTATTGTTATTCACTTTAGAAAGTTCAGGCGCAACGGTATTGGTACCGATCATATCGGCATATTGGCCAATTGTTGCAGAAGTTGCCGAAGATGCTGTAAACTGGTTCTTGGGTCCAAACTGTATGTTGAAATTGTTGGATATCATTAAATTCCTGTTTCCGTCCACATTATACATCTTATTTGTGCGAATGCCAGTTTGTGTGTCGTAGGTATATCCGCGTGTCAAGGCATTTTTGGTATAAGACATCACAATAGTTGCGTTATTATTCAAAGGATGTATTCGTGGCCCTTGGAAGACATACGTAAGGTGGGGGCTGAATTCATACTCAACCTTAAGGTTTGGATTGCCCACATAGATATTTAGAGGATTGGAGTCATCCGTGATTTCTACCATATCAAATAAGTTGGGTGCCTTTGGCTTGACATTCATCTCAAAGTTGATGAGATGCTTATGTTGCAAATAATGATTTTCATCTACTTTGGCATCTAAATAAGCTGATATGCTTGCATTCCATCCGGTCATAGTAGTGAGGAAGAAATTTTTTCTTACCGGGTAGAAATGATTGTTTCGAGTATAATTAAGATGCGAGTGTTTGACTGAAAACTCAGGAGAAATATTGAAATTAAAAAAATATTTTTTTTCTTTGTTGAGCCCGCTGTAATAGCTCAATGATGGAGAGATGCTGTGTGTATTGGAAAGCAGTTGGGAAGTGTATGAATTCTGAGGATCCAATGTGCTTGCCCATCCAGCCGGAAGAACACCGAATATCCCTTCATCTTCCAATCGGTCAAGGGCATATTGATAGGAATCCTTCACCTCCCTCGCGAAGAAATATTCATAATTGAGACTCAAGTGAAATTTCTTTAGATTGAGTTCATAAGTGATATTGTTCTGTATGCCGAGATAAGTGTGAGGGGTATTGTCGATATATTGGCGGCGTACGTCAGCAGGCACGGGATTATTGCCGTAGTTGATGTTGTAGTCTTTCCAGATATCTTCCTTTGTCGAGCGATAGCGTATCCCGAACTCATCGCTAAAGCTGTCGTTCGTCTTTGGAATGAAGTAATAGACACCCGGGAAAAACTGGATTTCCCCACTACGCGTCTTACCGTCTGACCGTGTAGATGCCCGGTTGAGAATATCTTTAAGTGTCTCTTCACTTCCATCGGAATAAATGGCTTTCAGAGCCTCCATTGTCATATCTTGCTGCTCTTGAGAGAAAGATCCAGACAGGGCTTCCGATTCGTTATCCTTATCTTGGTAGATACCCTTTACTACGTATGTCGGCATCCATCTGTCTGTCCTGATTGTCCCGTAATGGTATGAACTCAGACGTAGGTTACTGTTGTACGCCTTGTTGAATGAGTTTTCGTAGGTATTACCCTCAGTAAGGAAATTGGTTGTGGCAGTATTGGTACGGTTGTCCGTGTAGGTTCGGGTGAATGTGATATCGCCGCGAAAACGCTTTTTCTCCTCTGCGTCTTGATAATTGTAATCAACGGCTCCTAATTGATATTTGCGGGTCCCTGAAGGCATCATTTCGGGTCGCCAGGTATCTTTCTGACCCGGTTTGCGTGTGTCATTGAGATTGTTGAAGTTGGCGAGTGCAGTAATGCGAGTCGAGTTGTTAAACCATAGACCGAACAGCCGACCCATATAGCGGTCAGATGTGCCATAACCGAGTTGTGCATTGGCAGTCAATCCGGTGTTGTACTCACGTTTAAGTTTCACATCCATAGTGAGATGCTTTTCGCCGTAAGTTTTCTTCTTCCATTTCTCATCTGTGGAGTAACCCTTATAGACTTCCACATTCTTGACGGTATATGCACTTATGTTTTCCAGCATCAGTTCATTGTTTTTGTCAAAGAATTCTCTGCCGTTAAGAAGAAGCGATTCCACCTGCTCGCCATTGACCATAATCTGACCACCTTCTTTCAGCTCCACACCAGGTAGCTGGGCAATCAGCGCATCGAGCATCGACCCTTCGGCAAGTTCAAAGGCATCGGCATTGTAGACTATGGTATCTCCTCGATTGTAAAACTTGATTTTTGTGGCTGTGACAGTTAGTTCATCCAGTTCCCTTGGAGCTCGCTCAAGATATACCGTCGGAATCGTCCTGTGGGTCTCCCTATTGCCAAGATCCTTAACCTCAAAGCTGATAGTCTTAGGGGTATATTTGTGGCAACCCAACTGAATGTGGTATATAGAATCGGTCTTTGGGACTCGGAAGCCGAAATAGGATAGTATGATACCCTCTCCATTAATATAGGTTCCCCCTTGATTAGTCTTCACTGAGTCTTTCGGGTTTCCTTCTGAATCCAACATGACCGCCCAGCCATCAATTAGATCGGTTTTCCCCAATGATTCTTTCAAACGACCGCCGATATAGATTGAGTCGCCGGGCGAAGCTGCAGATATGACTTCGCAAGATACTGATAGCAATAAAAATGCTAATGCTATTCGAATTACCAAATATTTGTGTCTCATGATAAATATGGGTTAAATTGAATTTTAATGCAATAAGATGGTAGGGGCGCACGGCTTGTGCGTCCTAATTTCAGCTTGGTATGTGTTTTAGTGGAGTGCGTCCTACTGTAGAGTCTCTATTATTCCCTCAGATGTCGTTCTATCTCCTTGTCGGCATTCGAACCGTCAAGATAAAAATGGGTCTTGATAAGAGTTCCATCTTTGCTTAAAAGCACCCCGAAAGGGATATAATTGAAATTGAAATATTCTGATATACGTTTCCAGTTTTCATTGCTAAGATAAATATGTTCTCCCTGAATATTCTTCTTTTCGAGCCATTGATTTGATCCTGCTATGTTGGAATCATCAGATACATATAGCACTTTAAAGGGCTTGTCAGCAAATTTCGCAACATTTTTTTTCTGATATATCATGCTTTGTCTGCAAGGTTCGCTACCAAGTGCCCAAAATTCAATGTATATTAGATTGCCAAGATATGGCTTGATCAATTCTTCAAGTACATCTTTATCTTTGCCGACATCAAGTTTTATATATGGTGATTCCTTTTTGGGAGCATTTTCTTCCAATACGACATCTTCCACCATATCTGAATATGCACTGAGTAGGGCTCGATTCAAAGCAGGATAGGTAATCTGACTTGATAATTCTGCCACGTTCTGCTTTGTCTTTTCTAATGATTCCCTATCGTGCAAAGTGCCCACTTCAATTGATTCTATAAGAGAGTTGACCAATTGCAATTGGCGCAAAAACCCGTTTTCTATCTCAGGAGTAGAAATGCTATCTTTGAATTTAAGGGAGATAGGGTTATATTTGAATCTGTACCCAGAGCTTATTATCAAAGGGTTGCAAGTCATCAATCGTTTGATCTCTGCAGATAGTTCATATAATGATGCTACACGAGTAGCTTCGGTTGCCAATAAATCCTTTACATATGTGTTGACAGGAATTGTGCCTAAAAATTCTTGCAGATCAGAATTTACTACATTAAAGGCATTTTCAATATGTTCCTTTTTTGAGTTGGCTGATTCTCCTAAAGAGTCTGTTTTAGCCTGATAGCATTTCGAAATAATTTCGTCAAGCTTGTATCCCAAGGTGTCTGTAAGCAGATTGACAGCTGTTGCATCATTGAGCCTACCGGCAAATCCAAAGTATTTCCTGTAGCCAGTTCTCTGGTTTAAGAAATCAGTCTCTGTAGTTGTGACAAGCTCTATAGTATCACCGGGAATGACAAATACATCTTTTGCGGGAATTTCTCCAATCTCAATCGTTGAATATTGGGGATAATCCACACTCAAATCAAATTCAAATGTGCCATCCTGATTCAAGTTTTCCGTAATCTTTTCTCTGGCTCCGGTTATATAATTTTCTGTGTAAACGTTTAGAGTAGAAAAACCAGCAGCCGGATGATAGTTATGAAGTTTACCTTTGATGTGAGCTTTTCCATTTTCCTGATAAAAAGGAATATCCTTATAATGGGCTGGATCCAGACCTTTCCATTTATCGTAAGATGTGGTCTCGAATAGTGTATTGGGATCAATCATTGTCGGAAGGGGAGTCGTATCTTTCTCATCAAGATGAATTCCTAATGCAGAAGTCTCTATTTTGCCGTTGTCTTCCAGCGACATTATATCCACAACTTTGATATCCTTAGGAACTTTTTCGAAAATAAGAATCGCCTCTCGTTGTCCGGACTCTTTCATCCATATTCGTTTGTCTAATTCAATGTTTTCAGCTCCAATAATCTTGTATTTTTTAGTGGTGTCATTATGTGATTGAAGATAAGTTTCATTTTTAGGAATATATACCCAATATCCCGGCAAATTCTTCAGAATGACCGTCATCCGCAGGCAAGTGTCTTGGCGCTCGATATCTGTTACCTCCAGAAAGGCATCTTGATAGTCAGTTTTTGGTCGAAACGCAAATATCCCTGAGACGGATAAAGCCAATAGAAATATAGTGAGAATAATATGTTTCATGTGCAATAAGAAGATAGTTAAAAGTGGAAAATGCTGTTTACCTCTTTGGGCGTGAAAGTCCCGACAATATAAGTGACAAGATGTTCAGCGCCGTTACGTCCCCATTGGATCACTAATATACGCTTTATAATTTCCATTTCAGAACCATCTGGATTAGTCAATGGGCATCCATGTGAATCTTTCAATATTGAAGAATCCACACATATTTTCACACCTTTGTTGCCATCTCTGTTATAACCGATGAGTTTCATCTCATCCGATAGTTTATTAATAATTGATTTGAAAGGGGTGTAATTGCCATTGACTTTTGTTTTCAGGATTTCAATGTGTATTACTTTATCTATCGGAATATTTTGCAGTTCTGTCAAGTCCTTTTCCTTCATGGATTTTAACATCCATGCAGAGATATAGGTGTAGTCGAAGCCCTCCAAAGAACTTCCTATCCTTAATCTTAATTCCGGTTGCGGGTCAGATTGAGCAAATGTTGATGGAAAGGCTAAGGCAAAAAGCATTAGCATACAAGTTAGTATTCGTATCATATTTCAGTTATTTTATTGTCAAAATTTAGGTCAATATTGAGATTCCTGATTTCATATAGTGCATTTATGAGATTGGTCTCAATAATATTTACGTCTTGCATTGGTTCAGAATGTTGAGGAGAGTAATATTCGTCTGAGATCAATTCGTAATTATCATACTCATTGCCATTTGAGAATAAATCCACCGTTAGCAATGCTGCGTTTGCCAGATTAAGACTCTCTTTTGTGTTAACAACCATATTGGCTAATCCAGCATTAATTTCAGCAATGGTCTCAATGAGACTTTGCTCCGTGGAGGTTTCTATTTGTTCCTTTGCTTTTCTTGAGTGATATTTTTTATGATTTGTGTTTGATGCTATTTGGGGCTTTTCTATATTCTCAACTTTCGCCAAAATCATATTGCAACTGTCTGCAATGCTCTCTAGCTTGCCGCTATTTAAGATTTTGGAAGACACCTCAACTTGATTTTTTGCCGTAAGCATCTTCTTATCGGGGTGTCTGCCATAATCATAATTTGTCAGATATACAGAGGCGAGAATAAATAGCACGACAGAAGCCGCAGCTATGGAAAAGAAGATTTTCCATTTGCGACGTTTTGCGATGTCCTCTTCCATTGCAAGGTGATGAATATGATTGTCGATAAGACCAATCACGTCGATTTCAGTATCCTCATCCTCAACGAAGTTCATGAGGCTGTCGGCTATCTGATTGTCTATATCTGGAGCCAGCAACTCATCCGCCCAGTCTTGGATAAGCTTATCTAATTCTTGTTCATTCAAAT
>CAYNEZ010000185.1:0-6152 GCA_964396365.1 uncultured Sangeribacter sp. | reverse complement strand
ATTACTCCTGCCATCAGCGATAAGGCTGCAGAGCTTACCCGCCTTGCTTGCGAGGCTGCCAAGCGCAACGGCGTCACGGTATCTGTCGATCTCAACTTCCGCAAGAAACTGTGGACAAAAGAAAAAGCTCAGTCTATCATGCGTCCACTTATGAAATATGTTGATGTTTGCATAGGCAACGAGGAAGACGCAGAACTCTGCCTCGGATTCAAGCCTGATGCTGACGTAGAGGCCGGAGAAACTTCTGCTGAGGGCTATAAGGGCATCTTTAAAGCTATGGCTGAAGAGTTCGGTTTTAAATATGTTGTGTCTACACTCCGCGAATCTTATTCTGCAAGCCACAACGGATGGAAGGCCATGATCTACAACGGCAAGGAATTCTACGAGTCAAAACGCTATGATATCAATCCAATCGTGGATCGCGTAGGTGGTGGCGACTCCTTCTCAGGAGGTCTTATATATGGACTTCTCAACAAGGAAACTCAAGGCGAAGCACTCGAGTTTGCAGTAGCAGCCTCAGCTCTCAAGCAGACCATCAACGGCGACTTCAATCTCGTGACCATCGCTGAAGTAGAGGCCCTTGCAGGCGGCAATGCAAACGGACGAGTACAACGTTAACAAAAAAAGAAACCTAAAATGGCAAAATTCGATAAGCAGCAGGTGCTCGCTAAGATGGCGGAGGCGCCTATGGTGCCGGTATTCTACCACAAAGACCCAGAAGTGGCTAAAGCCGTAGTGAAGGCATGCTACGACGGTGGTGTCCGCGCATTTGAATTCACAAACCGTGGCGATTTCGCTCACGAAGTTTTTGCAGAAGTAATCAAGTTTGCAGCCAAAGAGTGTCCAGACCTTGCACTTGGCGTAGGCTCCATCGTTGAGCCATCAGCTGCATCCCTTTATATCCAGCAGGGTGCATGCTTCGTAGTTGGCCCACTTTTCAATCCAGACGTAGCTAAAGTCTGCAATCGTCGCCTTGTGCCTTACACTCCCGGATGCGGAACTGTTTCCGAAATCGGTTTTGCACAGGAACTTGGATGTGACCTCTGCAAGGTATTCCCCGGCGATGTGCTTGGTCCTAAGTTCGTAAAAGGTCTGCTCGCCCCGATGCCATGGTCAAAGATCATGGTGACCGGAGGTGTAGAACCTACAGAAGAAAACCTCAAAGGATGGTTTGCAGCCGGAGTATATTGTGTAGGAATGGGATCAAAGCTCTTCCCCAAAGACAAGGTTGCAGCAGGCGACTGGAAGTATGTCACAGATAAGTGCCGCGAAGCACTCGACACCATTGCTAAGCTTAAAGCATAAAGATTAATCATTATAGATTAAAGGCGGATTCCAATTGGAGTCCGCCTTTAATATTTCGACTAAATTATCTATTAATTTGCTGAGTTTAAAGATGATCTTAATATCAGAAAAAGCACTAAAGCCACCACAACACAAACTATACGAAATACGTTTTGCCAGATCTGTGCCTTCCTCTTATATTCATCAGAATATTTATCACTTCTCTTAATCATATTAAGAATAGCCCTGCTCACTGGCAAAGAAGCTCCCAACATAACTATAAGGACAATTAAAAAAGTTGTCATAGTTTATATTGTCATTTAAGATTTAGCTTTTTCATCAGATGGCGTACGGAACCTTCCAACTGAGCGTCACGACCGGATTCCACTTCGGCCGGTGCATTGTAGATTATCACGTCAGGATTAAGCTGAGTGTTCTCAAGTGGCTTGCCATCTACAGAGAGGTTTGTAACCTGCGGAATACCGAAAACAAGACTTGGGTCAATCTGGGTTTCCCACCATACCGCAGTCATTGTTCCGGGAATCGGAGCGCCAACTACGTCACCTATACCAAGAGTCTGGAACACATATGGAGTGCCTGATGCATCACTATAATTGCATTCGTTGACAAGCATGGCTGATGGTTTAGTCCACTGCGCCCAAGGCTCGCTACCTATATATTGTCCTCTGGGAGAATATTGTGCATATTCCTTGCCGTTTAAAAGAATAGCAAGATCGTTGTGGAGCCAACCACCTCCATTGTAGCGGGTATCCACTACAACTGCATCACAGTTGCGGTATTTACCAAGCAGACGGTCATATGCATTCTGATAGCTTGCTGTGTTCATTCCCTGCACATGAATATATCCGATTTTTCCGTTGGAAAGGCTGTCGACAACTTTTTCATTGTGCTCCACCCAACGATCGTAGCTCAACCCGGAAAGCCCACTCATTGATACAGGTCTCACCGTCACATCACGATTCTTACCATCTAATCCTTTGACTGACAGACGCACTTTCTTACCGGCTTTTCCATCGAGCATAGAATTTATATCTTGATACGGAGCAATAGGTTCACCATCGATAGCAAGGATGACTTCACCCACCTTCATGTCGGCAGCTTTGGTAGAAAGAGGTCCTCGCGCAATTATTTCTGCGATTTTAAGTCCATCTCCTTCATATTTATCGTCAAAATAAGCGCCCAATGAAGATGTCGAGAGAGAAGCACCACTACCATAGGCACGTCCACCGGTATGCGAAGCATTTAGCTCACCGAGTATCTCACTAAGCATCTCTGCAAAGTCGCGATTATTGGATATATAGGGGAGAAATTTACGATAATGGTCGCCATAGTAAGCCCAGTCAACTCCATGGAGATTTTCATCGTAGAACTTATCGTTTACCTGACGCAGCATATGGTCGTAGATATATTCACGTTCCTTTGATGGACTGCGATCGTAGAAAGCTTCATATTCCACGTCCTCTATCTTATCGTTGGAAAGGCTCATTTTCTTTATACCGCCATTGCCCCAAAGGAAAAGATTCTCCCCTTTTGCGTCAGGGTCCATACCGTAGATGCCGGAACTTATCACTGACACGTCTCCCTTCTTAAGGTCACGACAGTATAGATTGCGTTTTCCTTCAGTACTGGATGCGGTGTAATAAAGCTTATCACCCTTCGGAGTGAGGAAATAGTCACCTATTAGGGCAGAGTTACCTGTGAGGCGTTTTGTGCGATAGCGACGGTTTGCAAGGTCAGGAGTGAACTTAGGAGTCTCATCTTTCTTCACATCCTTTTTATCTTTCTTTCCCTTCTTGTCTTTTTTATCCTTTTTGTCTTTGTCGTCGCCGTCTTCTTTCTCTTTATTATTTTTTTCTTTCAGGTCGGCTTCCTCTTCTGTCATATTGAAATCATCCCAAGCTTCCCCATCAAGCACCATTAGGATTATATCACTTTGGTTGCCCCAGCTTCCGGTGTTCTTCATGCCATATTTACCGGATTCATAAGTTATGCCTTTTCCACCGAGCACCCACTTCGGATTTCCATCGCTGAATCCGCTCTCTGTCAGGTCGACCACCTCACTGCCGTCAGCTTTGATAAGAGCAATATCAGTATTGTTCCATCCTCCAACTCCAATATAGTTCATAATCAGCCATTGGCTATCAGGGCTCCATGCAAACTGCTGGTCGCCGTCGGAATAAGAATAGTTGTATTTGCCATCCAGGGCTGTGGTGACTTTTTTAGTATCAAGATCAATGACTTTAAGAGTTGACCGATTTTCAAGGAATGCCACTTTCTTGCCATCTGGACTGATGACCGGCTGCATAGCGCTTGTCTCACACTTATAAAGAGGCTCTTCCTCTATTTCTGTAGCGTAAGCAAATTGTTCTTCCTTAGGATTCTTTATCTTTGCGGTAAAAAGCTGCCAATATCCGTCTCGGTCGCTGTCATAGACCATCGTCTTGCCATCAGGAGATATGCTTACGGTACGTTCCTGATCTGGAGTGTCGGTAATACGCTTTGTTGTTTTATATTTTGCATCAGTGACGTAGACATCGCCTCTTATAACTATTGCCAATTCGTTGCCTTTCGGAGCAGGAAAGAACGAAGATGCACCACTTGAGATATAGCGTTTTACAAGATCAGAGTCATAATCGTCTGACACGATATTGACAAGCACTTTCTGCGGTTGACCTCCATCAGTAAGAGTATAAAGTTCACCATCCCAGCTGAATGCCATCACGCCTCCATCGGAGACAGAAAGGTTTCTTACAGGATGTTTTTCAAAAGAAGTGAGTTTTCTTTTCTTGCCATTAAGATCAGCTCCATATACATTGAGGGAACCATCCTCTTCAGAGAGGAAATAGAATGAATCAGTCTGTGGAGCCCACACTGCGTTACGATCATGACCATTGAATGATGTCACCTGGCGAAAATCACCATTGTCATAAAGCCAAATGTCATTAGTGCCTGAACTGCGTTCGTGTTTACGGAAAGGATCTTCGTAGCCTTTCTTGTCGGTGAAGATAATCTTACCATCGCGTCCTGAAGAGGAAAAGAGCATTGGCATTGAAAGGAACATTGACGGACGCGTTCCTGGACGGTCAACATTGAGTGAATAGGTCTGAGGCAAAATGGGAGCCTGGGCAGAATTACGAGCCGGCATCTCATTGGCTGAGAATAGCAGAATTGAGTCGTTGAGGAAAGCGAGAGGCATTTCTGCTATACTCGAGGTAGTCAGTCGCTTTACATTGCCTCCATTGGCATTCATTATGAAGATATCGTCGCTGCCTTCACGATCACTCCTGAAAGCAATACGTTTTCCATCAGGTGTCCAGACCGGCTTGGAGTCAAAAGCATCATCCGACGTTAGTTGACGAGCCTCTCCGCCAGTTACCGGAACTGAAAAGATATCTCCTTTGTATGTAAAGGCGATGCTCTTACCATCCGGGGATATGGCAACATCTCTTAGCCAAAGCGGAGAATCTGCCATCACCATGGAAGATGCCATAGTAAGCAGGGATAAAAATATTGTCCTTTTCATAAATATGCTGTTTTTATTGAATATTTACAGAATTTAATCGCAAATTTACAAAAAACGACCGATATGCTAAAATATAAGAGTGAAATATTTGCAAGAGTGAAAAAAACTTATTAATTTGGCACACTAATAATACATCAAAAGAAAGAAAAACATTCTCATGAGACAATTTGCAATAGCCGTCGCAGTTATATATGCCCTTGGATTTTCCACTTTAGT
Source organism: uncultured Sangeribacter sp. (assembly GCA_964396365.1). Taxonomy (GTDB): domain Bacteria; phylum Bacteroidota; class Bacteroidia; order Bacteroidales; family Muribaculaceae; genus Lepagella. Next base: position 1,108 of record CAYNEZ010000185.1, on the reverse strand, counting down.
TGCATCTGCCACTGATAAAATTCCTATGGAGGTCGGTAATCTTCATAAAGGTGATCACATGCTTTATTGCCATATGAATGATGCCGGCCCAGCTTGGACAGCTTACGCTATAAGCAAGGATGGCATCGAATATCACGACTTATTGGAAGGAGATTCCATTTTCAGCGATCATATTATGGCTCCTATAGAAGGACGCACACGGGATTCTTTCATATGCCGACGTCATGATGACACAGGTTTTCTCATGGTCTGTACGGACATGGAAGCCAATGAGGCTTCCCGTAAAAGACTCGGGAAGAAAGAAACATGGGATAATTTTGGAATATGCCTGCTTACGAGCGATGACCTGATAAACTGGAAGTCAACATCTTTTGATTATAGAAAAGGTAAAGAGATTTTCAGTAATCCCGACGATGAGAGCGTTTATAAAGACTGGTCGACAATCAATCGTGTCTGGGCACCTCAAATAATGTGGGATGCTTCATATGAATGGCCTGACGGCAAAATCGGAGGCTACATGATATATTATTCTATGTGGAACCGTGATGAAGAGCCATACGACCGTATGTATTATTCATATGCAGATGAATCGTTTACTACTTTGACTCAACCCAAATTGCTGTTTGACTGGGGCTATGCAACAATTGATGCCGATATCAACTGGGTGCCGGCAGATGGGCTATGGCATATGATGATCAAAAAAGAAGGTGGCAAACCGGGATTGTTTACTGCCACAAGTCCGTCACTTACCGGACCATGGGGTGAGCCTGTGGATGATGATTATATAGATTTCGAAGGTAACAAAAAATGTGAAGGAGTGTCAGCATTTCAACTTCCAGGAGAAGATAGTTGGCACATAGGCTATATAGAATATTCTTCCAAACCGCGCAACTATCGCATATGCCAGGCAGATAAGAATATGCGGAATTTCACAAATCCTCAAAACATCAAAGGAGTGAAGCGTCCGCAGCATGGTTCTTTCATGCGAATCACCAAGGAAGAATATGACAGACTTCAATCTTGGAGCGACCAGCGATCGTTGTCAATCCAAAAATGATACTCATTATGGTCCCATTCAATAGTCTATATAGTCTAAGCAAAACGACAT
>CAYNEZ010000184.1:0-6160 GCA_964396365.1 uncultured Sangeribacter sp. | reverse complement strand
TTCATAAAATTCACCTATAGACCTTATTGATCCCATTAGTCATATTGAGCCTATCACCTTTCTCCCCGTGTAAGTTTGATAAACAAATCCTCAATGTCGCCATGCGCTGGATAAATCTCTACATCCCTTAGGCCTGCTTCAGATAGTTTTCTTTTGACATTTTCCGGATTGAAGTCTTTCGTTCCTACTACGTGGAGTGTAGCTCCGAAAGTGTAGCAATCTTCCACTTCAGGTAATTTCCTTAATTGAGTGAGAAGATCAAACATGTGAGCCGATACGGCATTGAAGAGATTCTCATCAAGCCCAGCCACAAGCCCTTCCGGAGTATTGATACCCAATAGTTTACCCTTATTGATAAGGGCGATGCGTTCGCAACGTGTAGCTTCATCCATATAGGATGTCGATACAAGGATTGTTATTCCTTTCTCCCTCAATGTAGAGAGCATATCCCAGAATTCACTTCTTGACACGGCATCCACTCCGGTAGTGGGTTCATCGAGAAGCAATATTTCCGGTCTGTGGATAAGCGCACAACTGAGTGCGAGCTTTTGCTTCATTCCACCCGAAAGAGCTCCTGCCTTTCGGTTTGGGAACCGTTCAAGTTGGGCAAATACAGGGGCAATTATGTCGTAGTTGTCCTTTATGGAAACTCCGAACAGCGACGCAAAGAAATGGAGGTTTTCTGATACGCTCAAATCCTGATAAAGCGAGAATTTCTCCGGCATATATCCTATCAGCGTACGCAACTTACTATAGTCTTTCACTGTGTCCAGACCACAGACAGTCGTCGTGCCGGCATCAGGAGCAGTTAGCGTGGCGAGTATCTTATAAAGTGATTTTTTTCCTGATCCATCAGGTCCTATCAGGCCCAACATTTCCCCCCGCTCCACATTGAAACTCACATTGTCGAGAGCCGTCAGATTTCCATAGCGTTTAGTTACGCCTGCGACTTCAATGGCAACACTCATAATTTCACTTCTCCGTATTGACCGAGTTTCAGGCGTCCGTCATTTTTGACAGCGATCTTCACGGCATACACAAGGTTGGCACGGCTATCTTGTGTCTGTATAGACTTCGGGGTGAACTCACTCTCTTGAGCAATCCACGTTATCGAACCAGGATATTCATACTGTTCGTCACCTCCAAAATCGGCAATCACGGTCACTTTCTGCCCAATCTTAATATCAGCAAGTTGCGAGGCAGTGAAATACGACCGCAGATATATGTCGTTAAGATTAGCCAACTTACAAAGAGGGCGGCCAGGAGTGGCAAATTCGCCCGGTTCGGCATATTTTATCAGCACTGTCCCGGAAATCGGTGAGTCTATTATGCTTTTTTCTATCTGCGCCTCAATCTGCTCTGACTGATATTGGATGGCTACCGCATTATCTGATATTGAACTACGGTTTTTCCCGAGTGTCGACAGCAGGGCTGTGAGTTGGCTTTTTAGCACAGTCAATTGAGACTGGGCATCCTCATATTGCTTCTGTGTGGTGGCACCATCGGCGAGGAGACGTGCAAAACGCTCGCACTCATGCTGCTGATGTGCGATCTGAGATCTAAGAGCAGCTGCCTGTGCCGCGATATCTGGAGAATTACTTTCCGCAGACTGCCGTTGGCTCTCAATCTGTTTTTGTTGAAGCACCAAGAGAGTAGTATCGATCACGGCAATAGTCTCTCCTTTCTTGACACTATCCCCTTCTTGAATGTTCATTGTCAAGATTTTTCCCGAAGTCTCTGCAGAAACGATAACGGTTGTGGCTTCAAAAATGCCGGTGGCATCATATTCAAGAGTCTTATTGCAAGCTGCGAAAAGCAATATAAATATGGCGATAGGAAGTGTGTATGATTTCATTGGTTTAAAGTGTATTTTAGATTGTAGATTTCTTTTATAAGCTGAATTTCGTGTAGACGTGCATTCAATTGCGCAATGTTCTCATCCGATATTTTAGTGAGAAGGGATGTTGCATCGATTACTCCGTTGGCAAGTTGAGATTCTGCCGCCTTGCGTACATTCTCTCGTAGACTTATGATACGGGCATCATCCTTCATCACTTCCCGTAGTCCTTGGATAGCCTCTTTCTGCGACGCGGATTGAATCTCATTGTTGAATAAGAACAGCTCCCTATCGGCTGCTATGTCAAGTGCATTGACAGATGTGCGTCTCCTATCGTTTTTCTTCGAGTAGAAAGAATCTATATTCCATGAAGCCTTCACTCCTGCAAGGATGTTGAAAGATAGGTTGCGATTCATCATGCTCTTGAAATAGTCAAAGCCGGGATAGCCATAGTAAGCTTGCGCAAATAGTCCGATTTTGGGCATAAGTGAAGTGTCAGTCAAACGCTGCATTGTCTCATTCGCCTGAAGACGTCGCTCAAAAAGTCTTAATTCCGGTCTATTATTTTCATTAGAAAGCGGTATTTCTGCATATGGCCTTTCCAATCTTATTCCTTTGAGACTTTCTCCAATGAATAGTTCCAATACATCCCGATATCCTTCTGCGGCACTCTTAGCTTGCGCCATATTCTGCTTCAAAGCTAAAGCTTGCGCCTCAACCATATCTGCGTCGCATTGCATCGCAACTCCATTTCTGACTTTTGATTGAAGTTGCTCGAGATTCTTTTGAAGAAGATTGAGGGTGATTTCGCTTTGCTCTATCTGTTCTTCTGTAAGGAGAATGGCAAAGAATACTGATTCAACCCTTTGCCTTACAGCATACATTTCTACATCCAGAGCAGATTTATTTGCTTCCTCTTGCGCCCTTGTCACATCGCGACGTGCTTTTGAAGCACCGCCATCCCAAATGTTTTGCGACACATCTACCCCAACCTTATATTGCACCTTTCCCAATCCCCTCATATTTTGACCCATCTGATCCAACATAGCGGACAAATATTTGGGAAAAGCTGGAACTACGTTCTGTCCCGTCACTTGTCCATAAACTCCGATCCGTGGCAACCAGGAATTATTGATTTCCACCAAGTCAATATCTCGAGTAGCCTCAAGTAACCCATACCTTCTGATTAGCGGATAATTAGCTTCAGCTTTCATCACACACTCCTCAATAGAGACTTGAGCTTTTAGACTTAAAGCCCAAATCACGCCCATCAATATCAAAATAATCCTTTTCATAACAACTTGGTTCTTGACTCTTAACTCTTAATCCTTTGCCGTAGGCATTAGTTTCCTCATAATAGTGTCATAATTCTCCCTCTTTCTCATTGCAAGAAAGTAGTCAGGATTAGCAGTTAGATCTCCTAATGCGACTTTTACTACAGGTGCGGCCATAAAGGAGAATATATTGAGAGAAGCAATGTCAAGCATCAACATTCTGGCATCTACTTGGCGACATTTCCCTTCAGAAGCAGCTTTGTCTATCTTAATTTGCAAGGCTCCAATCATCAAGGGAGCGTATATCCCAATTTGCTCAAGGAATATATGCGCACGTTCCTGATCATTATATATCTCTTCTATCATGAAACGTGGCAATTCCGGATTAGCGCCAATAAAATCAAGATGACGATCGATGATGCTGCGAATTGTTTCATCTAAAGATATCTCTGCATCATCCGTAGATTTGAATATGGCTTCTTTCAGCAGTTTTGTTTTCTCAGACAAAACACGATCGAAAAGTTTCGCTTTTGTACGGAAATAATAATGCAGCATGGCATGTGTCACCCCTGCAGCTTCCGCTATGGTTGTGGTTCTCGCCCCTGCGAATCCTTTTGACAAGAATTCTTTCTCAGCAGCCTCAAGTATCTTCTGCTCAGTGTCTTGTAGCTCGTTGTTATTGTTGTCTTTATTCATAACAATATTGTTTATCTTACTTGATTAACAATATTGTTAATCAAATTGTTCTAAAAAAGGATGCATTATTCATGCATCCTAACGAGTTTATCTATATTTTAGTTATGATAGCATTACATCAGTGAGAAATTGCCAGAGGCATGGAGCAATGAAAGGAAATAGACCATCCCTTCATAGTAGCGGTATTTTCCTGTGGGGGGATCCGTATTCCAGAGACGCTCTAAGAATTCTTTTGCCAAGGCTTGCTTATCAGGATACTCAGATTTTGCCAAAGCTATTGCTCCTACGGCATTCGAACCAGCCATTCCGCAGGTATACTTATCGAATGCATTGGTACCATCTACATTAAAATGCGCATGGCTACAACCATCTTTTTTGAAGAATTTCAGCAGTCGCTCCATCACTTCACTCTGACGCACAATGTCTTTACCTGTAAGATACGCATCCATGCCAATATTCATAGCGCAACGTATGGCATCATACATATAAATTGATGTATCATAGCCTGCTTGAGGCCAAGCGTATGGAGTGGCATCGTAGTTGCTGTAGTCAGGATGTAATCCGGTTTCCGGATGTGCGCTTTTTATAAGATGTTCTCTGGCAGCCGTTGCGGCCTCTCGCCAGAAATCATTGTTTGAAGAAGCCTTCATAGCCCAGAAATCAAGGAAAGCCGGCAACATATAGGAAGGATCAGTGAAGCCATGTCCCACACTGTCCGGCACAAAAGTAATCAGCTTCTTATCCTTGTCAAACAGATCATATACTCCAGTGGCATCCCCATCTTTCGACATTATTTTTTCAAGAATCTGATTTGCTTCCGCCGTATATTCCGGCTTATTCCACTTCTCTCCAGCAAGAAATAGGGAAGTAACATAATATAATTCCCCGTCTGAGGCATTGCTGCCTCCAATTTTTATGCCGTCAGGGGCGCATTGCCAACAAAAATATCCATCCCAAGGAGAATCTTCATTATATGCCATGTGCTCCTTGCTCCATCTCCAAAGGCGGTCGAACACCTCTGGCTGATCGAGCTGAAGACTTATCATCATGCCGTAAGACATCCCTTCTGTTCTTACATCGTTGCTGCCTGTATCCAGAATGAAACCTTTGTCTCCGTCAAGATAGTATACGCTGTGTTGGTCAGCATTTTCATACACTGACATATCTCCTGGAGTAAAGAAATGATTCCATACTTCATCTATTTTAGCTTTGGTTTCTTCATCAGACTTGCCGAGAATCGTATTAAAATAATTCTCGCCATAACATATTGAGCTTGACATCAGCATTATTCCTGACGTGAGCATCATCATAACCTTTTCTAACCTTTTCTTCATTTTGCAAATATAGTCAGATTTTCCGAATCTCACAAATTTATTCATCGAATATGAAAAAAAGGACGCGCGTGGCGTGCGTCCTTTCCAAGATATCTATGCATGGCAATTATTCAGACTTGGTGATGATGCCGTCTCTGGCATAGAAAAGACGAGGTATACCTATGGAAGCAAACATAGAGTAAATATTCCTGTCATTTTGAGCCGATACCGGGAGTGTAAAATGATTGTCAATCCAATACTGCTCTACATCCGCTACACCTTCCTCTCGGGAGATACATATATATTGCGACCTCTCCCCTTCCGGAAGCGTCAAATTCTCCTCATACTGCTTCTGCAAAACGGGCAATTCTCTTTGGCAGTCCGGACAAGTGGTGTTGAAGAAGACGATGACAAGATCCGCAGAATAAGAATCAGCAGAACTAACACTCTTTCCACCAATTGTAGTGACTTCAAACTGTGGCAACTTGTCACCAGGCTGGAGAAACCACTCCGGCTCATCTTTCTCTCCAATACATCCAGTCAGCAATAACAATATCACCGACAGAATGACTCCAAATAATGAGGTGTCCTTACTCAGCGGAAAGCTTGCTGTATTCCTCATCCGAGACGGGTTCAAGCCAGACGTTTTCTGTTTCTTCTCCCGGCACTCCAAAAGCGAGATGAGCAAACCAGGAGTCTTTTGCTGCTCCATGCCAGTGCTTTACATTAGCAGGAATATTGATTACTGTTCCGGGAAGAATCTCAACGGCCGGTTTCCCTTCTTCCTGATACCATCCACGTCCGGCTACTCCAACGAGCATCTGACCGCCACCCTTCTCTGCCTTATGCACATGCCAGTTGTTGCGGCATCCGGGCTCGAATGTCACGTTGGCAAAAGGTATCTGTTCAGTAGCAATCTGAGCAAGATAGCTATTGCCGATAAAATACTTTGCATAAGCCGTATTGGGCTCACCAATCGGGAAAATCATCTCCTTCTGGAACTGAGCCTTAGCATCATCCCCCTTTATATCCTCATTCCA
>CAYNEZ010000183.1:0-6218 GCA_964396365.1 uncultured Sangeribacter sp. | reverse complement strand
CGGAGGACGGAAAGGGCAGCGAACACATGTATTCGTTTGATTATGCATATAAAGTCAGTGCTGTCAGAGATTGGCTTTTCAAACAGAGCAAATAGAACATAGATTCTTACATATAGGAACGACAGGACTATTCACCGACTGTGGTAGTCCTGTCGTCTTTTTTACTCTTTAGAGAACGTAGCATATTTCATGATCTCAAACTATTGTTTTATTATGTACTTTCCTCTTCTTTTGGGTATAATGCGTTCATGGATGTATTGAAATATAACGAAGAAAATAGGAACCATAAAAAGCAAGGCGAGTGTTCCGAACAACAGGCCGCCAACTGTCCCGACTCCAACTGAAATATTACCATTGGCTCCAACTCCTGATGCAAACATAAGCGGTAACATACCAAACACCATTGTTGCAGAGGTCATAATAATTGGCCTGAAACGTGCTTTTGCAGCAGAGATTGCGGAAGCAACAATTCCCATCCCTTCTTTTCTTCGAGCTGTGGCATATTCCGTCAATAAGATTGCTGTTTTTGCAAGCAACCCTATCAACATGATTAGTCCGATCTGCATATAGATATTGTTTTCAAGTCCCCACCAACGGGCAAAAAGAAAACAACCTGCCAAGCCCATTGGTACAGCCGCTATTACTGCAAAAGGCACTGTCAGACTTTCATATAAGGCACATAGTATAAGATATATAAAAGCAAGGCAAATACTGAATACAATGACCGTAGTATTGCCGGTTGATGACTCCTCTCTTGACATTCCACCAAATTCGTATCCAAATCCCGAAGGCAGATATTTACCGGCCACATCTTTGATGGCATTGATTGCTTCACCGGAGCTGTAACCTTCTCCCTGCTCACCAAACACAGATATTGATGGGAAAAGATTGAAGCGGGAAAGACTTTCAGAACCATAAACCCTTGTCAATGTCACAAAATTATCAAGTGGTGCCATTTGTCCGGACGATGTTCTTACAAACATACTTTTAAGTGATTCCGTGTTAAGACGGCTCTCCGGATCCGCTTGCACCATTACTCGGTATAATTTGGTAAATCTATTAAGATTAGATGAATAGCTGCCTCCCACATATCCGGATAAAGTAGATAGTACATCTGCCGGGGATACATTCATCTGAAGACACTTCACAGCATCCACTTCGACCATATACTGAGGATACTTCGTATCAAATGTAGTATACGCTCGCGAAATTTCAGGGCGTGCGTTTAATGAGTCGATAAATGTACGGGTAACTTGAAGTAATTCGTCAGTCGTGGTTCCTGAGCGATCCTGCACATAAAGTTCAAAACCGCTACCAGCTCCATATCCGGAAATCATAGGCGATTGAGATACTCTAATTTGAGCCGATGATATGGAGGCAGTGCGCTTATATATTTCACGGATTACAGAATTGATGTCTTGCCCGGAGCCGTTGCGCTCACTCCAGTCACGAAGCCTGACACTGAAAGAACCTGCCGATGCCGATTGGTCATGACGGGCATTCTTTCCTGTCACTCTGGAATATATATATATTTCAGGTATATCCTTGATAGCGTCTTCAACGTCATCCATAACTCGTTCTGTCTCCGAGAGATTACTGCCGGGTGCAACCTGGATGTTCAGACTAAGAGTACCCATATCCTCCTGTGGCACGAGTCCTGTTTTAGTTGTAGACATTAACCATACCAGACCGATTACGGAAATGACGAACAATGCGATTACAATCCAGCGGTTTTTGAACAGAAACATAATGCCACTTTTATATTGGGCTGTCACGGTTGTGAATGATTTGTCAAAAGCATAGTTAAAACGACTCGCAAAAGATGATTTTACAGATGATCCTTTTTGTGGACGCATCAGCAACGCACTCAATGCCGGACACAGTGTCATTGCATTTATTAGAGATATTCCAACAGCAACAGCCATTGTCAAACCGAATTGCTTATAGAATGTGCCGGAGGTGCCACCCATAAAGCATACTGGGATAAACACCGCCATAAACACCACTGTTGTAGTAATCAATGCAGTAGATAGTCCACCCATTGCAGAAACTGTCGCCTGATAAGCTTCATCTTTCCCTTCATCAAATTTGGCCTGGACAGCTTCGACAACCACCACAGAGTCATCAACCACTGTGCCGATTACAAGCACAATGGCAAACAGGGTAAGCATGTTCAATGTAAATCCTACAGCATAGATAAATGCAAAAGTTCCGATAAGAGATACGATAATGGATACAGCCGGTATCAAAGTGGCTCTGAAATCGTGAAGGAACAGATATACCACCAGCACAACCAATATCAGGGCTATAATCAATGTCTCAATAACTTTGCCGATAGACGCATCCAAAAAGTCTTTTGTACTTGAAATATCGGTTAGGATCATTCCGTCGGGTAGCTTGTCCCTGAGTTCATCAAGGGTCTTGTCAATCTCAACAATTACCTCATTGGCGTTTGATCCGGCTGTCTGTGCAATCATGGCGTTAGCTCCGGGATGGCCGCTGGTCTCACTGATCATTGCATAATTGACAGCTCCAAGTTCAACTGTCGCTATATCCTTCAGACGAAGCACACTGCCATCGGGGAGTGCTCGTATTACCAGATTCTCGTATTCGGAAATATCCTCGTATCTTCCTCGGTACTTTAAGACATATTGAAACGTATTCATTGACTCCGCTCCAAGTGTGCCGGTAGGAGATTCTATATTTTGCTCGGCAAGCACTTTGTCAATGTCAGCCGGAACCAGTCCATATTGTGACATTTTTGCAGGATTGAGCCATATTCGCATTGCGTACTCGGCACTGAATATATTAACTTCTCCTACACCGGCAATTCGTGATAACTGAGGCTCAATATTGATTTTCATATAGTTAGTCAGGAATTTGGAATCGTATGTGTCGTTTGGACTATACAATGTTATCGACTTCAAAGTGCTGTTCTGACGCTTTCTCACGGTAACACCGCTTTTTGTGACTTCCGCAGGGAGAAGCCCTTGAGCAGAGGCAACCCTGTTCTGCACGTTAACGACTGCCATATCTGCATCCGTACCCTGCTTAAAATAAATTGAGATTGAGGCCGTTCCGGTATTCGTAGCAGTAGATGTCATATACATCATATCCTCCACTCCATTCAGCGATTCTTCCAGCGGGACAATCACACTTTTCATCACTGTCTCAGCATTAGCTCCGGTATATGATGCCTGAACTCTGACTGTTGGAGGTGCAATGTCAGGGAATTGCTCAATGGGGAGCTGCACAAGTCCGAGCACTCCGAGAATCACTATCAACACGGAAATAACACCTGCAAGAATAGGGCGGTCAATGAATGTCTTTACGGTCATGTTTCGTATGGATTTTGATGCAAATTTAAGTCAATAAACTTTAACCGTGAATAACAGTCTTATTAGAAAATGACCAACTGCACGGAGGTGGTGGCGAACGAATGCTAACCATCTACTCCATGAGATATAAAAGCATTAACTTTGCATTTGTAATTCTAACGCACTTGTAACATGAAGAATGTGTCCATATACATTGACCTCGTGTTCTGTCTGATCATATTACCGATAATGGTAATGATTTTTCCGATGGAGCGATGGTTTTATTCTTTTCAATGGTATGTTATTACTGTTGTAGTGTGGCTATATATTCTATATGTAGTAAACAGATGCTTTACTGTTCCATCATTATTTGATAGAGTAAAAAAGCGATGGGGAGGGCTAATTTTAATAGTACTATCGTTTTGCGTTACATATTGCCTATCGAGGATTACCTTATACAACCCTGAGCCTAATATACATGACATCGGTATTGTTAGAATTTTCCCTTCAGTTCTGCAATACCGACAGGCTGTTTGGTCTCTTTTTATGATTGTCGAAGCATTCAGCTTTGCGATAGGATTGCTCACTCAGGCTAATTTGCAGAAATCGCGTCGCAGGGCAGTAGAAGCTGAGCGTGATAAAGCGGAGATTGAGTTATATAAAGCACAAATCAAGCCTCACTTCATGTTTAATACTTTGAACTCCCTATATGGTCTATTTCTGACACACGATGAAAAGGCTTTGGAGTCATTGGAAAAATATATCTCGATGCTCCGGTATATCCATACGACATCCATGCGGGATTTTGTCGCTATATCAGATGAAGTTGATTACATAAGGCAGTATGTGGCTCTACAATCATTGCGTCTTAATGAAATGACCACCGTAAGGATGGATATTGATATCGAAGATAACAGTCTGCAAATTCCACCTATGCTGTTGGTGACTTTTGTTGAAAACTGTTTCAAGCATGGAGTATCTCCAGTTGAAGATAGTCAAATTTCCATATTAATAACAGAAAGAAATGGGAAGGTGATATTTTCCACTGAAAACAAGATATTCCCAGTGAAGCGGATAGGCGAACACATGGGAATTGAAAACTGTCGCAGGCGTCTTGAACTTCTTTATCCGGGAAAACATGAGATGACGAATGATAGCGACGGTACATTTTATAGAGTGAAACTATATATAAATCTGTCAGTATGATTAAATGTGTGGCAATAGATGATGAGCCAATTGCTTTAAGCATCATTCAGGAATATTGTAATCGGTATGGGGGGATTGAACTAAAATGTTTCACATCACCCATTGCAGGTATGGATTATATCGAGGGATCCAAACCTGATATAGTTTTCCTTGATATTGAGATGAACTCACATAATGGTGTAACCTTGGCTAAGGAATTGCCGGAAGACACTTGTCTGATATTTACTACAGCCTATGCCAATTATGCGCTTGATGGATTCAATGTCGATGCGGTGGATTTTCTTCACAAACCGATATTCTATCCCCGTTTTGAAAAGGCAATGGCAAAAGCCAATAAATTCATTCTGCATAAGGATCCGGAGCGTTCAACCAGATGTATTACGCTGAAAGCGGATCATAAAAATGTGGTTATCAACTTAAATGATATCATAGTAATAGAGGCGATGGACAATTATGTAAAGATATTCAGAAAGAATAAACCGACAGTTGTTCCTCAGATTACAATGAAGGAAATTGAAGCCATGCTCCCCGACGATTGTTTTGTGAGGATACACAGGTCTTTTATAATATCAATCCCGTTTATTGAAAAATTTTCAAACAGGACTGTTTATCTCCATAATTTTCCACACCCAATTCCAGCAGGGCGAAAATATATCACGGTATTTAATAACCTGAACAACATTATTCAAACTAAATAACATAAATGAAAAAACTTTTATCTTTAATGCTCGCCACAATCGTAGCATCAATATCGGTGACAATGCTTGCCGGTACACCGATCAACCAGACCGAGTTGCCTAAAGCTGCTCAAACTTTCATCACCAAATACTTCTCAAAAGATCAGGTAAAAAAGATTGAAAAAGACAACGGTCGCAGAGGCATGGAGTATGAGGTTGATTTCACAAGCGGAGCTGAAGTCGAATTCACCTCCGATGGCAACTGGAAAGAGGTGAAGGCCGCCCGCGGCACTTCTGTTCCATCGGCGATAATTCCCACAGCCATAGCCAAATATGTTGGTACAAACTTCAAAGAGCAGACAATAGTGGAGATTTCCCGCAAGCGTGATGGCTACGAAGTGGAGCTTTCCAATGGCACCGAACTCAGGCTAACCGAAGACGCCAAGCCTCTGCCAATCCGTCAAGGAGGCAGAGGCCAGCGTAGATAGCCATTGCGACAAACTGAAATATAAAGGCAAGAGCATACTGGGCTTCCTGCCGTCATTTACTTAATGTGAGTTCGACATAAGAAATCACGTTAAGTTAAACTCCAAAAACATCTTCTTGTTACCGAACGCCACCATTCCTCATATAGATAGAACTAACTATTCTACCAGGCAGTATTCTTACCAAGTGCTTAATGGTAACGCACATTGACTCGGCTAAAAAGTCTTTGGTAGAACGCGCTAATAGTGACTTCTTACTGGCATCCGAAATGAGATCATCGCCCAATGTTGGCTGTCCGATAATCTTACGGAATTTTTGGATGCTTTCGACTAAGGAATCGATTAACCTATCAATATCCTTATCATCCATCTTCCATATCCAACGGCATAAGGATTGTTCCGGACAGTCTTCAATACTGACCTGAATTGTCTTGCCATTAACTATATCAGAGAGGTATATGCCCGTTACTGATTCATTCATGTTCAGTTATTCTTATTGATGAGGTTGACGATGACTTTCTCTTCTGTGTGGC
>CAYNEZ010000182.1:0-6317 GCA_964396365.1 uncultured Sangeribacter sp. | reverse complement strand
TCATTGCTTGGCTAAAACAATGAAAAACAAGATGATAAAGAAGATATTGGTTTCGCAGCCGCAACCGGCATCGGGCAAGAGCCCTTACTACGACATAGCGGAGAAGTTCGGAGTGGAAGTCACTTTCCGTTCTATGATTAAAGTTGAAGGACTAACGGTAAAGGAATTCCGTCAGGAGAAGCTAAATCTTGCCGACTTCACAGCTATTATTTTCACTTCTCGCACGGCAGTCGATAATTATTTCAGATTGTGTGAAGAGTCGCGTGTCAATGTGCCAGACACTATGCGTTATGTCTGCACCACTGAACAAGTGGCTCACTACCTCCAAAAATATATTGTCTACCGCAAGCGCAAGATAGCTTTCGGCACCACCGGAAAGCTCAACGATCCTCAGTTTGTGGCTGCCGTCAATAAGATTAAGAAGGAGAAGTTTCTTATGCCGGTCAGCGACGTCAATAAAGAAGACACAAGTGCAATCGAAGCCCTGGGAATTGACCTTACTAAATCTGTGATGTTCCGTACGCTGACCAATGACTTTTCTCCTGAAGAGCCGTTTGACTACGACGTGCTTCTTTTCTTCTCACCTTCCGGAATCACTTCCCTGATAAAGAATTTCCCTGATTTCGACCAGAATGTCAATGGAAAATATATCGGCACCTTCGGACCTACTACCGCCAAGGCTGTTGAAGACGCAGGGCTGCACCTCGACTTCAGTGCCCCCTCCCCCGAAAACCCATCGATGACTGCCGCTCTTGAGAAATTCCTTGAAACAAAGATGAAAGAGCAGTGACAACTAATATGCCATACGTCGGCCCTGACGGCCGCATACATCTGAAAGACACGGCTTTTGCTGACCTCATGCAAAAGCGTGTCTTCTCCGTTTTACTGATTGCCACTCCCTACGATGCCTTCATGATGGAGGAAGATGGTCGCGTTGAGGAACAAGTGTATTTCGAATACGTATCCCTCAACCTTAGTTCACCTCCACGCTTCACTATGGTGGCAAACTACAAGGAGGCATTCGATATGCTCAGGTCGAAACATTTCGATCTCATTATGGCTATGCCCGGGGTCGACGTGTCGGAGACTTTCACCGAGGCAAAGCGTATCAAGGCGCAATATCCCGACATTCCATTTGTAGTGCTGACCCCATTCTCAAAGGAAGTGAGACGCCGAATTGCAAACGAAGACCTTTCAGGTGTAGACTATGTCTTCTCCTGGTTGGGCAACGTTGACCTTATCCTTGCGATAATCAAGCTGATGGAAGACAGGATGAACGCAGAGATTGATGTGCTCGATGTCGGGGTGCAGTGCATTCTCCTCGTGGAAGACTCCATCAGGTTTTATAGCTCCATTCTCCCCCATCTTTTCAAGCATCTGCTCAAGCAGTCGATGGAGTTCTCTACAGAGGCTCTCAACGAGCACGAGCGTATGCTCCGAATGAGGGGCCGTCCCAAAGTGCTTCTTGCCCGCGACTATGAGGAGGCAGTCCAACTCTTTGACCGCTATGGAAAGCATATGCTCGGGATCATCAGCGATGTTCGCTTCCCGCGTGGTGGTGAGAAGGATGCGCATGCCGGTCTGCGCTTTGCCGCTTATGTGCATGAGCGCAATCCCTTCGTCCCTATAATACTGGAGAGCCAGGAGACATCAAACCGACGTCTCGCAGAGGCAATGCGCCTCACTTTTCTCGATAAGGAAAGCAAGACTCTCCCGCAAGACCTTCGAAAAGCCGTCGACTTTTTATTTGGTTTCGGAGATTTCATAGTTAAGGATCCCCTGACCGGAAATGAGCTCATGCGCTTCCATGAACTCAAGGATTTGCAGCTCGCTGTCAACAACATCCCTTCAGAAGCCCTGTTCCGCCATTGCGCCAACAATGACTTTTCACGCTGGCTCTATAGCCGTGCTCTTTTCCCGATAGCGGAGGCTCTCAACAGTTTCCGATTTGAAAGCATGGATCAGGCGCCCCACGTCAGGAAAATGATTCTCGATTGCATCGTGGAATACCGCAGGATGAAGAATCGTGGTGTCGTGGCAATTTTCCGAAAGGGACGTTTCGATCGATACAGTAACTTTGCCCGTATCGGTCAAGGTTCACTTGGAGGCAAAGGACGTGGCCTTGCGTTCATCGACCAGATCATCAAGCGAAATCCCGCTTTCGACGATCTTAATGGCATCTCCATAAGCATTCCGCGCACTCTCGTGCTCTGCACGGATATCTTCGACGAGTTTATGGAAAGCAACAATCTCTACCCGATCGCTCTCAGTGATGCGCCGGATGAGGATATCCTTAAGGCTTTCCTTGCAGCAAAACTTCCGAAAAGCCTGAAAGAAGACTTCGAATACCTCTACGATGTGATCGACCGTCCACTTGCCGTCAGAAGTTCCTCACTTCTTGAAGATTCTCACTATCAGCCTTTTGCAGGCATCTACTCCACATATATGATTCCCCACCTAAACGACAAGGAGAAGATGCTCGACCAACTTTGCAAGGCCGTTAAAGGAGTGTATGCATCAGTGTTTTTCGCCGATTCCAAACTGTATATGAATGCCACAAGTAATGTCATCGACCAGGAGAAAATGGCTATTATACTCCAGGAGGTGGTAGGTGAAGATCACGGAGGTCTATATTATCCATCATTCTCCGGGGTGGGCCGTTCGCTCAACTATTATCCCATAGGCGATGAGCAGGCAGAAGACGGTGTGGTGGAAATTGCTGCCGGTCTCGGAAAGTATATCGTCGATGGTGGACTCGCTCTGCGCTTCTCCCCTAAGCATCCCGGGAAAGTGCTCCAAACATCTACCGTGCAGCTTGCGCTGCGCGACACCCAGAAGCATATCTACACCCTTCAACAGACAGAGGCAACCGACTTCAAAACCGATGATGCTTTCAACCTCAAGAAAATCACTGTGGCAGAAGCCTTCAAGACAGGGGCTCTGAAATATCTCGTATCTACCTTCGACCTCAACGATTATATGATACGCGACAGTGAGTTCGGTACAGGCAGAAAGCTCATAACATTTGCAAATGTCCTGAAGCAAGGTGTCTATCCACTTGCCGAAGCTGCTGAACTCATGCTCGCCACCGGACAATATGAGATGGGCCGCCCGGTGGAAATTGAATTTGCGGGTATAATTTCTCCTGATGCGGCAAAGAATGGACGCAAGGGCACCCTCTACTGGCTCCAGATGCGCCCAATCGTAGACCGTAAGGAGATGCTTGACGACTCTTTGTTGGAAGTAGCTGACGAAGAACTGATTGTCAAAAGCAATTCGGCTCTTGGCCATGGGCTTATGGATAATGTCAAGACTGTGGTCTATGTACGTAGCGAAGGTTTCGATGCAGCTGGAAATGTTGAGCTTGCTCAGGAAGTGGATGCCGTCAACCGTATGATGGTAGAGCAGGGGAAACCATATGTGCTTATCGGTCCCGGACGCTGGGGTTCAAGCGATTCCGCCCTCGGCATTCCCGTACGCTGGCCTCAAATAGCTGGTGCGCGCGTGATCGTGGAATATGCTATGCGTGGATATAGGATCGAACCGTCACAAGGCACACACTTCTTCCAAAACCTCACCTCTTTCGGTGTAGGCTACTTCACTGTAGATCCCGCGGCAGACAATGGTTTCTTCAACGAGGAATACCTCAATGCCATGCCCGCATCTTACGAAAAAGGAAATCTCCGCGTTGTCGAATTCGATGCCCCACTCCCAATCGCAATCAACGGCCGAAAAGGCAAAGGCATTGTCTGCAAGCCCACAGAATAATTATAATCTTGAGTCCACTCTTGTTAGAGTGGACTCAGTTATAAGGTTATAAGACTTATATGACTTATAAAAATGGCATCTCTAAAAAAATATATGATTGAAGGTCTGATCGAGGCGGGCTGCGACGAAGCCGGACGTGGCTGCCTCGCTGGGCCTGTCAGCTGTGCCGCTGTCATCCTCCCCCCAGACTTCCACAACGATCTGCTCAACGATTCCAAGCAACTCTCAGCCAAGCAGCGCGAACAGCTTCGCCCTATAATTGAGCGTGAGGCAGTCGCATGGGCGGTTGTGATGGTAAGTCCCGAGGAAATAGACCGTATCAACATCCTTAATGCCTCTATCACAGGCATGCAGCGAGCCCTCGATGCCCTGAACATCATCCCCCAACACGTAATCGTCGACGGCAATCGCTTCCGCCCGTGGCGCGATATCCCCTGCGACACCGTAGTTAAAGGCGACGCCACCTATATGAGCATTGCCGCAGCCTCCATCCTCGCGAAGACCCACCGCGACGAACTCATGACACGCCTCGCCGCCGAGCACCCCGGCTACGGTTGGGAGCGCAACATGGGCTATCCCACAAAAGAGCACCTCAACGCACTCGACCGCCTCGGCCTGACCCCACACCACCGCCGTTCCTACGGTCCATGCCAGCCCCGCCTCTTTTAGGTGAGTGATTCGCAAATCGAACCACGCAAATCGCAAAACGCTCTTTGCCATATAAAAAAAAATTCGTAAATTTGCAGATTATTAGCACTATCGTGTCATGATAACGAAAAAATACAATCTGATCAACAACATAGGTGGATGGTTCGCATTCTTGGTGGCCCTGATCACCTATTGGCTCACTCTTGAGCCTACCGCGTCTTACTGGGACTGCGGTGAGTTTATCATCCAAGCAGACAAGCTTGAAGTCGGACACCCGCCGGGCAACCCTATCTTTATGCTCGTAGGGCGATTCTTCGTGAATTTCGCTCCCGATCCCACCTACATCCCTTTGATGGTCAACGCCATGAGCGGTCTTCTCTCTGCCCTTACTATTCTGCTCCTGTTCTGGACCATCTCGCATCTGGTGCGCCGCCTGATCGTTGCTGACAACTACGACGGTGAATTGCCTCTCTACAAATATGTAGTCATCATGGGCTCCGCGCTCGTCGGATCTTTAGCCTATACCTGGAGCGACACATTCTGGTTTTCTGCCGTGGAAGGCGAGGTCTATGCATTCTCGTCATTCTGCACAGCTCTCGTGTTCTGGCTCATCTTGAAATGGGAAAATCGGGCCGACCAGCCTCATGCCGACCGCTATCTCATCTTGATTGCTTACATCATCGGTGTCAGCGTTGCTGTCCACCTCCTCAACCTCCTCTGCATACCCGCCATAGTGCTCGTATTCTGCTATAGGAAGTGGAACGACATGAACCTCAAGAAGTCGATAGGAGCCCTTTTTGTCTCCTTCGCCATAATATTCTTTGTGCTCTATGGTCTTGTACCGGGCTTCATAAAGGTTGCCCAGCAGTTTGAACTATTCTTCGTCAACACATGCGGCATGAGCTTCAACAGCGGTGCCCTCATATATGCCTTTACCATTGCAGCATCATTCGTATGGGCACTCTACACCCTTAAGAAGCAGAGCAATGCCAATATGATTCGCATCTCATTCCTTCTTGTAGTAGCCCTTTCCGGAATCCTTTGGATAGGCAACGGCATTGTGCTTGGCATCATACTTTTCGTTGTTCTTGCGGCTCTGCTTTGGACCTACTTCAGTCAATCTGTGCCGGTAAGAGTCATGAGCCTGATCACTTGGAGCATGGCGATGATTTTTGTGGGCTACAGCAGCTATGCACTGATACTGATACGCTCTACGGCTGACACTCCTATGAATCAGAACTCACCCGACAATGTGTTTGACCTGGCAACCTACCTCAACCGAGAGCAATATGGAGAGAACCCTCTCCTCTATGGAGAAACTCTATATTCCCAGGTGCAAAAGCAACAAGTCGGGCTATATACAGACACGCTCGGGCACACTCAGGATGGCTATCCCATCACTCTCACTACCCCGCAGTATAATTCTGTCATAAATCCTGGCAAACCTCTCTACGTGAAGGGTGTAAAGGGAGCTCAGACAAAGTCTGAATATGGATTCCTCTCCGATTCTGAAGTGGCAAAAAATACTCGTCTCGCAGAGAGAGGCAAGGATTACTACGTATTGAAAGACTATAAGTCTGAACCGGTCTACAATCCGGAGCTGAACATGCTGTTCCCGCGCATCTATAGCCGCCAGCATGAAAGTATGTACAAGCAATGGGTAAACCTCGACACCACAAGCTCCAACCTTGTCGAGATTCATGCCATTGATCAAGACGGCAACAAGGTGCCGGAACTCGAAACTAACCGTGAGCCTCAGTATAATGAAGTGACCGGTAGGGTGTCTTACGCTCCCAAATACGTCTTTAAGCCCTCTTTCGCTCAGAATTTGGCGTATTTCTTCAACTACCAGCTCAACCACATGTATATGCGATATTTCATGTGGAACTTTGCCGGACGCC
>CAYNEZ010000181.1:0-6329 GCA_964396365.1 uncultured Sangeribacter sp. | reverse complement strand
GACCATGACTTAGTCCCTCTCCTTTATCAATCAGGATATCTGACTATCAAAAAGTTTCTACCCAACTTAGGTTTCGGTAATGCCACGAAAGAATTTGTTCTCGGTTTTCCAAACAATGAAGTAAATGCAGCATTTTGGGAATCGCTGTCAAAACGTTTCTAACAAAAACCCGTACCCTTGACAGCTGGATCATCGACAAACTCCATTAAGCAATCTCTCACCCATCCCACACCAACTCAAACTTAGTAACAAAGCACGCTCCGCGTGCGCCCCACCGCAACCATTACAATTGGATAAAGTTCACTCCTCTATTCCATCCCCTTTTATTTGTTACAGCCACCAAGCTTTAGCTTGGCATATTAGTAATATTATTGGTCATATTATCTCTTGACTGCCCAATTTAGGCAGTCAAGAAAATTCTATTAACTTTTCTTAACAAAATTAATTCCCCAAGTCATCTTTCCATCTATTACCTTTGCCCCCGGAAACCCAACCACCGTTTCCTCGCAGCGGGACCGAGGCTCACACATGCCCACCCTGTGCCGGATCCAGCATGGACAGTTTTTTTTGTCCAAGGCTTGACTTCAGCGAAGACTCACAGTCATCCCTGACAGATATCTCTGATGACTCTGATCTCTGAAGACTCAAAGACTGAAGACTCAAAATTCCCCATCCGAGACCACGGAAAGAGAACAATGACAAGCCTGCCACAAACCCGGTGTGGAGAAAGATCCCTGCTTCCACTCTGCCAAGGAACCCCTCCTCCACCGGTTGCCAATGATGAGACCAGCGTCCGGCCGGTCGCTTTCAGCCACGCACGGAATACGACACTGGGCCGCACCCGAGAATGGACACATAGCAGAGACTGTGTCCGTGCGTGCCCGACAAGACGCTCCTGCACAGCGTCGCGGATTACCGGTAGGGCGGAGATAACCCAGACCTTCTCCTGCGACAGACCTGACCGCTGCCATCATTGAGGATCAATGCATCAGCCGGATGCCGGTGTTTATGACACCTGAAGCCAGACACCTGACAGCTTAAAGTATTGCCCATGCCCATGCTGTCTCGAAGTATGCGGGAAAGTCCATGATTGCAAGAAGAGACCAGCCACACATGCCCATGCTATACCCATCCAATTTACGCAAAACGCAAAACGCATTGATCTCACAGAGTATCGACCCTGACGGCCGCGACATGATCTACAGTTTCGAACACAGTATTCGCCGCCCTATACTCTCTCCGGCAAAGGTGCCGGAGCTCAAACCAATTTTTGTTATGTACGTTTATCCACTTTCACCATACCAAAGGCCCGTAGGCTGGAGATAACCTCTAGTCTATGGGCTTTTTTTAATATTCTTAATTCAAGTTTCACTTGTTCTTAAATATTGACTAGCAATTCCTTAGCGCATGAAACTGCGCTTATGCTCTGTCTTCTCCGGGCGATGCGTAGCAGCCCGTTTCCATTGTGAACTTGCCAAAACCGAGTCGCGAAGCTTCGTAAAACGCACCACGCATTACGCATTACGCCAAACATAAAAATCTTTGCGACCTTTGCGTGAGTTTTTGAACATCGAAAGTTGAGTTTCTTAACTCCAAATCATAAAATTTATCAAATATGCCGCTTACATCTCAAATTTCTGATTTTTTTCATTATCTTTGCATTGAAGTTGTTTAATTTTTGTGAGCTACTTAAATAATATGAGACAAATGAGGAAGGCATCAAGGCAGATGGATGCCACTTGGGCTTTGGATGTACTCCGGAAAGCCCCTTACGTGACGGTCAGCATGGTCCGCCCTGATGGAACGCCCTATGGTGTTCCCTTGTCACTTGCTATGAAAGACAATTCTACTTTCTACTTTCATTGTGCAGACGAAGGTGAGAAAATAGATTGTATCAAGCAAAATCCAATTGTAAGCCTTTCAGCTGTCAGCAAATGCAGTCCCAAATATGAGGAAGAAAAAAATAATTTCACCGAACACTATAACTCCGCTATAGCAATCGGTAAAGCTGATTTCGTGACAGACAAAGATGAAAAAATCCTTGCCCTGCGTCTGATATGCGAACGTTTCCTTCCAAAGTATATGGAACACTTCGACGAGGCTATTGCAAGGAGCCTTGACAGAACCAACATAATAAAAATCACGCTTACCGAACCCCCGGTCGGCAAATGCAAATCCTAATGAAGAAATTTCTCATAATCATTTTTGTTTTCCCAATCTTATTTGCCTGCTCAAAAAAACAGGCTCCTGATCACACATCAATCTACGAAGAAATCCGTCATGTCAATAAGATGGAATTTGCTTCCATGACTGTGACAAAGACCGTCAAGACCGAACGTTCAGACTGGTATAAAATTGGAAAACGAATTGCCGTATATTCATTCGATACATATCTCAAAGCTTACATTGATCTCCATGAATTTGAGATGGAGAATATGGAATTTGATGAAGAAAATAAGACAGTAAAAGTCACGTTGCCTCCGGTGAAGATTGAAATTGCTGGTAGAGATATGGAGATGAAAAAAGAATATGAGAATGTCGGTATGTTCCGAACTGAGATAGATTCTAAGGAAAGGGCTCGTATGAAAGAGAAAGCAAGCGCCGACCTAATGAAGGAATTGGAAGGGGAACCAGAATACAAACGTCGTCTTGAAGACACGGCAAGTAGAAAAGCCCGATCATACTTTGAAAATCTATTCAAAAATGCAGGCTACACAGCTTTAATAAAATTCAGTGACGAAACTATCGAAGGAGGAGACTATAACCTTAAGAATTATGATTAAAACTCTAAAATTCATCCTACCTCTTATTCTTGCAGCTGCCTTAGCTTTCCTTGGCTGGCAACTGTATAAATATTTCCAACGTCCTGAGGAGATCGAAGTTCTTCCCTCCAAGCCCGGAGATGTGAAGGAAATGGCACGTCTTTGCTCCATGGAAATCTACAATGAAGTGTCTGTGCTCGATACTGTCAATTCAAAGGTTATGTTTGCCGTACAAAAGCAAAGTGGAAGCATCACTTTTGATATGGAGAATCTTCTGATTGATGATTCCGGCGATACAGTGAGAATTGTCCTTCCAAGAGAGATCGTGGAAGTCTTTGAAGCAAATGAGAAAAACGCTTGGGAAGTGATCGATACTAAAGCCATAGGACCCATGGCTTTTCTTCGAAGCAACAAGTTTACTACAGCAGAGGAAAATCGTGTAAAAAGCAAGTTAAAAACCAAAGCCATTCGTCGACTATATTCCAACGGCACCGTCCGCCAAGCTCGCAAAGATGCAGTAGAAAACCTCACCCGACTTATGGAAGGCATCTACAGAAAACCGGTCCTGGTCACTGATCCAACCCCCAACGGCACGCCAAAATAAATTTGCAAGAAAAGAGCTATTTTTGCGAAAATTTGATTAAATTTGCACTCCATTTCCAATAATTATGCTTCAACATCGCTTTTTGACATACATAACTTGTTTCTTATTTCTTCTGCCAATCAGTTGTGACAGAGGGAAAACAGCTTATGATCAAGAAGAAGCCGTAAGAAGAGTATTGACAGTTCAAAAACTCCAGAACCTGAGCCCCGGAAATCCGGCTGTCGTGCCGCAAATTGAAGTAATCATCGACAGTATGAGAAATTCTGGTAAGGATGCTTGCTATTTTGGTGCGGTAAATGTACTGATTGACCGACTTTTTTCTGACGGTCGATACGCAGAGGCTGATTCGCTTGCGGTCAGAATGCAACAAGATGCCTTTGAAGAACAGGATTCGTTGGCTATTGCAATGGCAAAACGCGTGAGAGCGCAAATTCTATACAAACTTTCTCAATCAGACAGAGCCTTGACCGAAGCGTTGTCAGCCCTCCCCTACGTCACAGATCCTCTTAGTTCAGGATCAAACTTCGGTACCGCTACAAGCCTCAACGAGTGGATCCACATCATCGCCAAAGCTAATGCTGACACTGCTGAGATGCATAAGGCAGGTGACAGATATGCAGAAATCGTCCGTAGAAAGGTTTCTGAGGGTAGTTGGAGTGACTCAACCATGCACTATCGTGTGACTGCTCTCGCTTTTGAAGCCGAAAATGCCTTAAACAAGAAGCAAATCAATAAAGCGGATAATCTTCTTGATAGCGCTTATGCTATTATGAAGAATGATCTTCCGGCACGCGCTTACGAACATTTCTATGAGACACGATGTCGTGCAAGGGCATCTGAAGGGAACTTTTCAGGAGCACTTGCCGATGTGGATACCCTCCTGAATACACACGTATGCTTCCCGTGGTTCTATCTGCGTGATCTCCAACTGAAAGCGGAAGTGGAAAATTCAGCCGGTCTTCATGAGGAAAGTGCCAAAACATATTCAAAATATATTGCTTACCACGACTCCTTATCAACAAGACTTACTGATCGTCGTCTACACGATCTTACTCTCCTTTATCGCTCTGAACTTAACAAGGAAGAGAAACGAACCGAAAAAATCCGACTCTTCGGTCTCGGTTCGGTGACCCTGTTGCTTCTTATCTTATTAGGTGTCACTTTTAAGCATGCTTTGGCCGAACGAAAGAGAAACCGTCTGTTAGTTGAGCGTCTGCACGAATATGACCGTGCCGAACAAACACTTCTGCAAAGTATTCCGGAAGATATTCACTCTACTGAAGAAATTTCAGAAATCAAGCGTCTCGACAAACATATGCTCACTGACAGACCATACACTAACCCCGGGCTTGGACGCAGCGAATTAGCGGAATTCCTTGGCATATCCCAAGATGGATTAGCTCAAATCATCCGATCTGAGAGGGATTGCTCTGTGCATGCTTATATTAATTCATTCCGTACTGAAGAGGCTCGACGCATACTTGATTCTGATGCCAATGATTCTATTGCTGAAATCGCTGTCAAGCTTGGTTTTGGCACTGCACGTACATTCCAACGTGCTTTTAAGGACCGTTTCGATATGACTCCGTCGCAATATAGAGCTGCTGCCAACGAAATCCGCAACGCTGATAATCAATAATTTGAAAATTGTCGCATTCGAAAAAGTTTTTTGTCGCATCTTTTATGATAGTTTGCTAACTGAAAAAAGCTAAATTTGTAGTATCAAATCATTCAAAGAACACAAACATACTACAACGATTTAGCAATGATAAAGAAAACTTATTTTCCATGGCTTTACGTTTTTTGCCTCCTGACTTGCATTTCAGCTTGCAGCGATAATAACAAAGAGCCTGACGAACCTAACTATCCAGGCCTTGACAATTTCGAGGGCAGAATCCGTGAGTTTTTCCTTACTAACGAGACCGACGATTTTGATGCAAGCAATTGCGATATCAAAATTCTAGCTCCCGACAACAGTGTCATTTCCCGTAAATGTTCACATTCGAGAGCCAATGGCAAATCCACTTTCAATCTTGAGACTGGACTGAAAGAAGGAGACTATCAGCTTCTATATATTGAATATCCCATCACTCCGATTGTCTCAGAAGATGGAAAGCACAATATTGAGAAGCGCCAATTTGGACTTGGTTGCTCCATAAAGGCTAAAAATGGTGGCATCACCGTGACAAGTCATTACGATTCCCAGATTGGACTTAGTGGAAGCGGGACTTCTGACGATCCTTATATCGTCAGCAGCTACGACCATCTTATGACACTTGCTCACAAAGTGAATAGTGATGTTACCAATTCTCTCTTCACTGAAGACACTTATATCAAGCAGATTGTAGACATCGACATGGACGATGCTTGCTTTTTCACCGACCATCGCTACGGTTGGGAACCCATCGGCAACGATGTCAACCTCCCTTTCCGCAGCAACTATTTAGGTGCAACCCTCAGCAACATCTGGAGTCTACGCGACCACTCGCCAGCTATAGGACTTTTCGGATACATCCACAAGGCAAAAATTGATGGCGTCACGATTTCCGACAGTGAATTCTCAGGTAATTTTGGTGTGGGAAGTGTTGTCGGAGCGGTAATCACTTCCGGTGCTCATCGCGACAGATCGGAAGTGACAAATTGTGTAGTCAAAAACTCCACTATCTCCGGCAATAATGGCTCCTTAGGAATTGGAGGAATAATCGGCATCGTGGATATGAACACAAAAATCGCTTTATACGAATGCCATAATGAGAATTCTACCATCACTGGAGACTATAACATCGGCGGCATAATCGGAGGCAGCTCAGCCTATTCTTTGACATCAGTCAACTCTTGCACTAATAACGGAAAGATCAAAAGTGGATTTTCAGGAGCAGGAGGCATAATTGGTTCTTGCGACACCATCTACGCCACTTCTTGCAAGAATCTCGCAGAAATCATTGGTGGCGATTCATATTCCG
>CAYNEZ010000180.1:0-6382 GCA_964396365.1 uncultured Sangeribacter sp. | reverse complement strand
TTCTTTTGTGAAGTCGGGAGTATTGAAGGAAAAAAGGGACTGCGAATAATACTCCTCTGGATTCTTCTGGGGCAAAAGGAATGGTTTTGAGAACCGTCCTTTGTCGTCAATGCTTGTCAGATAGAGATAGGAATATAGTCCATCTCCACGACGAGATGTGAATACTACCCATCGGCTGTTGTCGCTCCAGTTATGGAAACTGTCGGCTTCATCACTGTTGATTTCTTCCACAGGGCGTGCCTCTCCGGAGGCAAGGTCAAGAAGCCATTGGTCGGATTCCTTATGCCAGATGCTGAAGTAGCCGTAGTCGCTGAGTGTAAATAGCACATATTTTCCATCGTATGAGGGGCGTGGCCAAGTTACACTTTTGTCTATGGCCACGGCATTGAAAAGAGTGTCGACCTTGGATCCAAACCGGCCTGTTTTTGCATCGAAAGCTATCCTGCAAAGGTTGTATTTCTCATCCTTGTGCTCTAATGGATAATTCTTCTGAAGGCAAGTCGTAAAGTATAGCCATTTGCCATCAGGAGAGAATGACGGGGTGTTTTCCGACCATGCTTTTGTACTGAGCAAGGTGTCGCGTAAAATTTCATTCTTTTCAGTGTCATAAACGATCACGTCTGATGAGAGGTCGAACACCTCCAATCTCTTATGCCCTGATATATGAAATCCTTGGCGTGTCTGGTTGGTAGAGAATGCGCAATACCGTCCTTCAGGATGCCAGTAAGGATAGACCATTGCTCCGCCCAGCGTGTCATTGGATGCTTTTAGCCAGGTGCATTTACCGCTTTTAGAGACCATTGTAGCTCCATGCTCACCACGCACATGAAAAACGAAATTTTTCGGATTAGTACGGTTGGGAGTATGGCAGTTGTAGCATTGGCCGTCGGTCATAGTGTTTTCTATGATTGCATATTCATCGTAATTGCTGAGGTCGCGCTGATAGATCCCCATTTTGCTATATACCTCATAGCCGGGGGCGATACGGCGATAGGTCAAGCCATATTCATCCAATGGGTATTGGCTTACGTTGATCTTGAAATCGTCGTATTTAATCCATTTCCCTTCGACTTTTGCAGTCACCGAGACAGTCAAAGCCTTACCCTTGTTTTCTTCTATAAGATGGTGCCATGCTTTGATGTCGAAATCGGCGTAGGTGCCGTTGGTGTGGAGCTCTTGGCCGTTGGAGCCTTTTATAGTCACGTCGACACGGTCGGCACCTTCTACTGAGAAGTTGAGGGGTGCTATCTCAACAGGGACAGTCACACCAACATAATCAGGAAATATCGGTGGCGTGAAATTGACTTTCTTTACATCGGATGGCTTTTCAACACACCCGGCAAGAAACAACAAGATGATAACTAAAAAAGAAGGTACCATAAATAGCCTTTCCGAGGCTACTGCACCGTTTTCGGGATTACCCCAGGCTGAAGCCTGGGGTTTATGTATAATATCAGCTCTCCGAGCTGATGAGTCTAGATGAACCATAGTATTATTCATTGGAAATTAGGTAATAGTAAAGAGTATGGCGATGGGGCTCTATGAGTTCGGGATTTTTTGATGTCCAGGCTTGTGCAAAACCGCGTAGCGATTGCTCTACCATCGGCGATACCATATTTTGTGGAATCGGTTGGCCATTTTTCATTGAGATGAATGCGAGTGCCTGTTGTGCCAACAGAGGATTATATTGAGGATGCGATTCGGCCACAACACCCATATACTGCACAAACTTATCAAGATCGCGTTGCAGAAGAGGATGTAGAATCAGGTATTGACGTGCAAGGTCATTGCTGGGGTCTTTGATGAAGAGTTGCCCTAATGTCTTATCGAGTTCCTCTTCGCTGAAGAGATAGTCTTCATCTACCATCCGCTTGCGCATCTGGCCGTATAGAGGATGGCTGTCAATATCTTGAGGATTTTTTATAAGCTCCAGATTACGCTTAGCCCATTTGCTATAGAATGTAGTGTTTTCAAGCATCTTAAGGTATTTTTCTGCGAGTTTATATTCGCCACGTATCATCGCCGTTTCAGCGAGTCGCCTTACAGCGCGGGAGCTCTTATTGTAGTTTGGAATAGCTTCCATTCCTTCAAAATAGAAGCGTTGGGCACTGTTGATCATTCCGAGTTGGAAGAAGATTTCTCCTGTAGTCCAAGAAGAGATAGCTTCTTTGGAGAAGTGTGGAAATAGTCCTTCTGTGCCATTCTGATAATAGTCGAAAGCACGTGAGTCAAGCTGTCCCGTCATTCCGGAAGCAAGGTTTGTGGCGCTGACGCTTAGAGGAAGCTCGGGATTGTGCGCGTCAGAGTATCTGAGTATTCCGTCCCAGTCGTTGGCTCGGACCATATAGTCATAATCGATGAGTTGATAGGTAGACTTGTCGTAATATTTTGGATAGCAAAGCACTGGCGGCAATACGACTACAACGGCAAGAGCAGGAAGGATCTTCTTTTGTGATAAATGAATGCGAGCTATGACATAAGCAGCAATGGGGATTATTATGCAATATGCTTCGAGTGCCAGTTGATCCATCATAAGCACGTCAGGAGTCAATAGATAGCCTATACCAATCAGTTGATAGGAGATAGGATAAGTGATGAAATTCCACCAGACGAAGATATTAGCTATTATAGCTAAAATAGAGACTATAGCGACAATAACTTTATTTGCGACAGATATTTGTCGGCTAATGCATGTAAATGTGATGATTAGAAGTGTGAAGATTATTGTGACGGGACCAGCTATCCAATACAGCAGTGAGGTGGCAAAGATCATCCGAATGTAATTTTCGTAGGTTGTATAATTATCATTCGTTGATACATATAGATAAGCTCCGGTAGAAACTATAAAAAGTGCTATGACAAAACCGAGTGTGACATCATGATTGCCGAGAAATAGCCAAAGGAATATGAGGGGAAGAAGTGAGAGCAGTAAATTGATGATCGGTTGACCATTTCTTGCGAATTTCTTGCAAATCAAGTAGCCTGATACCCCAAACAATACCATCAGCAGACTCATTATGGCCGCTCCAATCCAATAGTTATTGAAAAACTGAGTCAGGAATTCTCCTATGTATGTTGCGATTCCGGCAGGGCATAATGCGAAGTTGGCAAAGTATGTGCCGGTAGTCTGGAAAAGCTGCATTTCCTCCCGGTAGCCAAGGGCAGCCCGATAAGGAAAAGCCCAAAACCAGTATAAAGCGACGGCTATAGCCGCAAAGACTATTATCGGATATGCAAATGAGTTATTGACTTTTTTTGTCATGATGTTTGGAGTAGTTGAAAGCAACCAACTTAATTTAGGGCTCACTGATTAAACGACCTTCTGTAAGATCCGGCTCATAACTATAAGGGATTACCGGACCTATATTTGTGTTATTAGGTTTTCCCGAAAAATCAAAATGGTCAAGATGATTTAGGTGAATGTATTCGAGAATATTTTTAGCCACAAAAGAAGCAAGATTCACAGGTACGGCATTCCCCACCATCTGTTCGATATCACTCTTTGTACCCAAAAATACAAAATCTTCAGGGAATGTCTGAATCATACTTCTTTCTCTGAAAGTCAAAGGCCTAAGGCCTTCAAGACTTTTTACAGGGTCATTCGGATGCAAATGGTATCCTTTTGGCACAGGGCGATTGACGCCCCTAATTGTAGGACTTGGTTCATCGACACTGAAGATCCCTCTTCTTGCATAACTACGAGGATGCCTATAATAGAAATCAATGTCAATCTTATCTCCGAAATAATCTTTGACAGTCATCTCCTTATCAGCCAATCTTTTTTCAATTAAGGAACCCATAAAATCATCTTCACTGCCAAGATGTCCAATCAAGAAAAATCTCTTTCTCTTTTGTGGCACCCCACACAAGGCAGCGTTCAATACAACTTGAGTCACCCCATAACCTGCCTCCTTGAAAATAGACTTAGCCTGTTGAAGTTTATTAGTTTTCACTATTGTAGCGACATTTTCCATTACGAACCATTCCGGTCTAATCGAAGCTACTATCAAAGCATAAGATACAGTTAAGTCTCCACGTCCGTTATCTTCATTTCTCAATCCAGCACTGCTGAAATCTTGACATGGTGGACCACCGATAATCATATCTGGATGATATTGCTTTATATGCGCTGAAGCTGACTCTACATTAGAAAGATCTGCTGTATATATAGGATGGTCAAAATTTCGCTCGTAAACCTTTATAGCGGCATCCCATTTGTCGTAGGCTGCCACGATATCGATACCACTCTTAATAAAGCCAAGACTCAGGCCTCCACATCCCGAAAAAATATCAACGGCATTCATCTCAGTCGAATAAGTCTGGACTATTTACAATCACTGCATCAAATCTTCTCTCTGGACTAAGCAAAGTTTGACCTCCTCCAAGTATGATATTTTTTATTTCCCATTTGCATATCCTTGGATGAGAAAGCTCTTTCGACTTCATAATTGGCCATGTCTGAATGCCACTTGCCGAGAATGCCTTGTCATTTGCAATATTATACGAATGTAAGCGGACTATTCTTTTATAATCAAACTGACCATAAACACTATACTCAAAAAGCATACGATATATCCATATTACAGTACGCATAAATCGAGTGATCTTTTTCTTTTCCACTCCTTGCAACATACAAAGCTTAAGAATTGCAAGATTTGACCAAACAAATACATCAAGACAATCATCGGAAAGAATAGACTTGCCTCCTATAGTCTTCCATACCGGTTGAACGATTATGGGGATTTGCTGGTTTTCCACATAATCTGCAACTCTTTGCACTGCATTCTGAATATCTTCATAATAAGGAAGGACTGCGTCAATTTCCTCCCAATGATTGATCTGGCGTATATCACCAAGAAGATCCTTCAATATTTGCCGACCCTCTTTGCCAATAAAACTATTGCACACGGTGCATGCCAAGAAACAAATAGTAGGAGGCCTTACCACCATCTCACATCCATAGTGATCTTCATCCAATTTCTTCGTAGTCGTATCGGGAAGCGCAGTCAATTTAATTTCAAGGCCGATTAAATCTTTATTTAATTCCTTATTTATCATGACCAAATCAATTTTCTCCCTTTCTCCCTCATAAAATTGATCAAATGAAGAAAACCCAGCCTCATAATTGAAAAAGGCATTATCAGAAAGAGGATTAATCTTTAATAATTCTTCTCCAGTGATCGAAGCATGGACAATGGATCTTCCTTCTGATTTTATATATACAGGAGCAATATTTTTTGAATACATATATGCTACTAAAGAAGCAGGAAATGAACTATTGAATATGTTCTTTCCCCACGATTTTTCCTTAGAATAATCACGGCTGGATTTCCCCTTTGATTGCGCGAAGAGCCCCGGTGTTTGATCAGTCATAATATAATTGAATTATTGGTATGCAAATTTAATGATTTTTCCTGAATAATCAAAATTATAGACATCTACAAAAAGAAATCAGTATGTTCCATTGAGGAACATACTGATTTCTTTTTTATTGGGGTTCGCCATATCGGGATTTTAGGAGGTCGTAGCCGATTCCGGGTCCGGTGTTCTTCATCAGTCCATGTATCATTTTGACATAGGCTTCATTATAATTTCTGAGGGAGTCTGCAAGGGAGTTGGCATATACCGTATCGCCTTGCTCGCGGAGGTACTTAACGTGCTGGGATTGGTTCCACTGCACTTTGTCATGGTCCTCCTTCAAGACTTTCCATGCCTGGAGAAGATCATTTTGAGGCGTTCCTTTGCCACTTGACAAGCTGTCGATCACTACAGTAATCTCACCCGGCTCAGTCACAATTAGTAGATCTTGAGTGCCATAGCGAACACGCCTGTCAACAGTCACTCGGGCAAGAAATTCACCCTTATGTCCTCGGAATTCAAATTTCCCATTCTTTATGACAGTGGAGTCGACCCCAATGCTGTCTTCATAAGCTTTAGTGCCGTAAGGCACTAAAAACACACGCTCCCCATCAAGACGAGTCTGGGAAGTAGATCCCTTAATTATGTATTCATTCTTATTATCAGTGCAGCAGACAACTCCTGCACAGACAAATGCTAATAACAAATAAAATAATTTTTTCATATCATTCGTGTAATTTAAGTTTCGTATCTGTCCTCCAGCCATCGATACGGCGGGTATTGGAAGAAAAGCTGACCCCTATCTTGAAGAGCTTACGTGAGTCTGTCGCAAATTTGCGGGCATATTGCTTCTCCTCTATCTGACGCAACGCCTCCTCCGGAGCGGCATCATATTTCAGCTCTATGATGTAAATGTATTTAGGAGTCTCTATCAGCAGGTCGATACGGCCGTCGGAGGTATGTACCTCCGCTTTCGCGTCAATCCCTATCAGTGTGGTCAGTATATAGAAGGCATTGTGGAAGT
>CAYNEZ010000179.1:0-6413 GCA_964396365.1 uncultured Sangeribacter sp. | reverse complement strand
ACGCTCGCGCAGATACCGCTCATGATTGTAATTGGGAATGATGACAGAGACCATATTTTTTGATCGTCTATTATAGCTAATTTTGAGATTTTATCGGTTATCTTCTTTTTTGTCCTCTTCTTTTGAGCGACGGAGGGCATCGTTGAAATCAGCTTGCTCTTCAAGAGAGTATCCTGGAATTTTGGAATATTTCAGCTGCAGGATGTGTAGGAAGAGTTTAATCTGGTTTTCATTTTCAAGCTTTAGCTTTCTTCCGCCAAGGGAGGTTGTGACAGTTACTTTGTCGCCGTCACGGCTTACGGTAAATCCGCCATAGTCATGTTCTCCATCCTCTTCGTGACAATAACGGATTGCATGATCAAGGTTGGCGGCATCCTCAAAGCCGTCAACGTTGCGAAAGATCCATCCCGAAAAATACCTTTCAAGATTTTCCTTGCGAAGGCTCTCCAAGTAGAGTTTGACCTGGTCTGAGAGTTGTTTAGTGGTGTGTTCAAGAAATTCCACTATCCTAAAGTTGACATTTCCTATGTCGCCACCATGCGCATAAAGATTGCGGAGTTTAACAATGGGTAGAAGGTCTTGTAGCTGGCCTGAAGAAATGACATTGTTCTGTGCTAACTTTCTTAGAAGTGAAGTAAGACCTTCTCTTTTCCCCTTATCCATGGAGCCCGGGAAATACTCTCTGACGGCTTTTTCGAATTGACGGAAGTAGTCCATGAAGATCATAGGTTTCACGGACTCCTGTTTAAACCCTTTTGTGTTATTTTTTGACTCTGATTCGGATTTATCAGGTGACGATGATATCCGATTCTCGCCTTCAAAATTGTTTAGCTGCGTTACGACTTCCTTTGTTAACAAAGATGTGAGTTGATTGCGATAATTCGGGTTTAGCACAGGGTTGAGTATCGGGAAGATTGCCAGAAGAGATAAAATATTCACCCCGACCACTATAATGACTGCCAATATCAGAATGGCTTGTTGACAGCCAAGTAGTTTATCGAAATCTTGAGTAATCTCAGAAATGCCATCTGCAAAGTAAAGACAGACAACATCTATTATGATCGAAAAGATGGATAGACCGAAAAACTTTCTCGAAAAGGCATAAACATTATCCAGCAAGGGATCTATGATAGTACCAAGTGTATCATCTTTCCCAACCTCACGCCTTAGATTCTGATCATAAATCGTCAGCCCGGCAATGACGAGTCCTGTCAGGGCTGCAAGAACCTGCGGCAAAGTGGAGAATACCCAATATATAGTTTCGGCTTTCATGAGAAGATTACGGGTGTTTAAGAAAAATTTCTTTCAGGCGAACTTGGGACGATTGTGATGAATAGGGTTGATAATTGACTCGTATGGTATGTAGAGTTGATATATTCGGTAAAGTGCGTAGCCGGAACCATAAAGTAAAACAAACGATATACTTAAAGCCACTGCGTTGTGTAGTAGACTCTTCTTTCGTGACTTGACGAAGTCGATCATTTCGGTGGAGAAAGAAAGGATGTAGAATAAGATTAAATAGTTGGTAATTCTTCCGAATATGACCGGATTGAAGAATGACATACTACCGAAGAGTCCGAGGAGAGCTACTTGATTTTCAAAAAGTAATCTGCGCTTGCAGCCGAATTTCACTAACAAGGCAAATAGAATCGGGAATAGCCCCTTCCTTGTGCATGCGAGTATATCTGCGAGCATCCCATGTTTCTCCTCTTTATAGCTTGCCACTTTTTCGCCTACTACATCAACAGATTCCATCATACTAAGTATGTTGCGTAGGAAGTACATGGCAACTAAAAAGACTATAAAAATCAAAAGATATTTTTTGTCAAATTTTATCCATGTCAGAAATGGGAAGAGTAACATGATTACTGCGGAGAGGTGGAACATAAGAGCTATTGCCACTCCGATTAAATAAATGAACCACTGCTTTTTGACAAGTGCAGGATAGACAAAAACGTAGGCCATAACAGCCAGGGACTCCCTCAATATCTCACAAGTGAAATAGAAGTATGCTGCAAAAAACATGAAAAATAGGGTAGTGAAAATATAAGGGGTGCTCCGTCGTATGAATATAAAGATAAGAGTGTTGATTATCACTGAATGAACTATCTGAAAAAGGCTGAAATCCGGAGAAATAGTCTTTGTGATAGAACACAGTAGGTTATATCCCGGCTGGAACCTGTTTAAAAAGGTAAACTCGTAGGAATCCAAAGTGTCCTGCCAGTCGTAGTGGCCCATATAGTTTATTGTATCTCCTCCTATTTCAAACCTTAATCCTACTAAAAGAGTAAGGTAGATATAAAGAAAATACCACATATATTTCCCGCCTTTCCTTTTGTTAATATCGAAATAGAATATCGATATAAAAGTTAGTGATATAGGGATAAGATATGGTATCATATAGAAGAGTCAGTTTCTTTTTATGGACAGTAGTATATTAGATCAGTTACCGAGTATATTCACAATCCTTTGAGCTACAGACGAAGGAATGATATTTATGATCGCTCTAATTATAGCTCTTTTGCCTGCAATTTGGGATGAAAGTATTTCGCGGGTGGTGACAGGTAAGATTTTTTTCCATCGTTTTACCCCCCCCCATAACTGATTGGAAATCAGTATTCTATCTTTTGCGAGTACTTTGATGTTTGCTAAAGACTTTTCCACACGCGGTTCATGAAGGTGGGCTTTCATCTTTTCGCACAGATATTCTGTAGCAGCTATTTCGCTGTGAGGATAAGAATTTTTAAATTTGTCGCACATCGAATCTCCTATGCCTACGCGATAGTGATAAAGAGGGGTGTCAATGCAGATGGTCTTGCGACTGAGTAAACGAAGAGGGAATGTTAAGACATTGTCGTCCCACATTGTTATCCCCTTTATACCTTTGATTTCATGTTCCACATATAACTGCCGCCTTATGAGCTTATTCCAAAGGGCGGAATAGCCCATGTCAATTTTTAGAATTTTTTCTGTATTTTCATCAGAGTAAGGATAATGCCAAATTTTCTGTGGTTTAACTGAAGAGTCGATATAAAAGGCACATCCTACAATGTCGGCATCATTTTCTTCTGCTGTGGAATAGAGCTCTTCAATCATATTAGACTCCATCCAGTCATCTGCATCTATGAAGAGAATATACTTTCCTCTTGATGCTTCTAGCCCATTATTGCGTGCGGCGGACGCCCCCTGATTTTCCTGTTCTATTACCCTTATTCTCTCATCTTTCCCTGCATATTGCTGACAAATTTCAAGAGATCTGTCGTTTGAACCGTCGTTGACCAATATCAATTCAAAGTTCTTGAATGTCTGTGCAATAACCGAATCAAGGCATTCCTTGAGATATCTTTCGGCATTATAGATCGGGATTATTACTGAAATCTGTGGAGAAATAGACATCATGGATTTTTTGATTTATGAAATTTTGCGGTAATTGATGATAATACAGGCAAAAGAGTATCTTTGACTATCGTGTTTTTTGTGAGTAGAAGAATAGAGAAGTAGACGATGACACCAATTATAATTCCGGCGACCAATTTTAGGATATCATCGTGAAGCCATCGGGTTGCGGCAATTACAGTAGCCGACATTGCTATACATCCTATTATTACATCTTTAGGAAACAAATCCTTAAAGGAGAAAGGAAAATATTTCCGGCCCACCCTGAGTTGTGCAAAAAACACTATTATTTCTGTGATAGTTGTGGATATGGCTGCTCCTATAGCACCATACGAAGGGACAAGCAAAAAATTGATGCATAGATTTGCTATAGCTCCTCCGAGTGTGCAATATATGACGAGATTAACTTTGCCTATCGGATAAAGGATCTGCAGTCCTGTCAGAGTTGTGACACTGATAAGAAATACTACCGGCGCATTGATAAGGAGTATCGGGATGGAGGGTTCGAAGTCATTTCCACAAAATATTATGATAAGTGGGGTTGCTAAAACCATAAGACCTACCATTATGGGATAGGCAAGGGTAATAATGAGTTGTAGTGAACGTTTTATGAGCGTATTGAATTTTTCAGTTTCTCCGGTATGGAGCAAATGTGAACTTCTTGGCAGTAAAACAGTAGAGATCGAGCCTATCAACATTACGGCTATATGTGGTAGTTTGGTCCCTCCGGTAAAGAATCCGACTTCCTCTTCATTCTTTATAAATCCCACCATAATGGTGTTGAGATGTACGTAGAGACTTATTATTAAGTTGAGTACGAAAACATGGATGGCAGGCTTCAAATGACGGAAAATCTTACGGAACCGAATGTTGATTTCTTTAAGTTCTATCTGTGTACCGGCATGAAAGAAGTTGATGATGTTATTGCCTACTGTCGATCCGACGATTATTAAAGCATAGATATTTATGTCTTTAGGCGATTTGACGAAAAGGAAGAGGCAGACGGCAGACAATGTGCGAAATATGATCCCCCGGATGGTTATGAACTTAAAATTCTCTGTGGCCTGATAAAACCAATTCATCCCAAGAGAGTTGAAGAGGATAGCACTACTCAGGAGATAAAATGTAGAAGCGTTTTGATGAATTTTCGGGACATATATCCCCAACATTGCTATTATGACATATCCTATAAGCGAGAGGGAGATGCTCAAGAGAAAAATTTCGACTGTTATAGTGTTTCTTCGGATATGATCATGTTGATATTTTGCCACTTCTTTTACAGCATACAGGGGAATGCCGAGATTGGTGAGAAGGATTACATAGGTTACTATTCCATTTAGAAAATTGATAGTTCCTATACCCTCGGCAAAGAGCACACGCGCGGCATAGGGGAACGTTATCACCGGGAATAGGATACTGGTGATGGTGTTGATGCCGTTGAGAATGATATTTTTCTTTACAGAGGCCAATGGGAAAAGTGGGATGTGATGCAGGGGGATATTACAGCCTTAACTTTTAGTGTAACGGTAGAGGATATCAAGGGCTTCAGCGGGGGTAGCATCTTGAGGTGCGACTTCAGCCCAAACGTTGAGAGCGTTGGCATCCAGGGCGCGGAGATGGCCCGTGGAGGCGGGAAGCGCCACGCGGAAGGCTTCGTTCAGCGAGTCTCCAATGCGACCACCTGTCGAGAATGTTCGGAGTCTTAGAAGAACCTTGCGCAAGATGATGGATTGGCTCAACTCAAAGTAGATCCACGGGGAGGATGTCTCCTGGGTCTTCGGGTTGGGGGCGATGGAGTTCGGGGTGTTCAGGAAAAAGAGGCACTCGCAGCTATCCATCATTTTTGCCAATGCTGTGGTCAGCAATGCGTGAACAAAACCAGTGGTTCGGTTTCGGGTTGGGTAACTATAGTAGCCATCCCCTTGCAACGCATAGCGGTTATCAAGCTCTTTGAGCAGATTGTCGCAGTAGCCCCAAATACATGAATCAATGAAAGTATCAATGCCGAAATTCAAGTAGAGCCATTGAGAGAGAGCTATGGCGAGATCCTCATCGGAGTGTGAATGTGAGAGAAAGAGATGAGCCTTGACTCCCGGAAACCAGTCAGCTTCGATCGCGGCACCATCAATCACTCCGTCAGGGCGCACGTAGGCCTCCAAACACTGTTCTACATTGGAGCGAACCTTTTGGTAGCGTTCTCGCCCTGCAGAGATCAGGTTGCGATAGTACTCGGTGGAATAATTGGCGTCGTAGAAGTCGTGCGGTGAAAGTGTAAGGCTATATCCTCTATACATTGTTGTTTTTCAGGGATTACGATGCGATTTTACAAATGGCAAGGAAAAGCAGCCCATAGGGGAGTAAGATCGAAAGGGAGAAGAGTGCTTTAAAAGTGCCCCATAGTTGAAGAATTTTTTTCTCAGGCACACAATTGAATGATCCGGACGGTTTTACACCTCTGGGGAAAAAGATGTCATCAGCTATCGGCTCTCCACTATTTATTTTGTTAAGGAAGGTGTTGAGATTATTCTTATGTGAACGTTCAAGACCGAGGTAGAACGCATCAGTGACGCAGAAAATTGTTGCGAGCCAATAAAGTATATCGGCGTTCAAGGAAGTGCTTGTACTAAGAAAATAGGCCATAATAGCTCCGATGAGCGTAAAACACCATTCTTTGCATTTGGCACTATTTTCAGCCATCCGTGAGATGATGGATTGCATCATTTCAACGTGGGCTATGACTGCAGGTTTGTCTTTAATAGCGAGGATTTCTTCTTCTTTGGTCATTTAGATTATTTTAGGTTAGTTGAATTAAATTTTGTTACCAGCGCGATACATTTTTTATGGTTTTATATGGGATATTGAGTGTCGGAAACATTTCGGACTTTTGCATGTTGTAGGACTAAAAGGCTGTTGCTATCCATCAATCTTCTCTTCTGTCAGAATGCTCATTGGCTTTAGATTTCAATAACGAGTCCTGTCAGGGCTGCCAACACCTGCGGAAGAGTGGAGAATACCCA
>CAYNEZ010000178.1:3806-6417 GCA_964396365.1 uncultured Sangeribacter sp. | reverse complement strand
GTTGGATCATAGCAATGCAGAAGATGCATCCCGGCGACAAATGGGAAGTCTACATCCCCGCCGAACAAGCCTACGGCAAAATCAACCAACCCGGCATACCCGGCGGCTCCACCCTCATCTTCGAAATCGAGCTCCTCGCCGTCTCCTAATCCCCTACTCTCACCTCTATCACCCTAACCCTGACCATCCCCTGATTATTCAATTATACATAACGGCAAGTGAATAATCATCAAGTGCTAATAAGCCCTTCCTATAAAGGCTTATTAGCCATTTTTTATAATACCTTTCATCATAGACAGCTTTACGCAATTTGTCAACAACCTCCTTCTCAAACTTAAAAGCAGGTAATGCTAAACCCTTCTTCAACAAGTTACTGTTTTTTGAACTTGCACAGAGGGCATCTTGTATCTCTTTATCATACGCTGCCTCTCCCATAGACATTTCATACATCATAAGAACGTAATGCGCCAGTGCATCGCTGACTACAAATACAAAAGAATCTTTTCTTAACCGGAACTCACCACTCTTAAAACCGATAGGATTCAATTCATCCTTACAATTTATCAGATATGGAGGGCGATTGAAGTCAGCAAGAGAAGTAAACGAATGACTTAACTTCTTCGTAGCATAATCATAATGACATACCACGCTGTCACCATAACTCATCCATCGGCATTTGTCATCTGATAACCTCCATACCACTGCAAGCGTGGCAAAAGCACCTTCATCATAAAACTTGTCAAGAGCCATTCCTCCCAATCGTTTTGCCGACTCTTCGGCTTTATTATAGAAAGCCTCCCAAATACTCCCTATCCATTCGTCAAGTTCTTCAGCTGAACGAATAGGCGTATTCGGCAAGCTTCTCAACATATACTTCGACCAACGGTCGGCAAAAAGTCCACCACCACCCGCTCCGTCGGATACAGCAATAAGATTCTTACGTGCAATTACCGCATCCTCATTTATGGCGTTCTTCTCAAACTTTCCTATGGTTATACATCTGGTCTTTGTCATTTCGAAACACTGATATTTGTGGGAGTTCCTATATCCATAAGTTTTATAAGTGTTGTCATATCCGCATTTACAGCCATTGCTGAATGTCTTGCAGATGAATCTGTAGCTTTGATTTTGCATATTTCCTCATTATATCGCAGTGGCAGCAGACTTGAAAGGTCGAATAAATCCATTGCATAGCGGTTGCCGTCAAGCTCAGCCTTTGATTTTGGGAAAGTCAAACCATCGTTATCATTGGCAGTGATGTGTATGTTGAAGAGAAGCACA
Organism: uncultured Sangeribacter sp.; assembly: GCA_964396365.1. Lineage (GTDB taxonomy): Bacteria > Bacteroidota > Bacteroidia > Bacteroidales > Muribaculaceae > Lepagella. The sequence goes on along the minus strand of CAYNEZ010000178.1, from coordinate 5,136 downwards.
TTGCCATCGTTTGTAAACATTGATTTCAGCTCATTGGCTTTCTGCTGCACCTCACTCTTTGATGCGCCATTATATTCCCCATCGGTAATGTGAATGATTGTTGGAGGGTAACAGTCTTGATCATGGTGTGCCTCCATCCACTTCTCAAGCAATCTCTTCGCATGGTCAAAAGCCTTATGGAATTGAGTCCACGAACCGGTATGATTGGCCTCTATCCATTGCACCTTCTCAACCTCTTTTACTACCAAACCTTTACGTGTCTTTTTCTCCTCCTTCACTATTATACGCTTATATGGATTGTCTCTTAGCTCCTCCGGACTAACAAAATCCCGTCCTTTGAGATTACCTTCCCACGCACTATAAGAGTCCTTACCGTACCCCACTACGGCAATGTCAAAATAATGCCTTACCTCATTTGACTTAATACACCGTAACACCAACTCATTGATTTGGCGGTTTACAATTCGTGCCACAGCCTCCGACATCGGCATATTTTCACCTCCATAGGTAGTGTTACTACTCATACTCACCGAATGGTCAAGCAGAAATATGAACGCAGTTGGAGTGGCACGTGTAATCTGTGCTGTGTAGGGTAGCTTACTCTGAATTTTTTGGTTGGCGGTTGGCAACTTAAATCCGAAGTTACCGATATTTAGGATTTTGTCAAGAGGAATAAAATTCTTCACCAACACTTCTGCCTGATAAAATTGCTGCTCCTCAGCATCAAGATCAAAATGTTTTCTTGCCTTAACTGAAGTGAAATGTATCTTCTTGAAATCATCAAATGTGCCACCTACATTTGCCCCGTTTCGTGTAGCGTTACGGTCGGCAAATTTTGTTTCCTTATCATAAATCACCTCCGGAGCTATTTCCAAGATAACAGGATTTGTGATTCTCCCATCATTCATCGCTATATACATCATCGGGTGCTCGTTAACGAAACTCACCCTGACATAGTTCTGCAAATTATCCCTTCTGTCAAGCGACTTGGAAAGGTCACCACCCCCCGGTTTGGGAATACGTATCCCCTTAGCCTCACAATCTGCCCATGAATAAAGACCACCGTTGTCAATAATAGACTTGAGATTATCGCGGTCTGTAAAATGATATAGTTTCCTTATATTATGGAAATCAACAAGTTCTTTAAATGAAAGATAATTGTCACGCTTTGCCATAGTTTCAAAGTATTAGTCAATAAAAGGTAAAATTGGAGCGATCACCTCAATCCCGGTCTTAGTTTCAGGTATATCTTCAGTTTTAATTGCTGATTTCGGTCCATACGGATATAAACCTTCAACGTAAGCTTTTATGAGATAAGCATGGGAAAGAG
>CAYNEZ010000178.1:0-3706 GCA_964396365.1 uncultured Sangeribacter sp. | reverse complement strand
CCATACGGATATAAACCTTCAACGTAAGCTTTTATGAGATAAGCATGGGAAAGAGGTTTTGACGGATTGGCTACATCGCAACAGGTATTGTAGTCGAGAAGGACAATCGTTTTATCTTTAGACGTATTTTTGAGCCGTTCTATTATATACGCCACCTTATTTTCCAATACCCATTTGAAAGTGGGGATATAAATTTGGTGTTTGGCATCAACATACCCTAATATCTCTCGACTCTTTACCCCTTTCTGATGACCCAAAACTTTTCCATGACTTCTCACAGTCCGTTTCAGATTCTTCATTGTATCATTCCGAAAAAGGCTTACATCTATTCCCTCATCTTCAAATACCTTTAATCCTTGCCAAATCCCCTCCACGCACTCAGCCGTTACCCCTTCACTAAACGGCACAGGAATTCCACCGTGAGGATAAAACGGACTCAACTTCACAAGGCCGTCCTTAGCATTGCTCGTGACATCCGCAATAATCGCCTCCGGATACATCCTCAAAATATTCTCCACCCTCCTCCGCTTAGACTCAACCACAATCATAACATCTACTCTTAACCTTATCTTCTAATCACCTTACAATTCTCAGGGAAAGCATCTTTACCTATATTCTTTACCGAAGTTGGAATAGCGACGCTCTGCAGCGACTCACAACCATTGAAAGCCCTGTTGCCTATGGCTGTTACCGAGTCGGGAATGCTGATGCTCTGCAACAATTCGCAGCCATCGAAGGCCAGGTTGCCTATGGAAGTAACTGAGTCGGGAATGCTGATGCTCTGCAAAGACCCACACCAAGAGAAAGCACCGTCGCCTATGGAAGTAACTGAGTCGGGAATGTCAAGGCGCTTTGATTTACTTAGACATGAAATGAGGACTCCATTGGAATCTATCAGCAAATCATTTTCCAAACGGAAAGCAGAGCCAACAGCTAATTCCACCCTTAAACGCGGACAATTAGAGAACGGGGTCTTTCCTATCTTAGTAAGGGAGGCAGGAAGTTTTACCCTCTCCAAAGACCAGCATCCAAAGAAAGCATTGTCACCTATCGAAGTAACCGACTCCGGTATCACAACGCTCTGCAAAGACTCGCATTCCTCGAAAGTACACTCCCCTATCGAAGTAACCGACTCCGGTATCACAACGCTCTGCAAAGACCTACAATCATAAAAAGCATACTCTCCTATAGAAATAACTGAGTTGGGAATTTCGACGCTCTGCAAAGACCAGCACTGCCAAAAAGCACCCTCACCTATCGAAGTAACCGACTCCGGTATCACGACGCTCCGCAAAGACCAGCATCCAAAGAAAGCATCGTCACCTATCGAAGTAACCGACTTCGGTATCATAATATTTTCTGAATTGTTTAGGCATGATATTAGGACACCATCTGAGTTGATCAGTAGATTATTAATTATACGGAAAGCAGAGCCAACAGCTAATTCCACTTTTAAACACGGACAATTAGAAAACGGGTTCGTTCCTATCTCAGTAAGGGAGGCAGGGAGTTTGACCCTCTGCAAAGATTCACACCATGAGAAAGCACTGTTACCTATAGAAGTAACCGAGTCAGGTATCACGACGCTTTGCAAAGACCCGCCTATATCGAAAGCTTCGTCACAAATAACTTGACTCCCCGATTTAATTTCATATTCCCTTAGATGAAGTTTACTATCACATTTAAGGAGTCGTTTACCATCCGGACTGTAAAGCACGCCGAATTCATCTGGTACACCTGCCGCAAGCTCCTCATCTGTGCATTTGGTATCTATTTTCTCTACTAATTGAGGAACTCTAGTTTTGTGCTTTTCCGGTTGTTTTGGCTTCTCAGTCATAAAGAGTCTAAACGAAAGTATCTCAAGACTATTCTTTGCCAATGCAACATAAAAGATACCCAAAAGCATTGACAGTTCAAAATCATTCGTCAGATTCTGAATATCCTTTAGCAAGACAGATTCGGCAGGTGATTGAAAATCCTTCTCGCACAAAAGAAGACTATCACATGATGCAGAAGCACTTTTCAATTGCGGATTAAGAGCAATCGCCTTCAGCGAAAGAGCAATCACAGATATCGAGAAATCATCGATATGTTCATTGAAATCTGAATCCGTGCGCAATGGATGACGATAGTCTGGGCTTCCCAACTCACGTGCCTTTTCCCCCTTCATCGAAGGCACAAACATCCCGTCATAGTCAACCAACACCAAAGAACCATCCCTGCGCACAAGAATGTTGTCAGGCTTGAGGTCACCATGTGCAAACGGCTGAGCAAGTAGCCACGCCGACATCCGGTTGAAGCGGTAACTAAGCATCTCCAACTCGTACTTGTCATTCAGGTGTCGCTTCAGATACGCATCCAATGTCTCCCCCTCAACCCATTCCATCACCACGACCGGAAACTCCTCCCTGTCACACTGCGGAGAATCAACAAACAACTCATCCTCCAAATAACGCAGCGGCAATACATAGGAAGAGGAAACGACCTCCAACTCATCGGCAATCTTACGGTAGCTCTCATCACGTCCCTCCTGGTCTTTGATGAAGCACTTAATAGCATACAACTTGCCGTCGTTCTCATCCTTCATCTTGAAAACAACCGCAAAGTTACCGCTCGACATCACCGGGTCACCGTGACCGTCAAGCACAGGCCTTAGCGAAGCCAACTCATTAAAATTGTCCTCAGCAGACAATATCGCCTCCCTATATTCCGATATTAATGGATAGTCCATATATCCCTAATTTATTATTGTGATACATAATCAAAATACACTGTATAGTTAATTTATGAATTAAAAAACTTAAAATACTAAATAGCAACCATTTAAAGCAAACGCACAATATTACAATTCGTAGGCAAAGCCCTTTCTCCAATATGTTGTACTGAAGATGGCATACACATCCCTAATAACTTTCTACAATTATAAAAAGCCATATATCCAATTGAAACTACGGAATCTGAAAGGTCTACCTCTTCTAATGATGTACAATCAGAAAAAGCCATCATATCAATTTTTGTCACACTTGGTGGAATTTTTATACTCTGTAAAGCTGAGCAGCAATAAAAAGTTCCATTTGCGATAGAGGTAATAAAATTGGGAAGTTTGATATTTCGTAATTCTACACATCCAGCGAAAGCTCTTTCTCCAATGAAAGTAACGGAATCAGGAATACTAATAGCCTGAAGTGATGAACATTTTAAGAACGCATCGTCACCAATATAAGTTAGTGTGTGAGGAACATTAATGCGAAATAAAGAATCACACCGAGCAAAAGCTCCATTGCCTATGGAAGTTACATTGTGATGAATATTAACACAAGACAGAGCTTTACACTCAGCGAAAGCTTCGCAGCCAATAGATGTCACAGAAATAGGTACAGTAATACTTCCTGAATTATCGAGACATGAAATTAGAATGCCAGTAGAGGATATTAACATATTATCAACCAATCTAAAAGATTCAGAATTTGATAACGTTAATTTCAGCTTTGGACATTTGGAAAAAGGATTTGTACCTATAGAAGTAACGGATTCTGGGATGTTAATATTCTCAAGGCATTCGCAATATTGGAAAGCCGAGTTTCCTATAGACGTAACGGAGGAGGGAAGGTGGATATTCTGAAGGGCTCCACAGTACCGGAAAACCGAGTCTCCTATAGACGTAACGGAGGAGGGAATTGTTACATTTAACAGTGACTTGCAACCA
>CAYNEZ010000177.1:0-6457 GCA_964396365.1 uncultured Sangeribacter sp. | reverse complement strand
AAAGGAACTTTTGACCAAAGTATCTTTCACGATGCAAAGATAAAGCGCCTTTGCGGCCTTTGCGTGAGTTTTTGAACATGCGAAAGTTGAGTAAAAATATCAAAATTCAGTCAAAAAAAACATAAAAAATTGCATATGAACCATTTTTTTCGTAAATTTGCACTTATGAAGATTTGAAGAATAGTCTGTTAACTCCCTGCACGCTTTCCAAATCATTAAGTAAACTTTTTATAAGATTTCAAGTCTAAGAAAGAAATAGAAAACGAATAACAAAACAACTTAATATCAACCAATAAAACCAAAAAGCAATGAAAAAGATCTTCATGATTCTCATGGCGCTATGCCTCATCGCACCTGCAACTATCGCTCAGACCTTGCCGGCTCTGACTCCCAAGCAGGAAAAATTGTGTAACAAGAACGCTAAAAAACGTGCTAAGGATCTTAAGAAAGAAGGCTTTGACATCATGGGCAGCCTTCCTCTCGAAGACGCTCTCTACAAGCACATGGCAAAGATGGAACTTGGTGCTACCGAACAAATGGGCAATGGTAAAGCTAAGTCAATGAACAACGGACGCCAGATGTGCCTTACTTTCGCAATGGGTGAATATGCATCCAAAGCATCTTCTCAGATCAAGGGTCGTAGCTATACTGATGCTGCCGGTAATGAGGTAGATACAGAAAACAATGAAGAATTCGCTCGCTTCTATGCAGCCTACGAACGCCTTACCCAGAAAGAAATCCAAGGTGAACTGCAGGAGTCTTTCACAGTTGTAAAGAAGAACCCCGATGGAACTTCCGACTTCCGCATGTTTTTCCTTGTAGACGAGAATAAGGCTTCAAATCGCCGTCTGAAAGCAATGAAAGAAGCGATGGCCGAGTCTAATCTAAATCAGGAATATGGCAGGCAGCTCTCTGATTATGTAAGCGAGCCAATAAAGTAAATTTAAATTCGATATAATATGCGAAAAAGCATAGCTTTACTCTCAACTTTTCTTATTCTTGGCGGGACTATGGGCAACTCACAGTCCCGCCATCGCCATCCGGCATATGATGAGTTCGTAAACACTATCAGGAACAACTATAATAATTTCCGGGCTCGAATCATTGCGCACTATGCTGATTTCCTTGAAGGCGAATGGCATGAATTTGAATCAATAATGGAAGATGAGAGTCCATATACCGAACCAAAACCAGCTACAATTCCCGTGTGCGAAGAGGAAATGGACACTTTGGTTACAAATATGGTTCTGACTCGTCTCCCTGATGCTGAAGTGAGTGAAAATTCACTCAATGGCATCTTGTCAGCTATACCGGGACGCAATCTTTCATATGGGCTTGACCTTGACCCTGACTTCGAGCCTATGAAGATAGACATTCCTTCTAACTTCGGATCCGCGTCTGCTCCAAAGACTCTCACATCCGGACCCGGCAATATGTTCTTTTCAGAATCGCAGGCTGAAGGAAAGACAAACTATGAGCTTTCCGTAATGCGCATTCCTGACCCAAGTTTCGCATTTGGCTCCCTTCCGGGCCAGACCAGGACTGCCGCTCCTGGCGAAGCTGGAATCATCAATTCAGGAGATTCCGATAAGGCTATGACCAAGGAAGACCTTAACCGCGCAGTGACAGGAAGCGGATATGCCACCGAAGCGACATTCTCGGCTCCTCAAGGAGGCGACAAATATTGTTTCGACTTCTATGGGATGGAGGCATTCGTTCCCCAAATTGACTTCACCATTTCACAGACCCTCAATTCAACTGATGAAACTGGTGAAAATTGGAGAAAAATGGCTGCTCAGAAGGGTGGCTTGGAGACAGCACGGCAGCTTTTCGGACTGGCTCAGCAACTCGGTCTCAATGGTTATCTCACTTTCCGTTTGACTGAGTCCTACGTTAATCAGAAGTTTAAGGACTGCAACGAGAAGTCTCGTATGGCTGCGGTGCATTTCCTCTTGTCTAATATGGGCTACGATGCAAGATTGACCCTTATGGGTGATGTCTTCACTGTAATGCTCCCATTTGATCAGAAGGTTGTATATGGTTTGTATCCCAAGACCATGGATGGAAGGAAATACTATACGATGTTTCCTGAAGGATTTGACAAGACAAAGCTTCCTAAGCAAGGCATCACTTTATCCACATGTGCAATGCCAAGCGACACACAAGGTAAGACATCCGACCTGCGACTCACGGGCTTAAGTCTTCCTTTCAAGCCAAAAGAATTTGAAATTTCACGCAATGGGCTCACAATAAAGGGTGTGGTCAATGAGAATCTCAAGAAACTCCTTCACCACTATCCTCAGATGACTGCCGGAGATTTTGCTTCCTCTTGGATTGATCAGACGCTCCGTGAGGACATCGTCAATCAGCTGAAGTCTCAAATGGAAGGGATGACCGAAAAACAGGCTATCAACACCCTTATGTCGCTCTGCCATTATGGTTTTCAATACTCTACCGATCAGGACTATCATGGATTTGAGAAGCCATATTTCTTTGAGGAAAACTTCCTGTGGGACTACAACGACTGTGAAGACCGCGCCATCTTCTTCTCTTATCTCGTATGGAACGCACTCGGCCTTCCTTGTCAGCTCATCCAGTATCCAGGACACGAAAGTGTAGCGGTAGCTGCCGTCTCAGACATCAACGGATGTTATTATGACACTGATGGAGTGAAATACTATAGCTCCGATCCCACCTACCGTGGTAGTGGCATTGGCCAGGTGATGCCCACTTTCAAGTCTACGAAACCGATCATCGACAAGCACTATAAGTAATCGTAATTGTTAATAAAATGCGTAAAAGCTTTATAATATTAGGAGCATTCTTGGTTTTCGGAAGCATGTCGGGAGTTTCTCAATCTCCTTCTGCGGAATTCAATAAATTCCGTGAGCAGATAAAGAGCGACTACGACAGTTTCAAAGCGAGGATAATCGAGCACTACGCTGATTTTCTGAATGGCGAATGGCATGAGTTCGAGCCCCTTTGGGAAGAGGAAAGCCCATATACTGAGCCCAAACCAAAGTCATTACCTTTGAAGCCTGCTGAGCCTGAACCAGCACCTGCTCCTACCGTAGCTAAACTTCCTACGCCTCGTTTCGGAGCATCATCTTCGGGTGGAGTGCTTGCAGCAAAACCTGGAAAGGAACTGGCAAAAGGAAACATTAAGGATTATGACTATCCTTCTTTGAAGATTGATGTTCCGGGAAAAGATGGCAGCTCTATGCCGAAGACAATGGCTCAGTCACCAAATTTGTCTTCTTTAAAGATGTCTGATGCAGCCAGCAGAAGTAACTATGAACGCGCTGTTCTCCGACTTCCAGATCCTGAATTCACTTTCGGATCATTCCCCGGGCAGACTGCTGCCCCAAATCCGGGTGAGTCTGGGATCGTCAACATTGACATGTCCGACCGCCGTATGAGCCCTGAAGATCTGCAGCGTGTCATCGATGAAAGTGGCTATGCTACGGAAGAAACCTTCAAGATCCCCCAGAATCAAAACAACTTTATGTTTGATTTCTACGGAATGGAAGCATTTATTCCTGAAATAGACTTCAAGATTGCATCAGTTGTCAATGGTCCGGAAGATACCGGAGCTCATTGGCAGAAGATGGCAGCTCAAGACGGTGGAGTAGAGACATCTCGTCAGCTTTTCGGTCTTGCTCAGCAGCTTGGTCTGAATGGATATCTCACCTATCGTCTGACAGAGGCTTTCGTCAATCAGAAATTTAAGAATTCCAATCCGGCTGCCCGAATGTCGGCAATTCATTTCCTGCTCTCCAATATGGGATATGACGCTCGACTCTTGAAGCTCAACGACACCTTCATGGTGATGATGCCTTTTGACCAAAAGGTGGTGTATGCCACAATGTCACAGACCATTGACGGCAGAAAATACACCATCCTTTATCCGGAAGGTTTCGATGCTCCCAAAGCTGGGGAATCAATGCGTTTGATGACTTGCAAGCTTCCGGCAAACTCCCTCGGAAAGACTTCCGACCTCAGGCTTACCGGACTTAGCCTCCCGATGAAGGCAAAACCATTTACCCTGACCAACGGCAAACTGACACTTAAAGGTGAAGTGAATGAGAACATTAAGAATATTCTCTATCATTACCCTCAGATGCCTACCGGAGACTTTGCATCATCATGGGTAGACAGTAAGCTGCGCGACGATATTGTCAATCAACTGAAGGAGCAACTTGCAGGTAAAAGCAACCGTGAGGCGGTAAACTCTCTGATGTCTCTCTGTCATAATGGATTCAACTACTCTACCGATCAGGACTTCCACGGCTTTGAAAAGCCATATTTCCTGGAAGAGAATTTCATCTATGACAAGAATGACTGTGAAGACCGCGCCATCTTCTTCTCCTATCTCCTATGGAATGCCCTTGGCCTCCCATGCCAGCTTGTGCAATACCCGGGTCATGAGAGTGCTACTGTAGTGGTTGACGAAGACATAGATGGATATTTCTATCCTACAGACGGAAAGAAATACTATAGTGCCGACCCTACCTACTTAGGCAGTACAGTGGGAATGGTGATGAAAGCATTCCGCTCCTCCACCCCAACGATCGACAAGCACTACAAATAAAACTAAGTAGGAATGCGCACTCCCTGCTCATCCCTGACCGAAAGACTAATCACAAGGCTCTGAAAGCGGATCCCTCACCGGATAGCTCTTCAGGGCCTTCTTCTTTTTAGTCCCCTTACCCTTCCTCTTAGAAGTTTTTTTCTTATCAGTCTCATTATCCCCATTGGGCTTATTAGCCCCATTAATCCCATTAGCTTTTTTATGATAGTTATTGTAGCTATCCAAACTATCTAAGCTATCCTTACTCTCCGTTATATTTATCGACTTATCGTTTATCCTTGAATGGGAGCAACTCCGAAACACAAATCCCGAACAAATACACAAGAGGGCTGCAGCCGCAACGGCTGCCAGCCCTCTTCTTTCTTTTGATGTAAGCGGATTTCTCATTATATAAGCGGCTTGTCCGCAATCTTAAGACTAAAGACTGAAGACTGAAGACTAAAGACTGAAGACTCAAAACTCACCCTTCATTCCTATTAGCTCTTTTCCTCTCATTCTCGTCAAGGATTATCTTGCGCAGACGAAGATGATTCGGAGTCACCTCCACATACTCATCTTCCTTAATATATTCAAGAGCCTCCTCAAGAGAGAATACCACCGGAGGCACAATCTTAGCCTTGTCATCAGCCCCTGAGGCACGCATATTTGTCAGTTTCTTCGACTTGGTGACATTGACCACGATATCCCTGTCCTTCGCATTCTCACCTACCACCTGTCCGGCATACACCTCATCCTGCGGGAAGATGAAGAAGCGGCCACGATCCTGAAGCTTATCTATTGCATACGCATAGGCAGTTCCGGCTTCCATTGCGATCAACGAACCATTCGTCCTACGTTCTATATCACCCTTCCATGGCTGATATTCCAGAAAGCGATGAGCCATGATGGCTTCCCCTGCAGTTGCCGTCAGCACATTGTTGCGCAGGCCGATGATGCCGCGTGAAGGAATATGGAATTCTATGTTGATACGATCATTCTGCGTATCCATACTGATTATGTCACCCTTGCGCCGGGTCACCATATCGATTACTTTTGAACTGTATTCCTCCGGGACATTGATCGTCAATGCCTCGATAGGCTCACATTTCACTCCATCGATCTCCTTTATGATCACCTGAGGTTGACCCACCTGAAGCTCATACCCCTCTCTTCGCATAGTCTCGATGAGAATCGACAAATGAAGCACACCGCGCCCGTAGACTATCCACTTGTCTTCTGTATCACCCTTGCTCACACGCAGGGCAAGGTTGCGGTCAAGCTCCTTCATAAGTCGGTCGTGGATATGGCGGGAAGTCACGTATTTGCCATCCTTTCCAAAGAAGGGAGAATTGTTGATAGTGAATGTCATCGACATAGTCGGCTCGTCAATGGCAATTCTCGGGAGCGGTTCTGGATTCTCAAGTGAAGATACAGTATCCCCGATTTCAAAATCCTCAAGACCCACAATGGCACAGATATCTCCGGAGCTTACCTCCGTCACCTTCTTTCTGCCCATTCCTTCAAAAGTATGCAGCTCCTTGATCCTTTGCTTCTTCACACTGCCATCTTTCTTACAAAGAGCAATATCCATCCCCTCGCGGAGAGTGCCACGGTGAACGCGTCCCACGGCGATACGCCCTACATAGCTCGAATAGTCAAGGCTCGTTATAAGCATCTGGGGCTCACCCTCTATCTGTGTTGGGGCTGGGATATATTCGATGATTGCATCAAGCACTGCAGTGATATCGTCAGTGCGCACCTTCCAGTCCTTGCTCATCCAGTTTTCCTTCGCACTTCCATATACGGTAGGGAAATCGAGCTGATCCTCAGTGGCATTGAGATTAAACATCAGGTCAAACACCATCTCGTTCACCTCATCCGGGCGGC
>CAYNEZ010000176.1:0-6477 GCA_964396365.1 uncultured Sangeribacter sp. | reverse complement strand
TTGTGGAGAAGCACTTCAACAGGAAGCATGGACCTAATGCTTATTATGGACAAAAATAATTTGGAATTGAGAATTATTTCTTAAGGACTCTTATAAATCTTATAAATTTTATAATTCTTATAAATTTTATAAAACTGATAACTTAAAAACTTAAATATCATGTACGAAAATTTGGAAATATGGTGGGTGACTGGCGCACAGTTGCTCTATGGAGGTGATGCAGTCGTAGCAGTTGACGCTCACTCAAAAGAAATGGTGGATGGACTTAACAATTCAGGTCGTCTGCCGATCAAGGTCGTCTATAAGGGCACAGCTAACTCCTCAAAGGAAGTTGAGGCTGTTATGAAGGCTGCCAACAACGATCAGAAGTGCGTAGGTATCATCACTTGGATGCATACTTTCTCACCTGCCAAGATGTGGATCCATGGCCTGCAGGCACTCCGCAAGCCACTCCTCCACTTCCACACTCAGTATAATGCCGAAATACCTTGGGACACTATGGACATGGACTTCATGAACCTGAACCAGAGTGCCCATGGCGACCGCGAATTCGGACATATCTGCGCACGCATGAAGGTGCGTCGCAAAGTAGTGGTAGGTTACTGGAAAGATGCCAACACTCAGGACCGCATCGCAGTATGGCAGCGCGTAGCAGCAGCTTGGGCTGATGCTCAGGATATGCTCGTGCTCCGCTTCGGCGACCAGATGAACAATGTGGCTGTGACCGATGGCGACAAGGTCGACGCAGAGATGCAGCTTGGCTACCATGTAGACTATTGCCCCGTAAGCGAACTTATGGAGCACTATAAGAAAGTGACCGACGAAGACACCAAGGCTCTCATGGCAGTCTACTTCAAGGAATATGCTCATGATGCAGCTCTCGAAGATCCAAGCACTGCAGGATATAAGTCAGTATATGAAGCTGCCAAGGCAGAACTCGCTCTCCGCAGCATCCTCAAGGAGAAGGGCGCAAAGGCATTCACTACCAACTTCGACGACCTCGGCACCCAGGACATCAACGACCCGAACTTCGTAGGCTTCGACCAGATTCCGGGTCTTGCTTCACAGCGTCTGATGGCAGAAGGTATCGGTTTCGGTGCTGAAGGCGACTGGAAATCAGCAGCTCTCTACCGCACTCTTTGGTATATGAGCCAGGGTATGGGCAAGGGATGCTCATTCCTCGAAGACTATACCCTCAACTTCGACGGAGCCAACAGCTCTATCCTGCAGGCACACATGCTTGAGGTTTGCCCGCTTATCGCTGAGGAGCGTCCTCGCCTCGAAGTTCACTTCCTTGGCATCGGCATCCGCAAGGCTCAGACTGCACGCCTCGTCTTCACTTCTAAGCCTGGCGACGGCATCACAGCAACTGTCATCGACCTTGGCAACCGTTTCCGTCTCATCGTCAACGACGTAGAGTGCATCAAGTCGAAGCCACTTCCAAAGCTTCCAGTTGCATCTGCCCTTTGGATTCCGAAGCCCAACTTCGAGATCGGCGCAGGCGCATGGATCATGGCAGGCGGCACACACCACTCTTGCTTCTCTTACGACATCACTCCTGAATACTGGGAAGACTACGCTGAGATGGCAGGCATCGAGATGGTGCGCATCGACAAAGACACCACAATGCAGGGCTTCAAGCGCGAACTCCGCTACAACGACGTGTATTACTTGCTGAATAAATAAGTTGTCAGCGTTTTCATCGTTGTCAGCGTTGTCGTCGTAAGCGATGAAAACGATGAAAACGACGAAAACGACGAAAACCAAACAATATGCCTGAAAAAATAAAACAGACAATTGAATCGGGTAAGGCCATCCTCGGCATCGAGTTTGGCTCTACCCGAATCAAGGCTGTTCTCATCGATGAGAACAATAATCCGATAGCACAGGGTAGCCACGAATGGGAAAACCAGCTTGTCAACAATCTCTGGACCTACAGCCTGGAGGCAATCTGGTTTGGACTTCAGGATTGCTACCGCGATCTTCGCGAAGACGTGAAGAACAAATACGGAGTGGAGATAAAGAAGCTGGCATCCATCGGCATCAGCGCGATGATGCACGGCTACATGCCTTTCGACAAGAATGGCAATATGTTGGCTCCCTTCCGCACATGGCGCAACACCAACACCGGAGAGGCAGCTGCTATCCTTTCAAAAGAATTTGACTACAACATTCCTCTTCGCTGGAGCATCTCCCACCTCTATCAGGCTATACTGAACGGCGAGGAGCATGTGAAAGATCTTGCATTCCTCACCACATTGGCAGGATATATCCATTGGCAGCTGACAGGAGAGAAAGTGATCGGAATCGGTGACGGCAGCGGCATGCTCCCCGTAGATCCTGAGACAAAGAACTACAGCGCCAAGATGGTAGAGAAATTCGACAGTATGATAGCCGACAAGAACTTCGACTGGAAACTGGAGGATGTGCTTCCAAAGATACTCGTGGCGGGCGAGAATGCCGGTTATCTGACAGAAGAAGGAGCCAAGCACCTTGATATCTCGGGCAATCTCGAAGCAGGAACTCCCTTGTGTCCACCGGAAGGAGACGCAGGGACCGGTATGGTGGCAACCAATGCTGTAAAGCAGCGCACCGGCAACGTATCAGCCGGAACATCTTCTTTCTCTATGATCGTGCTTGAGAAGGAATTGAGCCGTCCATACGAAATGATCGATATGGTAACGACTCCCGACGGTAGCCTCGTCGCTATGGTGCACTGCAACAACTGCACCTCCGACCTCAATGCATGGGTAGGTATATTCCGTGAGTATACCGAACTAATGGGAGTGCCTGTAGACATGAACGAAATCTTCGGCAAACTCTACAACAATGCCCTCAACGGAGACCCGGATTGCGGAGGACTCGTAAGCTACAACTACTACTCCGGCGAGCCTATCACCGGACTGAACGAGGGGCGTCCGCTTTTCGTGCGCTCAGTAGCAAACCGCTTCAATCTTGCCAACTTCATGCGTGCCAATCTTAATGCAGCTGTCGCATGCCTTAAGATAGGCAACGACATTCTTTTCGATGAAGAAAAGATCAAGGTAGACCGTATCACAGGCCACGGAGGCCTCTTCAAGACTCCAGGCGTTGGCCAGCGAATTCTGGCGGCAGCCCTTAACTCTCCTATCTCAGTGATGGAGACTGCAGGCGAAGGCGGAGCATGGGGTATGGCACTTCTGGCAGGGTATCTCGTGAACAATGTCAACGACCGCAATCTTGCCGACTATCTCGAGATGGAAGTATTTAACGGCAATACCGGCACAAGCATCACTCCAACTGAAGAAGACGTAGAGGGATTCGACAAATATATCAAGAATTACCTGGCTGCGATTCCGGTGGAGAAAGCTGCGGTGGAATATGTGAAGTAGTTATGGTGAGATAAGTCATATAAGTCATATAAATCTTATAAGTCTTATAAATCTTATTCTACCTATAAATTTTATGGCAAAAACTGTGTCTTTATTAGGCACAGTTTTTTTATGGAGAAAAATTGATGGCATATCTGATGAGGGGAATGTATAAAAAAACGCTGAGGCCGGGATTTTCGCAAACTCCGGCCTCAGTGTGATTTTTTAGAAATTGCACCTACTTTCACAAGCAAAAGCAACACTTACTCAACCACTAACTTACAAATTATATCACTATTACTTAAAAAGCTTTAGACTTGCTTGTCAAGAGAAATAAAAATGCTATGCCAATTATTTCAAACCAAACTCTTTCCTCTCTTGACGATGCAAAATTAGTACAAATTTTTCTTCTGTGCAAGAATTTTCTTGATAAATTTACCCATTTACGCACATTTTTACCATAATTGCACCAATCTGACCAATTATGGCATATTACTATATCTTTCTTGGACTCCAAAGTATGCCAATGACTACTCGGGCAGGAACCGAATTTGGCAATCGGAAATTTCGTTTCGCCGGTTGAGGGAAACTGCAGAGGAGGATAGTTGAATAGCCACGAATGATATTGGCATAAGATAACAGACACAGAGAGCATGTAACTTTTCAAATTTTAGGCTTAGAAAATGGTGAAGATAATGATTTTTTTCATTAAATTTGCAAAAGATATTATCGACCATGGAAAAGATAGAACAGAAAAGACTCAATGCATTGCGCAAGGCAATGGCAGAGCATGGAATAGACTGCTGCATCATCAACAGTACCGACCCGCATCAGAGCGAGATTCCGCCCGCACACTGGCGCGGACGTGAATGGCTTACAGGATTCAAGTCAGAAAACGGCACCAACGGAATCGCCGTTGTGACTAAAGACAAGGCTCTTGTCTGGACCGACAACCGATTTTTCATCCAGGCACGTCAGCAACTCGAAGGCACAGGCTTCAGCATGATGCCCCTCGACGGACCTGAAGGGGTGGATCTCGTGGAATATGTAGCCCACTTAATGCCGAAAGATTCCGTCGTAGCCGTAGATGGAATGACATTCAGCAGCACGGACTCCGAGAAAATGAGGAATGCATTCGAGGAAGCCGACCTCCATTTCGCCACTGATTTCCCTATGTTTGACTTCATATGGCCCGAACGTCCGAGCCAGCCACTCAATCCTCTATTTATCCATGATGAGGAAACAGTTGGAGAGACGGTAGATTCGAAGATTGCAAGAATCATGAAGGAAGTGGAGAAAGAGGGAGCAGACGCAATACTGATGTCTGCGCTCGACTACATAGCTTGGGCGACCAACCTAAGGGCAGCCGGCGACGTAGCCTACAGCCCTGTCTTTCCCGCCTACCTATATCTTGACAAGGAAGGGAACCGGACACTCTTAATAAAGGAAGAGAAACTGTCGACTGAAGTAAAGGAGTTCCTTAAGAAATATAATATAGACACACGTGGATATGACGAGGCAACGGAATTTGCCGGTTCTATCCCATCTGACACCTGCGTGCTGATCGACCCTGAACTCACAGCTATCACAATCGCAGAAGCAATACCTACCGCCATAGTTGGGGGAAAAGGAGTGGCGAAACTGAAAAGCGTCAAGAACGAGACAATGCTCTCCCACTGGCGCACTGCCATGGAAAAAGATGGGGTTGCGCTCGTAAAACTTTTCAAATGGATCGACGAAGAGTTTCCAAAGGGAGAACTCACAGAAATGAGCATCGCCCGCAAACTCCGGGAGTGCAGGCTTGCCGACCCTGACTGCGTTGACGAGAGTTTCGCCGCCATCGTTGGCTGGAATGCCCATGGCGCCATCGTACATTACGAGCCGAGCAACGAAACAGATGTGCCCGTAACAGGACAGGGGCTTCTCCTGATCGACAGCGGCGGCCAGTATCTCCAAGGGACCACTGACATAACCAGAACCGTTGCACTGGGTGGAGAACCCACAAAGGAGCAGAAGCACGACTTCACACTCGTCTTGAAGGGTATGATCGCCCTTGCACGCGCCACATTCCCAAAAGGAACGCGAGGCGCGCAG
Organism: uncultured Sangeribacter sp.; assembly: GCA_964396365.1. Lineage (GTDB taxonomy): Bacteria > Bacteroidota > Bacteroidia > Bacteroidales > Muribaculaceae > Lepagella. Next base: position 1,033 of record CAYNEZ010000176.1, on the reverse strand, counting down.
CTCGACATCCTCGCACGACAATTCCTTTGGAACGAAGGGAAGGCGTACTACCACGGCACAGGGCACGGAGTGGGATTCTTCATCAACTGCCATGAAGGACCTGCGCAGATAAGGATGAACGAGATACCCGTAGCTTTGGAACCGGGAATGGTGATGAGCGACGAACCAGGCCTATACATAGAAGACGGCTATGGAATCCGCTGTGAGAATATGCTTGCCGTGGAGCTTTGGAAGAGCAATGAATTTGGCGATTTCTACCGATTCCGCAACCTGACCCTCTTCCCCTTCGACCTCAGCCTGATAGAATGGGAAATCATTACTCCTGAAGAAAAGGAATGGCTTGAGGCATATCACAGAGAGGTCTATGCAAGGCTTTCGCCGCTTCTATCGGAAGAAGAAGCGAAGTGGCTCTCCGGGAAATGCAGAATCTTATAAATTTTATAAATCTTATAAGTCTTATAAATTTTATAAGTCTTATAAATCTTATAACTGACAACTGACAACTTATAACTTATAACTGACAACTGACAACTTTTAACTTATAACTGAAAACTTAATAAAATGGCAATAATACAAGAAGTCAGGGGATTTACCCCTGTGATAGGCAAGGATTGCTTCCTTGCAGCAAATGCAGTAGTGGTAGGCGACGTAGTGATCGGCGACGGATGCAGCGTATGGTTTGGAGCAGTGCTCCGCGGCGATGTGAACTCAATACGCGTAGGCAACGGCGTAAATATCCAGGACGGCAGTGTGCTTCACACGCTCTATGAGAAGTCAACGATCGAGATTGGTGACCATGTATCGGTGGGACACAATGTAGTGCTCCACGGCTGCAAAGTGGAAGATTACGCACTGATAGGTATGGGTGCCGTAGTGATGGACAATGCAGTTGTAGGGGAAGGTGCTATCGTGGCAGCCGGCTCCGTAGTGCTCAGCAACACCAAGATCGGCAAGCATGAACTTTGGGCAGGATGCCCGGCCAAGTTTGTCAAGATGGTAGAGCCGGAGAAGGCAAAGGAGATGAACATCAAGA
>CAYNEZ010000175.1:0-6523 GCA_964396365.1 uncultured Sangeribacter sp. | reverse complement strand
ACAACTATGCAGGCGTGACATGGAGCAATGCTCCCGGCGACCGCAAGATCATGATTGGCTGGATGAACAACTGGAACTACTGCGGCAATGTGCCTGTATCACCATGGCGTTCCGCATTCACTCTCCCTCATGAGCTTAAGCTTGTAGAAGTAAACGGCACTCCCCTTCTCGCAGCTCCAGTTGTGAACGAACTCGATGCAATCGCAGGCTCATGGACAACAGCAGCCGACGGCAATGTAGGCACTCTTGACTCTTATGAGGCTCGGTTCACAGTCAAGGTCAACGAGAACTCAACATTCCGTCTTGAGAATACAAAGGGACAATATCTGGAATTTGAGGTGAATGGTGCAGAAAAGATGCTCATTGCTAAGCGTACTTCTACAACAGGTGAAGTAAAATTCCACAACCTCTTCTCAGTACCCAGCATCTCAGCTCCGCTAAACTGCGAAGGCGACGAAATTGAACTCCATGTAGTAGTCGACCGCTCCTCTGTAGAACTCTTCAGCGCAGACGGCGCCACTTGTATGACCAACATCGTCTTCCCGATCGAAAGCTACAACATCATTTCAGGCGTAGGCCCGGTAGAATACCGCAAGCTCAATTCCATTTGGTAAAGCAAATTCCTTTTTACATGTATAGAGTCACCCGCAAATTTCGTTTATGAAATTTGCGGGTGACAGGTCATAGGGTTAGATGAATTACTTATTGAGGTTTTCGAGGAAGTTGACTTCTACGATGCGGAGTTCGCCACCTGTCTTGTCGCCACCCTTTGCCTTGAAAAGGTCAAGTTCGCCGGCTGCCGGTTCCACAACCTCCACAATCTGGCCGAATGCATCGCTATCAGCGGTCGAGCCTTTCAATCGGATTGTTATGTCGCGAGCCCTTACCGGACGAGTCTTAAGATGCACATAGCCAAGCGAACGATCGGTATCTCCGCTCCAAATCATTTCGTCGCCTGCAAAAATCTCAAGAGGATATGAGCGCTGACGCCATCCAGTCAGCTTGATATTGATCTCATCTATCTCAGCAGCACGTTCCAATTCATATTTTATCCAAGCTGTCTCAAGGTGACCATCGTTGCGCCATTCGCTCAACTCATTATCATCCCAACTATTGCCAACAGACTCCTGATTCACCCCTGCGGTAGCAGACTTAACACGGACATCAATCTTCTTATCATAGTATGAAGGGGTTGAGGGAGTGGCACCACGATCATAGCGTGATTTCAGAGTCTTAGCCGGGAAATGCTTGCTGAGTCCATCCTTAACTTCCACCGGAATTGTGTTAAACTCGACAGATTCTTCACCTAATCCTTTAGCCTTGGCTGTCACCTTGACATTGCCAGACTCCGGAGTAGAACGCACAAGCACACGTGTGATGCCACATTCCACAGGAAGCGATGTAGCAAACGCGAAGTTATCATCTCCCTGCGCTATACCGCCTCGCCATTCAGCCGGGCCGGAGATTGAGAAATCGATCATATCATTAGCAAGCGGGCATCGCTGACCATTTTCATCCACTACTTCCACCTGAAGGATAGCTATATCAGCACCATCGGCATATGTGCCTTCCGGACCTTGCATAAGTGTCAGCTTGAGATTTTTCGGGTCCCCTGCAGTGGTATGTGAGAATCGGCTTGTCTCCTTGCCATTCTTATCAAAGCTGATAGCCTCAATCTTTCCGGGCTCCCACTGTATGCTGTCGAAGGTGAAAAGGAATTCATAATCACGTTTCGGTGCCTTCTGAGCCTTTCCATTGACGAAGAGCGCGACGCTATCACCCGTAGACACCACATAAACAGGTTTTATGACTTCAGGAGCATAATTCCAATGACCAATGATGTAAGTGCCGTCACCTTCCACGTCAACCCATCCATCCCACATCACCTTATGTGCATAGTAGGCATCCTTGGGAATGCGGAGAGGGTCTACCACACCACTACGACGATAGTTTTCCGCTCCACGGCAATGTGTCTGGGTGTCGGAGAAGATGATTTTCGCACCACCGGAATTCACACGTCTGCCCATACCCGGGCGCTCGCGATAGAAATCATACCAGCGGCGAACCATTTCCACTGCAAGCTGATCCTGATTCTGATTATAAGCAGAAGCATCCGCATTGCGGTAGAGTGGCCCATCGCCATGCTTGTGATAAGGATAACTCCAGTCGTCCCAATACTTGCGGAGACCCTCATCGCGGCAATACTCTGTCTGCACCATCGGGTGGTGCTCACTGAGGTTGACATAAAGCATCTCGCCACCATATTCAGCCTCACGGATGTCAAGCATCTCGCGCGAACCTATTGCGCGACCACCATAAGGGTCGTATTGGTCGCGAATCTCACGCATTTCAAGCATATGGTCGCGAGAAATTGACTCATTGCCACTTTCATAGAAAATTACGCTTGGATGATTGCGGAAATAGATGATCATGTCGCGCATCAATTCCTTACGCTGACCCCAACGACGGTCGTTGACATCCTTCTCAGAGTCACCAGCCGGGAGCATCTGCATTACGCCTACACGATCGCAGGATTCAGCATCCTGTTTCCAAGCCGTCACGTGCATCCAACGGAAGAAATTGGCATTATGATCGATGAGCATACCATTGGAGTAGTCACTCATCCATGGCGGAACCGACATACCTACTCCGGGCCATTCGTTGCTTGTGCGCTGTGCATATCCCTTCATCTGCAGCACGCGGTCGTTGAGCCAAATCTTACCGTCGCCGAAGCGAGTCTTACGGAAACCGGTACGTGTAGTCACCTCATCTGCCGTCTTACCATCTACAGTCAGACGGGTCTTCACATCGTAGAGATAGCCATAGCCCCAGCTCCAGAAATTAAGGTCGGTCAATGTGTCGGAAGCTGAAAGAGTCACTGTCTCTCCTGGCATGACCCGGACAGGAGCACTGCTGAAATTGCCTACAGTTTTTCCATCTGCATCTATAACCTCGACTTCATAGCCAACATTTGCAGGTTTCTTTGACTCGTTCTTGACCTCGCTCTCTGCATTTATCACAGCCTTACGACTCGCCACATCAATGTCCGTAGCGTAGATGTAAGTGCCTGTAGTGCCGAGATTGCTATATAATGGGAGTGTCTGATATACGTGGTCGGTAGTATGAAGCCAGACGTTTTTTGGAATACCGCCATAATTGACATTGAAATTCTTGTCGTTCCATTGGTAGCGTTGGTTGGTTTCACGCTCATGGTAGGTCCAACTATTGTCTACTCTGACCGATAAAACATTCTCTCCACCATAATTGATGTATGGGGTCAAGTCGAACCCAACCGCCATCACTCCATTCTCATGGTAGCCGAGGGGATGACCATTGAGATAGAAGTCGGCTCCTTGACGCACGCCTTCAAACTCCACAAAAACTTTCTGCCCTTTCGCTTCTTTCGGCATCTTAAAATGCTTACGATACCATACTACAGTATCAGTTAATTCGGCGATCGGAACTTTAAATGCCTCATCCTCGTTGAAAGCACGGGGAAGAGTGACGTTTTTCCACTCCTTATCATCGTGCTGCTTAAGGTCAGCACCCTTGATATCGCCAACTTTTAGTAGCCAATCGCTATTGAAGTTATACTTCTCGCGAGGTGCAGCCCACAATGCGGAGACTGCCGACATAAGCGACATCGCAGTAAGCAAAAAAATCTTCTTCATAATGTCAGTATTTAAATTTCGCAAGCGAAACTTAAGGTTTAAGGGTTTATAGGTTTATAAGGTATATGTTATTTCATTTTTTCGATTTGGTATTCTAAGCCCCGATTTTCTTTCTTTTCGTTGAAATTTGCTCCTATGAGATAGACAGTCCTGGAGTCCATAAGCAGAGGCTTGATATAGGCAGTTTTATCTACATATGCATAGCCTCCCTCGATTATTTTCGAGAAGGTCTGCATTCCGACTGGGTATCTCAATTGCGCCATAATGTCAAACTTTTCGCAAATATAACGTTTTTCCGTCTAATCTCCAAATGCAACCTAACGCAGAGGCCGCATAGGAACAACGGCTGCTATGGATACTTTTGAGATAGAACCGTACGCAAACAATCAAATAGTATCATAATTAGATACGAAAAGGTCATTTTAGAGTAGATCTTTATTGTAACTTTGCAATTGTATGTTAATATTGTAAATCTTAGAATCCAAAACGGAACTAAATACGAAAATTACCAAATAAACTTAACCTATGCGAAAGAAACTACTTTATTTGACTCTTGCCATCGGGTGTATGACAAGCTCGCAAGCTTGGGCTGACACCAAATTGGAGGCAGAAAAAGCCGATTACAGCAATTGCACTGTGGTCTCAGACAATAAGTATTCAGGAGGTGAGGCGCTTAAGCTGACCGAGACAAATGCAAAAATCACATTTGATGTTACCGTCGACCAAAAAGGTAAATACTCACTTTTTGTAGCAGGCGATGGCATCGGAGGCAGCAAGATTGTAAACTGCTCAGTAAATGGAAGCTCCGGACAGTTCAGTCTTGACACCTATGAAGAAGTGGAAATGGGCACTTTCTTTTTGTCGGAAGGACAAAACAAGATAGTCATAACACCAAACTGGACATGGTTTGATATTGACTATATTCGTATAGATTCTCCGCAGGATGAGTATCCATTCGACATAGCAGCTGCTCCCGTTGATGTAAAGGCTACCGAGGCAGCCAAGACAATGTATTCATTCCTTTGCGAAAATTTCGGGAAAAAGACCATTTCCGGAATAATGACAGGAGACATGGGTTCTGCCAACGGAGATGTGACCAATCACGATGACATGAAAGCTGTCTATGAGGCATCAGGGAAATATCCTGCTCTCGTTGGATTCGACTTTCTCTTTGCCACAGGCCGCACAGAAAACGAAAACTGGTTTAAGGAATATACCCGCAGCGCCATTGAATTAGCCAAAGACACATATCGCCGTGGCGGATTCCCCGCTTTCTCATGGCACTGGCATGATCCAAGCCGTAAGACCGATGATTTTTATTCTGAAAAAACGAGTGTAAGCATATCGCAAGCCCTCAACAGCGATGGGTCGTGGAATACATCTTCAGAACTTTATCAGTATATTATTCATGATATAGACATCATTGCTGATTATTTTCTTGAGCTGCAGGAAGCAGGAATGGCATGTATCTTCCGTCCTCTTCATGAGGCCAGTGGTGGCTGGTTTTGGTGGGGCAGAAATAAGAATGCTGCTGATTTCGTAAAGCTCTTCCAATTGGTATTCGACGAAATGACACAAGTAAAAGGAGTCCACAATGTATTGTGGGTTTGGAATGCCGGTGCTGACGATACAGACTGGAATCCGGGAGAGGAATACTACGATTTTGTCTCGGCAGATATCTATAACCCTGCGTTTGACTATTCAAACAATGCCTCTACGTTTGACAAACTCAAAGCGCTTACTAAAGGAAAAAAGATCATAGCGTTGTCGGAGAATGGACCTATTCCTGACATCGAAAAGCAGGCAGAAGAAGAGGCAATGTGGTCTTGGTGGATGCCATGGTATCAGACTTGGGATGGCAAATTCGTAGATCAGACAAGCCCGGAGCAATGGCGCAAGACCATGAACGATGACCGCGTCATAACACTTGAAGACATGAACTCCTGGACTGGAGTTGAGACCATTTCATTAGCTCCTTCACAGAATATGATCTATGACCTTAATGGACATCGTCTCATAAAAGAGCCCTCACATGGTATTTACATCCAAAACGGGGAAAAGCATATCAAAAAATAGACTATGAATTTATGTACTTCTGATGCAAGTCCATAGATGGATAATAAAAAAGGCGCGAAGCAGAGTCGGGCTCTGCCACGCGCCTTTTGAAGATATAGAGGGGCCCCCTCCCATGGCGGAGAGAGTATACTTAATAAAAAAAAGGACGCACCTTCCTTAAATGCGCCTTTTAAAACTAAACCCTAAATCAAATTATTTCGTTAAAAATTCTTTTATAACAGATCCATCACTATATACCACAATATTTAACCCTTTTGTTGGAGCGTTTAATTTAATTCCAGCAGCATTATAGCGTTTTTCTTCTACCACGTTTTGATTATTTGTCATTTCATTTATACTGCTTGTGTTAAGCAAACCATAATAATATGTATCCGTATAACTGCGATTTTTATTCCATTCTGTTTCGCCTGAAGTGTAGTCAGAATTTACTCCATCAGTTGCAGCATTAATCTTATAGTAGTAGAAGTTCTCACGTTTATTGTAATCTTGCCAGAATAATATATTCCCTGCCATTAATTCGGATGTGTCGTAATCAATTGAATAAAAATTTGTCTGGAACTCTTCTCCATCTTCTGTAAATATGGAATTGACACTTCCTGACATCACAGGATATCCGTCAGTCCATGTAAATGTGTCTCTACAATTTAACAACCAGGTGTCGTCCGTATCAAAACCACCACCTATCCAGTGTATTCCTTCAGAAGGCGTATCCAATTGTAAGGATGGATCAAAATCATCTGGGAAATTAAACTGCTCCTTCACTTGACCATAGCGTG
>CAYNEZ010000174.1:0-6644 GCA_964396365.1 uncultured Sangeribacter sp. | reverse complement strand
AGAAAGTCAATGGTCACACTTGTTTCCTCCACGACGGACGCGCCCGCAACTTCACAGAAGCTATCATGTGGCACGGCGGAGAAGGGGAAGCTTCCAAGAATATATTCAAGAAAATGCCGCGTTCAGACCGCGATGCAATCATTAAATTCCTTCAATCTCTATAACCACATCTAAATCTATAAGATTAATCAAGACTTATCAAGATTAATCTCAAAAAATTAATCCAATGAAAAAGACAATACTTACCGCCATATTAGCCCTCGCATTCGCACCCCTTGCTCAAGCCCAGTATGACACGGATACAGAAAACGGTGTCGTCTCTCTCGCAGACCACCGTGGATTCACATTCACAACCAAGAAAGGGGACTTCCTCTTCAAACCTTATCTCTTGGTGCAGACCACTGCCAACTACAATTACTATGACGATGCAGGTCTCGACCCTGCCTACAATCAAGACAATGTGGCAAACTCCGGTTTCGGTATCCCATATGCAGTGCTCGGATTTACTGGTAAGGCATTCAATATCGTCACTTTCAACCTCTCTATAAATGCTGCTGCTTCAGGGGGCGGCCTGCTTCAGCAGGCGTGGGCAGATGTGCGTCCATCCGATGAATTTGGTGTGCGTATAGGCAAGTTCAAGACTCCTTTCTCACACGCATATCTCACCACTCTCGGCGAAACCCTCTTTCCCGTGCTTCCAACGTCGCTGACTGCTTCTGTCATTCTTCCGTATTCGCTCAATGCAGTGACTCCGCATATAGGTACCGGTTTTGACCTCGGAGTGGAAGTCCACGGTATGGTCAAAGATAAGTTCGGATATCAGGTAGGTCTTTTCAACGGAACGGGCGCAAGCGTAAACACTGCCACCAAGACCATCAGTGATGACTGGCACATACCGTCGCTTCTGTATGCAGCCCGTCTCACTTACCAGCCATTTGGTGTGATGCCTGCATCTCAAGGCGATCCACGTCGCCTCAACAGCAACAAGATGCTCATCGGAGTGTCTGGCTCACTCAATGTGGAAAGCGAAAACGAAAGCACAAACGATCTCCGTCTCGGACTGGAATGGTCATGGATTAAAAACCGTTGGTATTTCGGCGCAGAATTCTACTATATGAACGTTGGCTTCACAAAAAGGCAGAAAATCGACACATCTTACAACTACTACGGAGGCTATGCTCAAGCCGGATATTTCCTGACAAACAAGCTCCAGGGATGCTTGCGATATGATTTCTTCGAACGCAATTCCACGAAGAAAGGTGGTTTTCTAAATATGCCCGCTATCGGTGCCAACTATTTTATTGACAGCATCAATCTTAAGCTTCAGGCTATGTATCAGTATACCGGACGTACAGGCCACGCGCGCCAAATGGACCGCGATGAAGATAATCTCGGGCTCGCCACAAGCTCAGTTACAATAATGGCACAATACTCTTTCTAAGAGCCTATATCATAAGAATTATAAGTCTTAAACGACTTATAGAACTTATATGACTTAATAATATTTTATGAAATTCTATCATAGCATTATCTTAGCAACAGCCTTTTTAGTATCTCTCGTCTCTTGCGACGAAGGACGCATCTACAACGACGACATTGTGCAAACGGAAGAAGGAGGTACGGCCCGTTTTTCAGGCAAAGTGACAGGTTGCGACACGTGGAGCTCCGGATATACACTCGCCTTAGCAGGTTTTGAAGAAGGCAACGACTATGCTGTCATAAGCAAGAACATTGACACGTCGGTCAGCGACGGGAATTGCGATGTGACCCTGTCAGGTATCCCTACGTCTGTGACCACCATCGAACTTTGTGCCATCGATCGCCTGCGCCGACGCGTAGCCACATTCCTCTCTGCTGACTACTCGCAGCAGTCCGGATCTATTCAGCTTAACGCAGAAGGTATCGACATATCTATGGAAACTGCTATCCAGACGGAAATTTTCAACACCACCTGTGTGCAATGTCACGGTGGCTCCGGGCATGCCGCCGCCGGGCTTGACCTGCTCGTTGGCAACAGTTTTGGAAATCTTATCTCGGTCCCCTCAAGAAAAATACCGGGAATGGATCGTGTAGCGCCAAGACAAAGTGCCGAAAGTGAACTATTTTTGATTCTTGACACCGACATATCGTCAGATTGGAACTATGATCATTCCGTTGAAGTGGTGCGTCAGGAAAAACTCGATCTTATCCGCAACTGGATAGACAATCTAAAACCAACTATCAACGATTAACGATCCTCACAAAACGCACAGCGTAAAAACGTAAAACGAATTTTTTTTGCGTATCTCAATTAAAATGGTTATTTTTGTAGACAATTACAGAAATGAAATATCTAAATTTCAAATATGACAGGGCGGATGCCATGGTATCTCTTTTCGACACAAGCCGAAAAGAGGCTCACGCATACATACTGCCGACTGCTGGAGAAGATGTTGCAACTCAAATCAGTTGCATATGCCAAGCCGCACAGAAATTGGCATGCGATATTGAGATGACCCCGGTTTTCAAGCGATGGTTGCTCAGCGATCCATCTAATCAACTCACATTGCTTCCTGAAAAAGAAGATTGTGCGGTGTCATTACTCGGACAGTCCCCCTTAGACGGCACTAAGGCTGCACTGCTTGTGCTATTTGAAGAGGGAGCCGACTTCTCCCACCGCGGCGGAGGGCTTTGGGAAGACAGTCGCGGACGTATCTGGGTCGGAGACGGCTACGACGTGTCGACCGGAGATTCTCTATCTATGACGGTAGCCTACCTTGAGCGATTGGCATACGAACTAAAACTTCGGGGCGCTTCGCTTAAAGACAATTGTCTCCGTACATGGTTTTTTGTGCGCGACATAGACAATAATTATTCAGGTGTCGTGCAAGGACGCAACAGTGTCTTTGCACGTGAAGGACTCACATGCGATTCCCATTTCATCGCATCCACAGGCATCGAAGGGCAGTGTGCCGAGCCAAAACGACTGGTTGCCTTCAATGCTTTTGCTGATAACGGCGTGACTCCGGATCAAATCACATACATCTACGGGAAGACCCACCTCAATCCGACATATGAATATGGCGTCGCATTTGAACGTGCTACAGCCGTGGATTATGCCGATCGCCGCCATGTCTATATTTCCGGCACGGCAAGCATCAACAACAAGGGTCAGATAGTGGCTCCTGGTGATATCAAGGCCCAAGCAGTAAGGATGCTCGAGAATATCGGGGTGCTTTTAGCCGAGGGTAATTGCGGATGGGAAGATGTGGCTCATATGACGGTTTATATTCGGGATATTGCCGACCATGCATTAATCAGCAAGATGATGGACCTACGTTTTCCAGAAATTCCAAAAGTAATTGTCCTTGCACCTGTATGCCGACCTGGATGGCTGATCGAAACTGAATGTATGGCTATAAAAAAGGCCGAGAATCCTGATTATGCACCGTACTGAGATCATAATATTCATCTCAGCCGTAGTCACTTCACTGCTTATAGGGCTTTCCTCCCTATTGCCTGCTGAAATATATTCATCTGCCATATGGCATATCTTGTGGATAGCTGTGGCTGTAGCAATGATAGTCGGAATCATAATGGGGCGTCTATGGCGGAATGGCACTGCTTTCATTATGCACATTTCTTTTTTGCTTATGATAGCAGGGGGCTTCTGCACTTCTCTCTTCTCCCGCCGTGGGACGCTCCATCTTTTTCCCTCCGAGACTGCAGATTATTTCATTTCAGCCGATGGCAGGAAGCAGCAGCTCCCTTCTGCTGTCACTCTGCTGTCGTTTGCTCCCGAATATTATCCGGGAATGAATTTCCCAAAAGATTTCAAGTCCGAATTACTGACAGCATCCGGTGATACTATGCATATATCAATGAACCATATAGGGAAACTTGACAACTATCGCTTTTATCAAACCTCATATGACGACCAAGGAGGGACGCTGCTGACAGTGACACATGATCCTGTTGGAATCACATTGACTTATGCCGGTTTTTTACTCTTTGCCCTAAGTGGACTGGCATGGCTTCTCCGGTTATCAAGGAAGAGGCGACTTAGAAACAAGTCTCTATCCGCTTGCATACTTATCTCCTTCATATGTATGGGCTCAGGGAATGCATCTGCTGTGCCTGCCGTAGATCCTCTCCATGCTGATTCTCTTGCTACGCGCCAAGTGCTTTTCAATGGCGATACTGTGTCGTTTGCCGGATTTGCATATAAGCTGACTTATAAGCTGACAGGTCGCAAAAGTGTTGGCAAACTCCATCCGGAGGCTTTCGTGGCCTCCTTGATCAAGTATCCGGAAGACTGGAGCAAAATTCCCTTCCTTAAGGTAAAAAGCAATGCTTTGAAAGAAGCATTGGCAGTCGATGGGGAGTATGCCTCGGTTGCCAATCTTTACGATGAAACCGGCCAATATATTCCTGCTAAGTTATACAAGGGTGGTGCAAGTCCACTCGACAAGGATATACTCACACTTGATGAAAAGGTAGCTCTTCTGATTGATCTCTGGAACGGGCAACTATTTACTCCACTCCCATCAGATTCGGGACACCTAAGGTCAAATTTTTCGATTAAATCAGAGATTTTCTACTATCATATCAATCCCATAAAGCTACTTTTCATATGCGCGATGCTAATAGTTGCGCTGATTCTCCTTTCACAGATATTAAAAAAGGAAATCCCCATTTTCCATTTCATCTCCGTATTAGGTATATTGGGAATAATAGCCTATATATGGCTCTGGTATTTATCCGGAAGCGTGCCATTGTCGGCCACAGCCGACATCATGGAGTTTGTGGCTATCTGTATGATAATTCTCTCTGCCGTGGCGGCATGGCGTAAGGAGTCTCCGCTTTTGGTGGCTCTCGGCATGGCAAGTGCATCTTTCCTTCTACTGGTGTCTTTGTTGGGTATGAAAGACCCGGTTCTAAGTCCTGTAATGCCGGTTTTGGCTTCCCCATGGCTTTCGGTGCATGTTTCACTGGTGATGTTATCCTATGCCATCCTTGGCTTCACGCTTCCCGTAGCCATCACTGCCCTCATCGTAGCAAACCAGAGAGAACGCCTTGCACGGCTTGCGGTCTCACTGCTTGCTCCCGGTGTTTTTCTTCTCGGTCTTGGTATTATCACAGGCGCTATGTGGGCAAATGTGTCATGGGGCCGATACTGGGCATGGGATCCCAAAGAGACATGGTCACTCGTCACTCTTTTGCTCTACTCCATCCCTCTACACAAGTATTTCAAGATGCAAAAACTTCCAATATTCACCTGTATCTATCTGATACTTGCCTTTTCCTCTATAATCATGACCTATTTCGGAGTCAACCTCCTCCCATCCCTTCACGCCTATAACTAAGACTCGCATCCCGAAAACAAAAACACATCCAAATCCGTTTAATAGGTGAATTAATGAATCAAATAATCCAAAAATAATTACACTATGAGCTTTATCTGGTATATTCTCATTGGAATAGCATCCGGCGCGGTGGCCGGCAAACTGATGCGTGGAGGAGGCTTCGGCTGGATCGTAAATCTTATCGTAGGAATCATAGGCGGTGTACTCGGCGGATGGCTATTTGGTCTCCTTGGTATCACCACAACGGGCATAATCGGCAATCTGATCACATCAGTAGTAGGCGCCATAGTCCTGCTCTGGCTCGTTGGCCTCCTCAGCCGCTCCACCCACCATTAACAGCAAATCATTTCCTTTACACATTGCAAAGCCTCCCGCCGCGTTCCGGCAGGAGGCTTCCTGATTTAAAGAGATAGTTTTTTATTCTGTCAGATCGGAGGGAAGCACTGGCATCGCTCCTTTCTTGGTGCAGACAAATGCTGATGTGCGTACAGCTGTAGAGTGTGCCTCCGGCACTGATTTACCCTTAAGGATGCTTGCTATGAAGGCTGCAGTAAATGAGTCGCCTGCTCCCACTGTGTCAGCCACCTCTACTTTTGGAGTTGGTTGGAATGACACATTGCCCGGAGTGAACACATAGCTACCATTTACGCCACAAGTAAGGATGAGCATCTTGAGATTGTACTTGCCGAGAAGGATCCAGCACTTATCCTGCAGATCAATACCTGGATAACCAAACATACGGCTCACTGTCACCAATTCCTCATCATTGATCTTCAGGATGTTGCAACGTTCCATAGAGTTGCAGAGGATATCCTTGTTGTAGAAACCTTGACGGAGATTGACATCAAACACTACCAGATTATCCTCATTCTTTGGCATTGCATCAAGAAACTTATTGATCGTCTCACGCGACACTACATTGCGCTGGGCCAAAGAACCGAAACATACTGCCTTGGTCTTCTTGGCAAGACCCTCAAGAGCCTCATTGAAGGGGATATTATCCCATGCCACATTCTCCTTGATGTCATAGATAGGAATACCCGCCTCATCAAGCTCCACCTGTACGGTTCCTGTTGGATATGGCACTACTGAGATTAACTGATTGAGACCTTTTGATGTGAAATTATCGAGAATCTCTTTGCCGAGATGGTCCTCTCCTACTGCACTGACAACACAGCTGGGAAGTCCGAACTGAGACACGTGATATGCGAAGTTTGCCGGAGCACCGCCGATTTTCTTGCCTTCCGGAAGGATGTCCCAAAGGGCCTCACCCATTCCAACTACAAAGTCTTTCATGTA
>CAYNEZ010000173.1:0-6655 GCA_964396365.1 uncultured Sangeribacter sp. | reverse complement strand
ATTTGGGCATTGAATGTACGACACGCAGAGCTTCCTTATCAAGATCTTTATCTATTCCTCTAACAACCTCCGCATTTGTGACAGAGCCATCTTCCTCAATGATAAATTTGATAATGACACGTCCTTGAATGTCATTCTTCATGGCTTCTTCCGGATATTTGATATTGTTTGACAAATATTCCATCAGCTTTGGCATTCCACCAGGGAATTCCGCCTGATCTTCCACTGCAACAAATACATTTTTGTCTTTAGCGGGAGTGGGAGACTCTGCGGTAGCCTTTTCAGGAGCTTGAGCCTGGGAGGACAAGGAAGTAGTTGCCAATGATTCGAGAACTCCGGCAACTGACGGGATTGAGGTCACGGTGATTCCAGCTCCTATGGCAGGAATCAGTGCAAGCGCGAACAATCTGCGCTTCAACGATGTTTTTTCTTTGTACATCATAGTTACACGTTTTTGAAGTTTACTGTGATTGAGGCTGTTGGCAAACGATTGGTACCCGGAGCCGACAGCCCTTTTTACTAATAATAATTGATAATCTTTTGTATTAACTCCAGACTCTATTACCGACTCATCCACTTGATATTCATGGATTGATTTGAGTTCTTCTCTCATAGCCCAAGCAGCCGGATTATACCATTGCAAGCAGATGGTCAGATAGGCCAGTAGAAGGTCTGCCCAATGATAATGTCTTAAATGTGAATACTCATGAATAAGAATCATGTCGCCATCTTCTTCATAATCAGATTGGCGCATTACAATGCAATTATGACAACAAAAAGGGGAAATTTTGTAGGAATCGTCAACTAAAATTAGAGTGAAATTGCCGAATTCCTCTTTATCTCCTTTTTTCATGAGTCTCCACAGCATGCAAATACCATAGAAATAATATATAGCAGTTATTGTCATTCCAGTCACATATATTTTGAAGATAAGATCAAGTACATTGAGGGAATTGAGAACCCCCGTCTTCCCTTTATCTCCAACAAGTTCACTTGAAATTTCTCCTATTTCGATGTCTGGGATGGTTGGAGCATATTGTGGGGAGTGGAGAATGACAACGAGCACCACGCATGGAATTGATAGGGAAAGTGCGTATATGAGGAGCAGTAAGCTTCGGTTCATCGCATGCTGTCGTTGATCAGCCAAGCAAAATTTATATGTAAGATAGCAGAATGCCAAGATCACTGAAGATATGATCGAATAGGAGAGTATCATGATTCGTCAGATTTATTTGAATTTTTTTTCTCAATGAGTTCAAGTATTTCTTTCACTTCATCTACAGATATTTTTTCTTCTTCTATGAGAGAAGAAACAGCCACTTTATAGGAGTTACCGAAATAATTGCGGATAACATCTGTGAGTGATTTTGAGCGGAATTCGCTTCGGTCAGCGATGGCATAAAAGCGGTGGGAATTACCAAAGACTTCATGACCGACATATCCTTTCCCTTCCAAGATCCTGACGTTGGTGGCTATAGTATTGAAATGAGGTTTGGGCTCGGGGTATCTTTCTAATATTTCTCTCACAAAGAGAGGTCCATTTTCCCATAGAATGTTCATTAGTTCAGCTTCCTTTTCAGTTAGCAACTGTTTCTTTCTTCCAGCTTTCATATTTGTTCTTTTAATGATTGATTAACTTTTCGGATGCAAAGATAAAACTAAAAAATTAAATATGCAACGAAATTGTTAGTTTTTTTTTAAATTTTTTTTAGAAAATTACATTAACACACAGAGAAAATAGAGATTCCTTAAGAGCGAAAGATGGAAAATTGGGGTGTAAAAGAAAAAATATACTAAAAATAGTAAGTAGCTGTTTAAAAAATCTAATATCAATTTGTATAATTCGAAAATATGGTTTATCTTTGCATTTTAAAAATTGAGAAGCTAACTTAACAAAGAATCAACTAAATAACAACTTATATGCGAAAACTATTAACACTAGTACTTGTCGGTCTGAGCATAGGTGCCAATGCACGTCAGATCACACCCGATGAGGCCATTTCTGTCGCATCGGATTTCATGAGTTCTTCCGATTTGCAGACGGCGACGTCTGCAAAGTCAGCTCTCAGGCCTATGAAGGCTCCTGGGGTGGATGCAAATTCAGGATCGAGTCCGTATTATGTATTTAACCGAGGAGAGAACGATGGCTTTGTCATCATCTCAGGCGATGATCGAGCTCCGAAGATCCTTGGATATTCGGATAAGGGAAGCTTTGATTCTGAGAATTTGCCTCCACAGTTGAAGGCGATGATGGAGTCTTGGGCCAAACAGATTGAAGGGATATCTGGTGGTGAGACTCATTCTTCTTGGACTAACACTATGGCTACAAGGGCCGGGGACGAAGTGCTTCTTGAAACTGCAAATTGGGGACAGGATTTCCCATATAATGGTCAGACACCAATTGTGGAGGGTGCAAATTGCCCAACAGGCTGTGTTGCTACTGCTATGGCAATAGTCATGAAGTATCATAATTGGCCAGAGACGTATGATTGGGCTTCTATGCCAATGAATACAGAGAATGATCCTCTTGACTATGAAGTATTTAATCCTACATTGGCAAAGTTAATGGCAGATGCAGGTGAGTCTGTATTTATGGAATATTCTCCGTGGGAGAGTGGGGCAAATATGAACTGGGTTGGTCATAAAATGCAGCAAGTTTTTAAATATTCTCCAGACTGCCAATTTATAACTTCTGGTAATTTTTCTCATGAGAAGTGGATTTCACTTCTCAATTCGAATCTTCAAAGTGGTAATCCTGTAATATATAATGGCTCAGGATCCGGAAACCATGCGTTTATCGTGGATGGTTATAATTCTACTGGATATCACATAAATTGGGGCTGGGATGGCTGGTATAATGGATATTTTGCATTGGATAATCTTGCTCCAAATGAATATCAAAATTTTTCACAAAATGTAGGAATGGTAATAAATATTGTGCCAGATAAAACTGGAAAATTGTATTCCACATGTTATACAGACGGAGGATATTTTTGGTCCACTTCGGGTGCTGTGAAAATGAATATAAGTGTAGAAAACGTCAGGAAAGGGGAAATGTTTTCTTTAGCTAATTCTAGTATGACTGTTTCTAGTGGTTTTCAAGGACAAATTGGTTTAGCTCTAGTAGATAAAGATAATAATATTAAAGAAGTACTTGGTACTTCAGATTACGACTCGTGGAATAATAGTATAGGTGAATTTGAAGATAAAGGAGTAAATTTTTCAATATTTAATGTTAGCCCAACTGTTGATGTTGAAGTTACTGATAGATTACAGCTTGTATCAAAAGATAACAAGGACTCTGATTTCAGGCTTGTTTTGGGCACAATGGAATGGCCTTCTTATATAGGAGTTACTGGTAATAAGCCTCGCTTTAGTAAATTGAAGTTAAAAGTTTCAGAAGGAACTGAATATGAATATTCTTATGGAGATGGATATAATACTGTAACTCCAGGTGAAGAGGAAATAAATGTTCTACTTGGTGTATTTCTTGGATGGCATGGATATGCAACTAATCCATCAGATGAAGAAATTTTGAATTTAGTTGTAAGAGGACAATTAATATATGGAGAGATTCAATCATTTTCAGATGTGTCTCATGTTAGTTCGTCATTCGATGTTGTCGGGGATGAATATTCAATAGAAACAAAGTTGGTTAAACTTGTTGATAAAAATATTTATCTTCAAGAAGCAGGTCTATTAAAGGACTTGATCTCTCAAATTGAAGCTCCTTCTATAAAAAAACTTACAATAGAAGGAAAAATGAATGCAATAGATTTTTGGCACTTAAGAAAATATTTCTCAAGTTTGACTTATTTGGATATTAGTAAAGTAAGCATTGAGGAAGTAGTAGCGGCTGACGGGGGATTTTTTATTGATCCCATTAAGAATGAGGCAAATTTTATTCCTGAATTTGCTTTAAGTGGCTTAGAAAATTTAAAAGAAATAATATTGCCTTCTAATTTAGTAGGAATATCCAATAATTCGTTAATGGCTTTAGGTCTTTCAACAGTTACAATACCCTCCGGAGTAGAATATATTGGACTCAATGTATTTCACGACAATAAGAAATTAAAAGTTGTTGAATTACTAAATGACGAGCCAGTGTCAGTGAATGATTGTATTTTTACAGAAACTCAATGTCCTGAAAACGGAATTTTATATGTACCAGTAGGAGCTTCTGAGAAATATAGATCTTCACCTGTTTGGCAAGACTTTAAAGAAATAATTGAAGGAAATATGCCAATTAAAGTAAATTCAATATTGTTAAATCCCGACAATTGGAGTGGTGAAAGTGGAAAGTCGTTTAAGATTGAAGCTACAGTTTTGCCGGAGGATGCAGGTAATAAAACCATTGTGTGGACTTCTTCTGATGAATCGGTTGCTACAGTTGATGGTGATGGTATTGTGACCACTCATTCAGTTGGTGAAGCGATCATAACTGCACAATCCAATGATATTTCCGGAGTGAGTGCTAAATGCCGTGTCACGGTGTCAAAACTAGTTGGTGACTCCAATGGAGACGGTATTGTAGATGTATCCGATGCTGTTAACATAGCGAATTACATATTGGGACTTGACACTACTGATTTCTCATATGAGGCAGCCGATGTAAATGGAGATGGAAGGGTCACAATCTCAGATATCACTTCCATGATAGCCTTGATAGCGACTCAGACATACGGAGCTCCTTCCGAAGATGGGCGTTCATATGCCAAAGGAATAACTGGAGGATATTTGATGTCAAATTCTAATAATGGAGAAATGAAGGAATTCTCTTTGAAGTCTGATGAAGCCATCACTGCACTTCAATTTGACCTTTCTGTTTCTTCTGGAGATAAAATTCCTGCGATAAAGCTTGGCGACAAATACATGTCAACGCATACCCTAAGGGAATTTACCACAGATGCAAACACTATCAGAGTCATCATCTACTCTTCCGAAAGCAAACTCCTGTCAAGCAAACAGGACGAGCCAATTATAACAGTTGGAGATGGTGGATCAGAAAGTGATTTGAAGTGTTCTAACATATTTGCATCCACCACTAAGGGTCAATCCTTGAATCTTCAATTCATGGATATGGGAATTTCCAACGGTATAACTGGTTCATCGATCGATACTTCGGTAGTGGTAGCATCACAAGGAAGCGTGACTGTATCAAATATATCCGGACAGACTGTATGTGTCTATTCACTTGAAGGTAACTGCCTCGGGAAATATTCACCCGCTTGCGACGAGATCAAGATCCCACTGGCAAAAGGAATGTATATTGTGACAATAGACAACAGCTCACACAGGATAATAATAAGATAAAAAACACAGGCTATGAAAGTAAAAATAGATAAAAGTATATTAGCGATATTGTCAATTCTGTTATCCTGGACTGCCTCGTATGCAGACAGGCTATATATTGACCCATTCGATATCATTGTTGGGGAGGTAAAGGAAGTATCGATCAACCTGTCGAATACTCAACCATACAGTGCTTTTCAGTCTGAGCTCAATCTTCCATATGGCTTGCAATTGGTTGAGGATAATGAGGTCTGGATGTCCCTTTCAGATAGGGGAGCCTCCGACCATATCTTGAATGTTAACTATGAAGGACAGTCCCATGCAAAGATTGTGTGTTATTCCAATACTAACACAGCTTTTTCTGGAAACGAGGGCCCGCTCCTTAGATTTAAGATCTGTGCCACATCAGATTTCACAGGGGGTATAATAGAATTGAATAACGTTATATTCTCCAACATGTCGAATGAGGATGTTGAGTTTGAAAGCAGTATATGTGATGTCACCTTGATAATTCCTGTTATCTCCATAGAGCTTCCGGAGTTTGTTGAATTGAGAGTTGGTGAAAATTTTATTCTTTCTGCTGTGGTAAATCCCTCCAATGCCACCGAACAGACAATCATATGGAGCTCAGATAATGAATCAGTAGCAAAAGTGGATGTAAATGGCAATGTAATCGCTATGGGATTGGGTACTGCTCAAATTACAGCGACATGTGGCAATGTTGTAGCCTCATGTGTTGTCACTGTTGTTGCTACGCCCGCAGAAAGTATTATTCTGAGCCAGACAGAGGCCCAGCTCAAGGTAGGAGAGATCGTGAGCCTTGCAGCGACAGTATATCCCGAAGATGCTACTGACAAGACTGTCACATGGAGTTCCGACAATGCCTCGATAGCATCCGTAGACGAAAATGGAAATGTTGTTGCGGTGTCACTCGGCAGTGCAATGATCACAGCGACATGTGGCAATGTCGTAGCCTCATGTGTTGTCACTGTCGTTGCTACTCCAGCAGAAAGCATCACCCTTAGCCAGACAGAAGCACAGCTCAAGGTTGGAGAGAGCGTTAGCCTTGCAGCGACAGTCTATCCCGAAGATGCTACTGACAAGACAGTCATCTGGAGTTCCGACAATGCCTCGATAGCATATGTGGACGAAAATGGCAATGTTGTTGCGGTGTCACTCGGTAGCGCAGTGATCACAGCGACATGTGGCAATGCCGTAGCAGCATGTGTTGTCACTGTCGTTGCTACTCCAGCAGAAAGCATCACCCTTAGCCAGACAGAAGCACAGCTCAAGGTTGGAGAGAGCGTTAGCCTTGCAGCGACAGTCTATCCCGAAGATGCTACTGACAAGACAGTCATCTGGA
>CAYNEZ010000172.1:0-6722 GCA_964396365.1 uncultured Sangeribacter sp. | reverse complement strand
AGACAAGCCGCATTGTAATGAATGCCCACGCTATAAATGCAGGTAATTTCCCGAACATTCAGAATGGGCAAGAAACAGATTTCTTCTTCATCAAGCAGGAGAATCCGGATGAGATAGTGAAGCTCATAATCGGGCTTGTGCGAGACAGGCTCTCAAAGAGATATGGGTATCCACCAAAAGAGATACAGGTACTCACTCCAATGCAAAGAGGCACAGTAGGAGCTGCAAATCTGAACATAGAACTCCAGAATGCCCTCAATCCTTCCGGGCCATCACTTGTACGCGGTGGCTACACTTATCGGCAAGGAGACAAAGTTATGCAGATCAGGAATAATTATGACAAGAGCGTTTTCAATGGAGACATCGGCTATATAACTGCTGTTGACACGAATGAGAGGACTCTGAGTGTCACGTTTGATAGTCGTCCGGTCGAATATGATATTTCCGAACTTGATGAGCTTGTACTGGCATACGCAGTGACTATCCACAAGAGCCAAGGATCAGAGTTCCCTATAGTAGTGATGCCGGTCACGATGAAACACTTTGTCATGCTCCAGCGCAACCTCATTTACACTGGAATCACAAGGGCAAAGAAGATCTGCGTGCTGGTCGGCACAACAAAAGCTCTTGCATACGCTGTTCACAATCAGACCGTCTCCAAGCGTAACACAAAGCTAAAGGAACGTCTTAACGATAAAGAAGTATGAAAAAAATAAAACTTCCACAACCCTATGCTCAAATGGTGGTATGCGGAGCATTAGGCTCTATCCCTAATATATTTGAAGATACCAAAAGACTGGAGAAGGTATTTGTGTTTGCCGAAGACTTTGATGATATAAATGATCAAGGATTAAACTTTGACAATGATTTGCATCAGAGGGTCTGGAATGAGATGACACTTGGTAATATACCTGATAGAATATTCTCCACCGATTGTTTCATCGGTTATGTTATTGTCTCTGCTGAAGAAGTGGCAGAGGATCAATGGATGCCTGACACTGAAAAGTATTTGAAAGT
The DNA here is from genome assembly GCA_964396365.1 of uncultured Sangeribacter sp. GTDB lineage: Bacteria > Bacteroidota > Bacteroidia > Bacteroidales > Muribaculaceae > Lepagella. Next base: position 5,705 of record CAYNEZ010000172.1, on the reverse strand, counting down.
AAAGGTAGCAAAGGAGTATAAGACATACGTTGAGAATTATGAGACAACATTCTCAGTTTTGGAGGCAGCTAAGGTCAAAAGTGGTGGTTTGCGTCGAATGGAGCGAAATCGTAGTCAATTGATAGTCCCTTTAGGTAGAGAGGCTTGGAATGCACTAAAGTATAGAGAAACTTTGAATCAAGTTTTTTTATTTTGGGAACAGTATATGTCAAAAATTACACCTTTTCTATTTTCAGAAGAACTTGACGAAGAGGAAATGACGGATATTATTTTCAAATATAGAAATCAAACCAAGAGATTTGAAGCTTATACTGCAGGATCCAATGTTAAAACTCTTGAAATATTGATAGAAGAAAAAGGCAAAAAGAAATATAAGAGTTATTTTACATTTGACTTCAATCTTGAGCGTATAAACAAAGGGTATTATTATGAAGAAATCCCATCTCAACCCCAAGGAAAGATTGTATTTGAAGAAAGCCAAGCAGGAATTGACAGGGATGAAGAGACTGAATTTGAGAGACGGGACTATCGTAATCCGTGGCCACGATTCATATCGACCCCAATGGGGGGAATGAATAAATGGAGAAGACGTTAGATAGTCTTGGTTTTCTTCCGGACACTTCATAGACACTGATAAATAATCCTGTAGTATATTCCAATTGATGGTCTGGAAATTTTTTTCATTTCACACCAAAATCTTAGGGAGAATAACCTTTGCTATTATTCAAAGTTATGAGTGAACAACGACAATATATTGCCATTGACCTGAAGAGTTTCTACGCTTCGGTTGAATGTGTAGAGAGGGGTCTTGACCCGCTCGACACGTGTCTTGTCGTTGCTGACGCAAGCCGAACTGAAAAGACAATTTGCCTCGCTGTCTCACCTGCATTGAAGTCCTTTGGACTTGGAGGACGCCCGAGACTCTTCGAGGTAGTGCAACGTGTGAGGGAGGTCAATAGCCAACGTGGACGGCAAGGAAAGTCTATATCGGGGAAAGAGTTGTCTGAAAACCGTCAACTTGCAGTCGATTATCTTGTTGCTCCTCCGCGTATGGCACATTATATCAACTATTCCACAAGGATATATGAGGTATATCTCCGTTATATTGCGCCGGAAGATATTCATGTCTATTCCATTGATGAAGTTTTCATTGATGCCACTTCATATCTCGACACATATGGGATGACGGCACATGAGCTTGCGATGACGATGATCCGTGAGGTGCTGAAAGAAACTGGTATCACTGCAACAGCAGGGATTGGGACTAATATGTATCTCTGCAAGATTGCGATGGATATTGTCGCAAAGAAGATGAAACCTGATGCAGACGGTGTGCGTATCGCTGAGCTTGACGTAATGAGTTATCGTCGCCAACTGTGGGAGCATACACCGCTGACTGATTTTTGGAGAGTGGGACGTGGCATTGCAAACAAGCTCGCTCAATATGGCATTATGACCATGGGCGACATAGCCAGATGCTCAATAGAGCATGAGAATCTTCTGTACCGTCTTTTCGGTGTCAATGCAGAGCTGCTTATCGATCACGCTTGGGGATGGGAACCTGTTACTATAGATTTGGTAAAGGCATATCGTCCGGAGACCCATTCCATAAGTAGCGGACAGGTGCTGACTTGTGCTTACAGTGTTGAAAAAGCAAAAGTGGTGGTGCTGGAGATGATTGATGCCTTGGCTCTGGATCTTATTGACAAAGGGCTGGTGACGGATCAGATAGTCCTTCAAATCGGTTATGACATCGAATCCCTGACAAACCCAGATATAAGAAGTCAATATCATGGTCGTGTCACTACAGACTTCTATGGACGTCAGGTACCGTTCCATGCCCATGGCACGACCAATATGGAAAGTGCCACTTCATCCTCCCGGATTCTTACAGAAAAAGTAGATGCGCTGTTTGAGAAGATTGTGAATCCTATTCTTCTTGTTAGACGGATAACCATCTCGGCAAATCATCTTGTAAGCGAGAATGAGCTGAAATCCAAACCTAAATCTGTCCAACTTGACCTGTTTGCTGACTATGATGAGATAGAGAGGAAAGAAAAAGAAGAGAAAGTACGTCTGGAGAGAGAACGCCGTCGTCAGGATGCCATCTTAAACATCAAGAAAAGGTTTGGCAAGAACGCAATCCTCAAAGGGTTGAATTATGCAGATGGTGCAACCCAGAAGGACAGGAACAAACAGATAGGAGGACACCATGAGTAGATATGATGACATAATCACCAGGAAATATGAAGGTTCTATCACTCATAACCGAATGAGCTTAGAGAACCGGGCTGCACAGTTTGCCCCTTTTGCGGCTCTCACAGGTCATAATGAAGCCATTAATGAGACAGCTCGACTGACATCTGAAAGACTGGAACTTTCAGCAGAAGAACAAAGTAAGTTGTCGGAGCGGCTGAACATCGCCCTTAACAGTGTGCGTAATAATCCTGTACTGACATTCTCTGTATTCAAACCGGACACTCTGAAATCAGGTGGAAGATATATCAGTGTAATCGGTACGATAAAAAAATATGATGAGTATGATAAAGCAATCATACTCACCAATGAAGAGATAATTCATATTGAGGATATAGTGTCTATCGACGGAGAGATTTTCAATGACATCTTTGATTAACAATGAACAGCTATATGGAAAAGCCTATCCTTTTCTTAGATTTTGACGGAGTTCTAAATACGGAACAATATCAAGCAGAATTAGCAATCAGTGGAAATCCAGTAAGAGATGAGTGGGGACCTTTGTTCTCCACAAGGGCAGTCGGTAATCTCAGAAAAATTGTGGAAGCCACCAATGCTGATATAGTTGTGACCTCCACATGGCGGTTTATTCATGGGTTAGCCGGATTGAAGAAAATGTGGTCACAGCGATCGATGCCCGGAAAACTCAGGGGGATTTTGCCTTGTGATTCTCTTTTGCCGACACGTGGCGAGGAAATATTTGAATATTTGTCGGATCATCAGATTCCCGCGTATGTAATTTTAGATGATTTAGATGAATTTTTGGATAGTCTGCGTCCTCATTTTATCCCAGTCAATCCGATAGTTGGAATATCTGAAATTGATGTTCAGAAAGCTACCTCAATATTGAATGTCAGTGTTAAAGATGATTAAGGATCTCGATTATTTTGGAATTATATATCGACGATATAGATAATCAACCCATTCATTTATGCCCGGAACATTTCGCAAATGTTCTCTCATCAATGGGAAAAGTTGCTCATAGGTATAGTGTCTCAACGTAGGTTTCCCTAAGTCAGTGAGCATAGATTCATAATTCCCCCATAATTTTTCTGAAAAGTGTCCGTTGTCGGCCGGATAGACTGTGATGGTGAAAAATTCGTCAATATGGTGCTCGCTTTCTTTTGGCTGTAATGTCATTGAGGCACCAAGGAGATGGTTTCGCCAAATCTGGCGGTAGTGATTCATTACAACGTGCAGTGTATCGCGTTTTATGTCCGTGAAAGGCATATCACAGATGGCGTAATTATTGAACCACCCGGATTTTTCACTCGGTAACCTATAATTGTCGGCCAAGTGAATACCTTTATCATCATGAGTTTCATTGTATTCTTTGGTCATATTACCTTCCTGGTCAAACTTCTTTAAGGGATATTCTTTTTCCGTGTACTTAACCTCAATACCAAGACCTCCCTTGTTCCCATTGACTGTTGTATATGGAATATATACGTCAAACGCTGTCCCGTCCCCGATTAGTGATTTTGCATCTCCGGGTTCATTAGAGGGCTTAAATTCTATCATCGGGATACCTACTGAAGCAATTCGGGTTTCACCCAAGAGTGCATTGAACAACGCAGCTGTTCCATCCAAGTCATACTTCATTGGGAAGAAGACATTATATGGGATATGTTCACTCCTTAAAAGATTGGTTACCATTTGTCCTGAAACTGAATGATTGTTGTTATCGATATCAGATGTGATCTCCTTTCTGAAGCCATCGAAGAAAATGCAATAATTCCCTTCGGAATCTTTACTGTCCTTATATCTAAGTAAACTTTCAACCGCTTTTGTTATAACTACGCCGTTTTTTCTAAATTTTCTCATTTGGCATCTTTCCGCAGAAATATGAAGTTCTTCTTCTTTGAATTTAATTTGAAGGGTTCTTGCTGCTTCCTTAAAATCTTTATTATTCATACTTTGATGCACTTTTAAAAATAAGTATTTTGTATTATTTATTTTAATAGATGATTGGCAGTATATGGTGTCTCACAGAAGGAGTTTACATCTTCGCGGACACATAATCAACAATGTCTGTTGGACTGAATGGAATCTTGTCAAGCATTTCTTGCTCGGAAGCTTTCAATCTGTTCTTCCGTGCCATCAGGTTGCCGTAGTTCATCATCAGTCTGCCGACTTCATCGGCACGCTGCCATCTGAGCTGCACCGTCAGCATGGAGGGGTTGTACCACTCGATTATGACATGTGAGGGAGCTTTCAAGAGAAATGTCAAGGCAAATATCCGGAAATCGGCTTCTCCGTTTATCCTGATATTCCATTGTGTAGAGAAGGAATCATGGTCAGCCCAGTATTTTGAGCCGTTGCCTTTGTACTCGGATGCAGTTCCGTCCATATTTACAGCGGAGATAGCATTACGCTCTTTATCGCTTAACGAATCAAGGAGCGATATGCACGTCCTCGCCAAATCTGCCAATTCTCTTTTGCATTTCAATCTCTTGAAATCAAATGTGGATTGGTAGATTTTCTTTCTTCCTGCTCCAGCGCGCGCTCCGCCACGATTAGCCTTTGCCTCATTTGATGAAACTACATTATCTGATTCTTCCATACGATAATCGGATTTGATATTTATAGTTGAAAACTTGACAACTAATCAAACATTATTGAGTCTAAGACTTCATCTTTGGAAGGCGTATCTTTCCATTCTCAGACTCCCAAGTGGCAAGATATGAGTTAAGGGCTTCGGCTATCACATCTTTCAGGAGGGAGCCTTCGGCAAGTGAAACGTACTTGAGCTTACGGACTACTTCCGGATCTACGATGAACGTAGCCCGGACTTCATTTGTCTGTTTCCCGGTCTCACCCTTGCGAGGTCTGCCGACATTCTGACGGCGTTTCGCCTCCAGATTTTCTTTCATTTCCTCGGTCACTACTGAAACCGGAACTTCCTGCGTGGTGCTGGAAGTTTCTTCCGGAATTGAGGGCTTTGCATCACCCATTATTCCGCTCATCAACGAGGCTAAGTTCTTCTTTGCCATACTTTATGACTTTATGATTTGTCCACTTTGTTACAAGTGGAGTATATTATCAATAATATAGTTTACCTATTTTTATCTTTCGCAATCAGTTCTTTGACAAGAGCCATATAATCGGTTGCTCCGTTGCTCTTGGGGTCATATTCATAGATGGACTGCCCGGAAAGAGGCATTTCTGCCAGCGATATGTTTTCGCGGATTTTGGTCTGGAGTACTTTGTCTCCATATCGGTGTGCGACCATAGTCACCACTTCCTTATTGAGTTTTCGGTTATTGAACCTTGTGAAGAATACGGCACCGATTTCCAATTTAGGATTGACTCTTCTTCTGACCTCGTTCACCACGTCATCAAGCATTGTCAGTCCCTTCAAAGGAAGAGCCTCCGCTGTAAGCGGAATGAAAAGTTCATCAGAAGCGACAAGTGCGTTGGTGGTGACGATGCCCAGAGAAGGTGGGCAG
>CAYNEZ010000171.1:0-6791 GCA_964396365.1 uncultured Sangeribacter sp. | reverse complement strand
ATTCTTTGGCATGAGCCACAATCGTCTTGAAGACATCTTCCTGTTTTGCCATATTTTTATGCTATGTGTTTTGTTTATTCTGTGTGATTTTTGTCGCGCAAACGACTTCAAGATGCAAATTTAATCAAATTTTTTCAATTAATCCTCCAAATCCCCCATTTTTTGCATTTTTTGGTTAGTAATGGCGCAGACACAGGAGTCTGACCAAACATTCTCCGATGTCTCCACCATATCAATTATAGTGTAGATAGGGAGGATGATGCCCATGATACTGATGTTAGCTCCTATTCCTGACATAAGAGATAAAGTCAGGAAATAGCACCCCATTGGAACGCCGGCATTCCCTACAGCTGAAATCACTGATATGAAGAGCCACAATATCATTGTTCCCCAATTAAGTTCCATCCCATTATTTTGCATTACAAATAGTGACGTACATAGAATAAAGGCAGCACATCCGTTCATATTGATAGTGGTGCATAGTGGCAATACAAACCGAGAAATTTTTTTTCTGACGCCAAGTCGTTTCTCAGCATTTTCCATAGTGACAGGAAGAGTTGCAGCACTGCTCTTTGTAAACAACGCCATCAACACAGCTGGCATCATGCCGCTGAAGGTCTTTATTGGATTAAGCCTCGAAAGCAGGAGGAATATAGGAAGCACGACAAACATCTGTATCAAATTGCCGGAAATGATGACGGCCACATATTTACCCAGCGAGTCAGCCATAACACCTGCACCTGCCTCAGCTATCAACTGTGCGGCAAACGCAACAATTCCAATCGGAAGAATCGCAATCAACCATCTGATTAAAGTAAAGAGAATTTCCTGCACTCCTGCAAGACCATTGACGATGATCTCTTTTGGCCTGGATTCTGGCATACGGGAAATTGCAATTCCGACAGCAAAACAAATTATAAGGAGTGCAAGCACATTCCCTTCAAGAAGAGGACGAACCATATTGTCGGGCACCACCGACATCACATGGTCGGCATAAGAAGCCTCTGCCATAGGCACATCGGCTGCTTGCTCCGCCTCCACTGCACCGGCAGGGATATTACCCGGCGAAATCAATATATAAAGTCCCAATCCTAAGGCCGCAGCTGTAAATGTTGTGAGCAGAGTATAGGTAAGAGATATCCGGAATATTTTTCCAAGCTCCCTTCCGCCACCTAAAGAGGCAAGGGTGGTTATCACAGCAAGCACAATTGTAGGCACCGCGAGAAGTCGGAAAAGACGGGTGTAGATGGTAGCTATATAGTTCATCACGATGTCAACGGCAGGGATGTGGAGCAATCCAATCCCTACGCCTATGGCCAATGCTCCAAGCCATATGAATATCTGCTTCTTGTTCATTATGGAATCTTAAATAGTTTTTATTAATTCCTTTTTCAACTTGCAAAAATCAATCGTCCAAAACCTCACCAAAGGCCCTGAATTTTTTAGATGAGGTCTAAGTTTAAACAAGTTCATTTATATAGTAACAAACATCAAAAAGAAAAAGGATATTTTTTCTATTAAAAATAAAAATATCAATTTTAATTCTCAATTCTCAATAATTTTTACTAATTTTGTAGCTTATTACCAAAAATACGCAACTTTGACAAAAATAGGCATACAGGGAATACCAGGTTGTTTCCACGACATAGCCGCCCACGAATGGTTTTCGCAAGAGGAAATCGAAACTATTGGTTTCAGTTCTTTTGACGATATGTTCGCGGCTCTCACTGCATCCCCGGATATGATGGCAGCAGTAGCTATAGAAAATACGATAGCCGGTGCTCTCCTACAAAACTTTGAATACATCCGAAAGAGTGGAAGAAAAGTGATCGGAGAATGCAAAATCCGGGTATCTCACTCATTGTGCGCTCTTCCTGGCACCGATATTACACACATTAAGGAAGTACGATCTCACTATATGGCTCTCCTGCAATGCAGGCAGTATCTTGCCAATTATCCTCATATAAAAAAGGTTGAAGATTTTGACACTGCTGGATGTGCCAGAAAAGTCGCCGAAGAAAATATGATAGGGACTGCCGCTATAGCTCCTGCATACGCTGCTCATATCTATGGACTTGACATCCTTGCAGAAGGGATAGAAGATGACAGCAGGAATTTCACACGCTTTCTCATCATAGGCCAACCCGATTCGCTTCCTCCGATGGATGCTGATAAGATTTCTGTTGCTTTCACAGTTCCTCATGAAAAGGGGGCTCTATCGAAAGTGCTTACAATCTTAACATTCTACGACATAAACCTCACCATGCTGCAATCCATGCCGGTGGTCGGCCATGAATGGGAATATCGTTTTTATGCCGATCTTACTTTTGATGACTTCAACCGCTGCCAACAAGCTATCGCGGCGGTGTCCCCACTCACCAGTGACTTCCGTACTCTTGGCATCTACAAATCAGCTAAAAATTAGATAATTTTGAGATAATCGTGATTAATCTCTTAAAAATACCGAAAATACCGAAATTTATGAATGATATAAAACCCCTATTCGATGACCCTTCAATCATGAAGGAACCCATAATAATAGCAGGTCCTTGCTCTGCTGAAAGCGAACAACAAATACTTGACACTGCCCGCCAACTCGCTGCAGGTGGCATAAAGATATTCCGTGCAGGAATTTGGAAACCAAGAACAATGCCTGGGTGTTTCGAGGGTGTAGGCCTCGCCGGACTTCCATGGCTTATGAAAGTTAAGGAAGAGACAGGAATGAAAGTCGGCACGGAGGTGGCGAGCAAAAGCCATGTGATCAGTGCCTTAGCTGCCGGTGTTGACGTAATTTGGATCGGAGCCAGAACTTCGGCAAGTCCATTTGCAATGCAAGAAATTGCTGACACCCTTAAGGAAATGGGAAAGGATATTCCCGTATTGATCAAAAATCCCGTCAATCCGGATCTTGACCTTTGGATAGGAGCCGTCACACGCATTTATAACGCTGGAATCCGTAGGATAGGAGTTATCCACCGCGGATTCAGCAGTTATGGAAAGCATATATATCGCAATCAGCCTATGTGGTCGCTGCCATTTGAATTTGCACGTAGATTTCCGAATATTCCCGTATTCTGCGATCCTAGTCATATAAGTGGAGCTCATGATTTGGTGGCACCTCTCAGTCGCCATGCACTCGACATGGGTTTTGACGGACTTATGATTGAAAGTCATTGTAATCCGTCTGTAGCTTTAAGCGATGCTAAGCAGCAGCTTCTACCTTCTGAATTAGTTGCCCTGGTGAAAGAGCTGAAAGTTAGGGAAAAGCCAACAGGCACACCTGAACTTGATGCTTTAAGAAGTGAAATTGACCAGATTGATGGCGAACTACTTGACCTTCTGGCCAAGAGAATGGGAGTATCGAAAAAAATTGGCGAATATAAGAAGGCACATAATATGATGGTAGTGCAACTTGGACGCCACGACAAAATAATGAAGGAACGCACAGAAATGGGTGAAAAAATTGGTCTTCCCAAAGAGTTTACCGGGAAAATAATGAGTGCAATCCATGAAGAGAGTGTAAAACGCCAACTCTAAATGAAAATGAGTTATTAATCCAATCACTCCAACTACCCCCATAATACTTCAAATATTCCGAATTTAATTTCAAATTCCCATAATTCCATTTACTCTATCGAGACATATGAAAGATCAAGACGTAAACCTTATCACATCTACCGGCCTCCCGGAAAATGCTTTCCGTGAGCTTGCTGCCGATGAGCAGTTTACTCCGGTGATGCATCCTGCCCATGACCAGAAGGAAGCTACCCCCTACTCCGTAGGTATAGGCCTACTCATGGCTGTTATATTTTCAGCAGCCGCAGCCTACCTTGGACTAAAAGTAGGTCAGGTGTTTGAAGCTGCTATCCCTATTGCGATCATCGCTGTAGGCCTTTCAAATGCACTTGGAAAGAAAAATGCTCTCGGACAGAACGTTATCATACAGTCAATCGGTGCTTGTTCCGGTGTAATCGTAGCTGGTGCCATTTTCACTCTCCCTGCTCTTTTCATTCTTCAGGCAAAGTATCCTGATATTACCGTCCAATTCTATCAGATATTCCTGAGCTCATTGCTTGGTGGTATTCTCGGAATCCTTTTCTTTATCCCTTTCCGAAAGTATTTCGTGAAGGATATGCACGGCAAATATCCATTTCCGGAGGCTACTGCCACTACGCAAGTGCTAATATCCAGCCAGCAATCCGATTCTAATGAAGGAAGCCAAGCAAAAACTCTTATCATCGCCTCTCTTATTGGTGGTATATATGACTATATCGTAGCTACTTTCGGATGGTGGGCTGAAACCGTGACATCAGTTGCTTCCTCAGCTGGCCACACACTGATGGAAAAGACTAAACTCGTGCTTAGCTGCAATACAGGTGCTGCTCTTCTCGGGCTTGGCTATATCGTAGGTCTGAAATATGCTTTCGTGATTTTTGCTGGTTCAATCTTTGTCTGGTGGATCATAATTCCTCTTATGGGTACCTACGGTTCACCCGAATTCCAAACTATGGATCCTCAAGACATCTTCAGCGGCTATGCCCGTATGATAGGCATTGGTGGTATAGCTATGGCTGGAGTGATCGGTATCATAAAGTCTTGGGGAATCATCACACAGGCTGTCGGCCTTGCAAGTCGTGAACTTAAAGGAAAGTCTTCCGGCACCAAGGAAATACGCTGGCAGACCGATATATCAATGAAGCATATCGTATTCTTCATTGCTCTTGCGCTTGTAGCTGTCTTGCTGTTCTTCTGGTTTGGAGTTATCCATACATTCTGGCAGGCACTGATAGCATTCGCTGTCGTAGTCATCATAGCCTTCCTCTTCACAACTGTGGCAGCTAATGCCATCGCTATCGTGGGTAGCAATCCAGTCTCTGGCATGACTCTTATGACTCTTATCATAGCCTCCGCCATTTTCGTAGCTATTGGTCTTAATGGCACAAGTGGTATAGTGGCGTCAATGGTAATAGGTGGTGTGGTCTGCACTGCACTTTCAATGGCTGGGGGTTTTGTGACAGACCTCAAGATTGGTTACTGGCTCGGTTCAACCCCCAAGAAACAGGAAAGTTGGAAATTCCTCGGAACCCTTGTGTCTGCAGCTACTGTAGGTGGTGTGATCATGGTGCTTAACCAAGTGTACGGTTTCACTGGTGACAACGCCCTCGTAGCTCCACAGGCAAATGCAATGGCAAAGGTGATCGAACCTCTAATGATGGGAGGTGACACACCTTGGATTCTCTATATGGTAGGTGCTATCTTGGCATGCATACTTAACTGGCTTGGTGTTCCGGCACTTGCATTCTGTCTCGGCATGTTTATCCCACTCTCGCTCAATACTCCGATGCTCGTGGGTGGAGCTATCGCATATTATGTCAGCAACTCGTCGAAGGATCAGAAAGTGAATGATGCTCGTCGCGACCGTGGTACGCTCCTCTCCTCCGGTCTTATTGCCGGCGGTGCACTCTTTGGAGTGTTTGCTGCTATCACTCGCTTCTGTGGCTTCGAATACGAGAATCCTCTCGGCATGGAGACAACCCAGATCCTCGGCTGCATAGCCTATCTCGCCCTCATCTGCTATCTCATCTGGGATAGCTGCCGCGCTAAGCCGCTCCGCTAATCTCACGTAAGAAGCCTCACGCAAAGGCGCAAAGGACTCGCTATCGCTTCGCATAACATGAATAAAGAAGACGACGAGCCTTTTGCGCCTTTGCGTGAGGCTTAATTATGTTTCATTTATTTAATAAATATGCAATAACCCATACCATACCTATGCGCGTTATATTGACATAGAAAAACACACATACTGAAAAACACACTTAACACCTTACCACTATGAAAACACGTCTCAACTATCTTGTCATTGCCTCATGCATAGGCCTCTTCGCTCTCTCTGCCGACGCCCTCAGTAGCAAAAGCGACCACCCCACTATGAATCAGGAAATAGAAGTAGCAGGTTTGGCACAAAATGACACACTCCCTGAGCTTAAGCCTTATTATTCTTTTTCTTCTCCCGCCGGGGCAATAGAATTTATGATGAATTCTGACAATAGTGAAGAATACGCACGTGGAATACTTCCCCAAATGGCTAATGAGGAACTGAGTTATGTTGAAAAACTTATCAATAGTGATCACGATGGTTTCATAGTGGTTGACAAAAGCCGAATGAAGGTCATCAAATTCAACCGATTTGGAGTTGAAGAAGAAAGCTTCGGAATGGCTTGTGCAAAAAACTATGGCACAAAGCATACTAAGGGCGATTCCCGCACTCCGGAAGGTTTTTTCTCAGTAAAGCAGATACAAAACAGCACTGACTGGCACTATGTAGATGATAATGGAGTTGTCAGCGAAAAGACCGGTGAATTTGGTCCTCGTTTCATCCGACTCAGCATTCCAGGCATCACAAGCATCGGCATCCACGGCACATCAGCGACCTGGAGCATAGGAGGTCGCCGGAGCCACGGCTGCATCCGCCTCACCAATGAAAATATCATGCACCTCGTGGATATAGTGGAGCCTGGCATGCCAGTGATCATTACCCCGGGAAAGAAAGATATGGCAGTCAATAAAAGTGAAGGCTACAACATCCCTTCCATCTCCACTATCCCCAATACACCTCTCGCAATGAATTAAGAGTAGTGAGCACGCTCCGCGTGCGTCACCCCACGTCAAAAAAAATGAACCCAATCCTCCCGATAAGCGTTGATAAGTTATATTATCAACGCTCTTTTAATATATAGAAGAATATGAATTATCTTACAGACGACAAACTCGTCATCATCGGAGCCGCCGGC
>CAYNEZ010000170.1:0-6862 GCA_964396365.1 uncultured Sangeribacter sp. | reverse complement strand
GGCATGGAGCGGCGGTCTTCCTAGACCGCCATACCCGACTCGAGCCGCAAGCGGCAAACCAGCCGCCTGCGGCTGAGACAAGCCCCAAAGCTGAAGGAGAGCCGGATGGCAGCCCTCCGGGCTGGTTTGCCGTCCGCGGTGCCGCTTGCGGCCCGTTGAGCCCGAATGCCGCCGGATGGCAGCCCTCCGGGGCTGGTTTGCCGTCCGCGGTGCCGCTTGCGGCCCGTTGAGCCCGAATGCCGCCGGATGGCAGCCCTCCGGGGCTGGTTTGCCGTCCGCGGTGCCGCTTGCGGCCCGTCTTGAATTAAAATTTCAAAAAAAATCCAAATTTTGGGGGCAAAATCTTGGCAGTGTCGCGGATTTTTGCTACCTTTGCGGTGTAATATGTTTCAACAGAAGAGATTGCAATGCTTGAAGCATGACCAAACTCTGTGGAATATCATAAAACGAAAACAATAACAATTAAACTAACAAACTAACAATGACAAGTACTTTACTTAAAAAAGTAAAGCAGATTCGCTATATAGCGATCCTGCTCCTGTCGGTGTGCGCCTTCAGCACAGCGAAAGCACAATTATCGTCAGATGAAATCAGTGAGGCTATCCTCGTGGAAGGCTCAGTCCCAGTCAAATGGACTAATGACGCAGAGCATCCTTGGATAATTGGAACCGATAACTATGGAACTTATATGCGTACTCCTGAGAATCCCTCTTCAGAAGTGATGACATCTACACTTTCTTTTACTTACACTTCTGCTTATCCTACGGAAATTACCTTAACTCATGATTATGGTTGGTATTATGTTAATGATCGCTTATTGCTGATTATTGACGGAGAGGATAAGAGCGAACCATACAATAGTGAGTTCAATTACTTAAGGGAAGGTTCTTATACATACATGCTTCCAGCTGGTTCTCATACCGTGGAATTTATCGGAAATTTTGTGACAGGACGGTCTTCAAGTTACATTTCAAAAATCCGAAATCTTCGTGTGTGGGAATGCAAGGAACTTGAATCTGCATGTGTGAAAGAAGGATCTCTTCCTCTTGTTTTTGAAAATGACCCCAATAATATGTGGATAACTGAAAATGGTTATATTCGTTCCACAAATATCAGAAATTCTACAGAGATTTCTACAACCTTCACGATTGACAAGCCATCAATATTTGCATACGAATATAAAAATTTACGTAATTATTCTTCTTATTGCTCAGCAGATGTTTACGTAGATGGTATATATTATAGTTACACTTCTTCTACAGGTTGGGCTTCAAATTCTATAGTTCTATATCCTGGAGAACATACTATAATATTTAGAAACTGGATTAAAGAGGACTATTCTGCAAACTACAATAATGTCACTCAAATTCGCAATGTTCGTCTTGATCAAAATTGGTATGACGTGACACTGAATAATCCGGGAGAACTTGGCACACGCCTAACTCAAGCCTTAGAGGGAAAGCCTATTCAAAATATGGAACTCCTTAAGATTAGAGGTGCAATGAATTCTGATGACTGGGCTTCAGTCAAACTCCTTACAGGCATCAAAGCCATCGATTTTACAGATACCGGCATTACATCAATTCCCTCAAGTGCTTGTTCAGGTCTATCGTATCTCAGCACAGTGATGCTCCCAGAAACTCTTAAAGAGATTGGTAACAACGCTTTTACCGGTACAAATTTTCATCAGATAACAATTCCTGCCTCTGTAGAATCAATTGAAAACGAGGCTTGGAGTGAAACTCGTTTGAGATACATTACATTTCCTGAGAACTCAGAGCTGACATTTATTGGATCTAAAGCTTTTTATAAGACTCGAATTATGGAGTTTGATATGCCTGAGTCTGTTGAAAGTGTGGGAACAAATTCTTCTTATGGCATATTTGAAGGGTGCAGTTCCTTGCAAAAATTGCATCTTTCGAATGGTCTAAAGAATGTACCCGATTATATTGCAAAAAACTGTACTAATCTCCAGGAGGTCAATATTCCAAAAAATGCTACCTACATTGGTGACTATGCTTTTTATTATACCAATTTTAAATCTATAGATATTCCGGAGACAGTAATTACTATCTACCCTCGAGCTTTTGCGTATTCCTCTCTTGAATCAGTTGTTATTCCAAGAAACGTTACTACCATTAAAGAGTATGCTTTCGCAGATAGCCCATATCTAAAAGAGGTTGAACTTAATTCTCATTGTCAGTCAATGTATTATACATTTGATGATTGTACTGCACTTGAAAAAGTAATTCTTCCTTGCGCTACGCCTCCAACTATCTCATATGATCCATTTAGAAACGTGACAAAAAGCAAGGTAACCTTGATTGTTCCTGATTTTGCTTTCGACACTTATCGAGCAAATTCATATTGGTATGAATTCACTAATACAATAAAAGGAGATGAGGCTTCTATCAATGACTATTGGGCTATCCGTGGTACTCTCAATTTGACTGGTACCCTTGTAATGCAAGGTAATCCTTCAGTTGAAATGATGACTGGTGGTAAACTCACATTAGATGCTAATTCTACTCAGACATTCAATGAGTTCACATTTAATACAAGTGAGTCTTCTCCAGCAGTAGTTTTGAGCCAAAGCAATTCTGTAAAAGCAGACCGCCTCATTTCCAAATTCTATGTAGATACCAAGGACAAATGGTTCTTCTTCTCTCCTGTCACTGACGTGAAGATGAGCGAAGTAACATATCCATCTACTGATTCATGGGTGATACGCTACTATGACGGTGCACGCCGCGCAAGTGAAAATAAAACTTCCGGCAACTGGGTGAATGTTCCTGCTGATGGTACTCTTAAGGCGGGTCAAGGATATATTATCCAGGCTCGCTCAACTGGTTGGTTGTATCTCCCAGCAGCTTCTTCAGCAGAAAACGACAAGTTCTTTGGCGCAAACCAAGTGACATTCGACCTCGCTGACAATGCATGCGAGACTGAGGCAAATGCCGGCTGGAACTTCGTTGCCAACCCATATCCGACTTACTACGACATCTACTATATTGACATGCAGGCTCCTATCACAGTTTGGACAGGAAGCACTTACAAGGCTTACTCTCTCAATGACGGCGACCGTGGCGACGACACATTCGTGCTCCGTCCGATGCAGCCATTCTTCGTGCAGAAAGCTACTGCTGACCTCACTACCGGAATGCCGCTCGTAGGTCGCCAGATCAACACAACTATTGATCGCAGCCGCGCTCCGCGTCCTGTAGTAGTGGATGAAAACCGTCATAAACTCAATCTCGAGCTTTATTGCGACGACAACGAGACCGCTGATGACTATACCCGCGTAGTGCTCAATGAAGAGGCTTCTATGGCTTATGAGACTATCCGCGACGCTTCCAAATTCATGAGTATGGATGAAACCGTTGCTCAGCTCTACACTCTTGGCGACAATAACATCCCGATGGCTATCAACGAGCGTCCTTACGAAGATGGCAACGTGGCTCTCGGTGTGCTTCTCCCTGCTACCGACCGCACTTACCGTCTCTCCGCTCCTCGTGCCGACCGTATCGCTTGGATCTATGACTCTGAGACAGGTATGGAATTCGACCTTACAGAAGGTGACTATATATTCACTGCTTCAAAGGCTGGCATCGACAACACCCGTTTCACAATCCGTTTCGCACCTGCAACTACAGCTGTAGAAGGTATCGATGCAACTGCTGTTAAGGTAGCAGGCAATGTTGGCTCAATCTCAGTCGAGGCTCCTGCAGGCGCATCTGTGGCAGTGTTCGGAACGGACGGCAGCATCGTCGCAAATACAGTAGCTGAAAACGGAACTCTTGAGATCTCCGTGGCAGGCGGTGTATATGTAGTGAAGGTGAATGGCGAGTCATTCAAGACAATCGTAAAATAAGAATCCCTAACCCCCATTAAGATATGAGGTTACTCAAGATAATGCTTCCGCTGCTTGCGCTCCTGATAGGGAGCGTGGCAGCGAAAGCCCAATATAATCCGACGGATCCGCCGGAGCCGGGGGTCTATTTTACCCTGACAGAGCGATGCGTTCCACAATACTCTCTAATGACCTATGATCCCGTCAGGACGGTAGCTTTCGGCAGCAGCGTACGTGTATCCGCAAGTGTGAATACCGGATTCAAGTTTATTCAGTGGGAAGATGAAGATGGTACTGTCATCTCCACCTCACTCAACTTCACTTACGTGATGCCGGCTAAAGACGTAACGCTGATAGCTCGTTGTGAATACGATCCATCCTCACCCGATGAGCCATCTACTCCTGAATTTAAGGATACCTCTTACATAACAATCAAGATGAATCCATCAGGTGCCGGGTATATGGCTCACAATTCTTCAGGGGAATTTGAAGTAGGCACTACTCAAACGTTTATTGTTAACGCTAATAATGACTTCCGTTTTGCAAACTGGACCTGTGAAGGCATAGAGTTAGGCACTTCCTCCACTCTGTCCTATACCGTGCCAAAAGGCGACAGGGTTCTCGTGGCAAACTTCGCCTACGACCCCTCAAGTCCGGCGGAGCCAAGCGTTCCCAACATCCCCAGAAACTTGACTTTGAAGTCTAATCTGGAGGGAGCAACATACTCTTTCACCGGTAACGGAAGTCACAATGTAGGTGCAAGTTTCACAGTAAGCCAAAGAGAAAATACTTACTATCACTTCGTAAACTGGACAGATGAGGAAGGTAATATAGTCTCCGAATCATCCAGCTTTACCTATACCATGCCCGACCGGCACGTAACCCTGACTGCCAACTACACCTACAACTACGACCCCACCAGCCCAAGCGAGCCCGGCACCCCCAACCCTGGCGGCTCGATCGCTGAAAACATGGTGCTATGGCCACGTATGGGTATGTACGACGACACTCACGTCCAGATTCTCTGCGAGACTCCGGGCGCGACTATCCATTATACCCTCGACGGCTCTACCCCGACGGCTGCAAGCCCTGTCTACACAGCCCCCGTTTTCGTAGGAAGCAACCTCCTCGTAAAGGCCATTGCCTACAAGGAAGGGATGGAAGATTCCCCGGTAGTAAGCTATCAGGTGACGGCATACAAGACAGGTACTCCTGTCTTCACATTCGAAAACAAAATGCTGAAGATCACGAGCTCCACTCCTGATGCCATCATCCGCTACACCACGGACTTCACCGACCCCAACGAGGAAAGTGAAATCTATACTGCTCCTTTCGAACCGGAAGAAAACTGCCGAATCAAGGCATATGCAAGCAAGGAGGGTCTTACTGACTCCCCTATCAACATCTATGTCTTCCGCCGTGCCGACCATACTATCCCGGCTCCTACTTTCCTCATCAATGATGAAGGTAAACTCGTGATAGTTCCCTCTGTGAGCGGCGGCGAAACCCGCTACACCACCGACGGCACTGTCCCGACTGCGACAAGCACTCTCTATACAGTGCCTCTCGAGCTCGACGGCAACTATGTTATCAACGCTTACACCACCCACACCAACTTCTACGACTCTCCCGTAGGGGAGTATGTAAGCGATGGCTTCGCAGTGGAGACCCCGACATTCAGCTATTCCGATCTCGCCCTGACCATGGCAACCGCCACCACAGGGGCAACCGTGAGATATACGCTCGACGGGTCGATTCCTTCAGAAACTTCTACTGCTTACACAGCACCTCTGCGCCTTACAGAAGACTGCAAGGTGACGATGCGTGGTTTTAAGACAAACTACGAACCATCCGACACCATAAGCTATACCTTCGTATATGCTGATCATGCTGTCAAAACTCCTGAGCTCACATACGATCCTGAAGCTTTGACAATAAGCATGACTTGCGAGACGGAGGACGCCGAGATACGCTATACCATCGATGGCGCAGCTCCCACTGTTAGTACGGGCATCAAATATGAGGGTCCGGTGGCAGTTGTCGGCAACCATACCTACACTGCCAAGGCTTTCCGGAGCGACCTCTTCGATTCAGAAGCGGCTTCCGTTATGGTCGACGACCAAAAGGTGCCGACCCCAACTGCAAGTTTTGGCAATAAGAAGCTGACGCTGACCTGCACGGATGCCGACGCGAAGATCTATTACACCACTGATGGCACAGCTCCCACTGCAACTTCTGCACTCTACAGCGCCCCTGTTGGGCTGACTGAAGACTGCACAGTGAAGTTTATTGCCATACGTGAGCACTTCATCGACTCTGACGCAGCTGAGTTCGAATTCAAGGTAGTGACATATCAGGTCGCTGCCCCTGAATTGACTTACGACCCTCAGGCGTTGACAGTGACAATGGCTTGCCCGACTGAAGATGCCGAAATCCGCTATACTGTCGACGGCGCAGCTCCTACTGTTAGCACCGGCATCAAGTATGAAGGTCCGATCGCAGTTGTCGGCAACCATACCTATACTGCTGTGGCTTTCCGCAGCGATATGTTTGATTCGGAAGCGTCTTCCGTTGTGATCGACGACCAGCAAGTGCCGACTCCGACTGCCAGCTACGCTGCCAAGCAGCTCACATTGACCTGCTCCGACGCAAATGCGGCTATCCACTACACTACCGACAGCTCAACACCCACCGTAGCTTCAGCACTCTATTCAGCTCCGCTGACAATGACTGCCGACTGCACAGTGAAATTCATCGCAGTGCGCGAGCACTTCAACGATTCAGAGGTGGCTGAGTATGAATTCAAGGTAGTGACAAATCAGGTCGCAACCCCGACCCTGAGCTATGACGCTGAGGCGAAGACAGTGACGATGGCTTGCTCTACCGAGAATGCCGAAATCCGCTATACTGTCGATGGCGCAGCGCCTACTGAGAGCACCGGCATCAAGTATGAAGGGCCGATTGCGGTGGTAGGCAACCATACCTATACTGCTGTGGCTTTCCGCAGCGATA
>CAYNEZ010000169.1:0-6892 GCA_964396365.1 uncultured Sangeribacter sp. | reverse complement strand
ACGCCGTTTTCAGTCTCAACGGAAGTGAGGAAGTTTAGCTTGTAAGCCACACCTTGTGCAGCGCGGACGTCGCGTACCGGAGCGTCGCAGTAGTATTCCTCGCCGTTTTCATCAGTGAGGACGATTGCATTGAACTCCATCCTGTCGTTGGGCTGAACGGTCCTGTCCTCGAAACTGATGGTGATGGTCTGGAGGTCGTTGACGATGGCGCCGTCCTCGGGATCGAGTGTGTATGCCACCGCAGGAGCAGCTTCTGCTACAGTGTAAGTGGCGTTGATGGCCTCAACCGGCACAATGTTCTCAAGTATCACATTTCCTTCGGCGTCCTCTACCTCGTCAGCCTTGATGAAGGTATTCTTCAGGATTGTGAGTTTGTAGGTTCCAGGCTTCGTGATGGGAAGGAGATTGTTCTCCACGCCGTCCTCGGTCTCCGTAGAAGTGAGGAAATTGAGTTTGTATGCCACACCCTGTGCAGCGCGGACGTCGCGTACCGGTGCGTCGCAGTAGTATTCCTCGCCGTTTTCATCAGTGAGGACGATTGCATTGAACTCCATCCTGTCGTTGGGCTGAACGGTCCTGTCCTCGAAACTGATGGTGATGGTCTGGAGGTCGTTGACGATGGCGCCGTCCTCTGGATCAAGAGTGTATGCCACCGCAGGAGCAGCCTCAACCACGGAGTATGTCGCGTTGATGGCCTCGACCGGCACGATGTTCTCGAGTGTCACGCCGTCCTCGCCTTCCACCTCGTCAGCGCGTATGAATGTGCCCTTCATTATGGAAAGAGTGTATGTTCCGGGCTCAGTGATAGGCAGGAGGTTGTTCTCCATTCCGGCCTCAGTCTCAACCGTTGTGAGGAAGTTGAGCGTGTAGGCAACACCCTGAGTGGCGCGTGGATCGCGTACGGGGGCGTCACAATAGTACTCATCACCGTTTTCAGCTGTGAGAACGATTGCGCTGAGCTCCATTCTGTCGTTGGGCTGCACGTTCTTGTCCTCGAAGCTGATGGTGATGGTCTGGAGATCGTTGACGATAGCGCCGTCCTCGGGATCAAGGGTGTAGGCAACCGCGGGAGCTGCCTCCACTACGGTGTAAGTCGCGTTGATGGCCTCGACGTTTGTGATGTCGGTAATCGTTACGTCTTCTCCGGTATCCTGTTCATTGCCATAGTAGAATGTTCCTTCCTTAATGATAAGCTCATAGGTGCCGGGAGTGGTGATAGGCCCCACGATAGGCGCCTCTCCTTCGGCAACCTCAGAGGAAGCGAATTTGAGGATGAACTCGGTTCCCTGTGGGGAACGGTCGGCCCTGTCGGGATACTCGCAGATGTACTTTTCGCCTGTCTCTTTTTTTGTGAGAACAATGGCATCGGTAATCTCATCGTTTACCTGGACACCCTTGATGTCAGGGAAACTAATGCTTACACTCTGAAGATCGTTCACATACGCTCCAGATTCAGGGTCAAGGACATAAACGACCTCGTTTTCCTCGACATCGGCACGTGTAAATGCAGGAGCTACAGTTGATGCAGCCACTGCTCCACTTACTACGAGTGTAGTCAAGGACAAACCCCAAATGGTAGATCTTTTCATAAAATTAAAGTATTAGTGAATAAATATATAATCCGTCTCAAACATATCCGATAAGCTCTTTTATCTTTGAGACTTCGTATTTTCTTGGCATTTAACTGTCAAATAAAATTTGATAAAATTATCAAATTTTAATCAATTTTTCAATTACAGCGCAAAAGTACAAATAAAAATTCAATTTCACAAAGAAATTTGAAATTAATTTCAAAAAAATTCAACATCAAGCTGACAAAATTAAGCAATAAAAAAAGAGGACACACTGACAGTGCGTCCTCAGAAAGTCATATTAAACCAAGATCTAATGGTGATTGCAAACCACTATCCTATTATCCTTCGGTATGGAAGCTGGTGAATTTTCCTGTTTCTTGGGAAGGGATTTCAGCTTCGGCAGCATGTATGGCTTTTACCAAGAATGCCATGTTTCTGCCAAGATTGCGCATTGTTTGGAGCCCTTCGAGGTCAGCCTCAACGTCTTCTGCAGTGAAACCGTGCACTTCATTCCAATATGTGCTGGATACGATTGGCATAGAGCAGATGGTGAAATATTTGTTGATTTCATCGAATGCCGATGTTGAACCGGCACGACGTGAAGAGACAACAGCGGCTCCTACCTTCATTGTCTTGCTGAATACGCCTGATGTACTGTAGAAAAGGCGATCCAGGAATGCGAGAAGTTGACCGTTGGCGCCTGCATAATAGACGGGACTGCCTACGAGGAGGCCATCTGCTTCTGCAAATTTGGGAGCAGTTTCATTGACTGCATCATTGAAAACGCAACGTCCATGTGATCTACAAAAATTACAGCTGATGCAGCCACGGATATCTTTTGTTCCGATATTTACACGTTCTGTCTCTACGCCACAAGCGTGGAGGGTTTCTTCTACTTCGCGGAGTCCGCGATCGGTGCAGCCATTTGGGTGGGGACTACCGTTGACGACGAGGATTTTCATATTACAATGATAAATTATAAATGATCAATGATAAATTATATATTGCCTTGAGAGTAGCATGCAAATGCATACGGATGATGCTTGCCACAAAATGAGTCAAGCCCCAAGGAGCTTTAAAGATAAAACATTTGGGATGAGAGGATGGTTTTGTATTTGGTAGGTTGATGAAAATTTTGTAATTTTGCAGTGCAATTCACAAAGAGTTGCCTTACAATGAATACAACTATATCGAAGACAAACATTACAAATCCTGCAGTCAGAAACTGGGGATTTCTTGAAAACTGGAAGAGCACGGCATCTTGTTGAACAGTTGTTGTCGTTGTCAGCGTTTTTATCGTTGTCAACGAATTATGTGTTAGACAAGACTAATTAATTCAACACTTTTGGCGGTAAGAAACCGCCTTTCCATTAAAATTTTATGAACAATCTTCGATTGCTCGCGGGGTTGCTATGCGCTGCCTTGCTGAGCGGTGGAGTGCGCTCTTATAGCCAGTCGGTCATTACTTTGGAGGAAATATTCGAATCGGCTGAGGCTCATAGTGCGCAACTTCGACCATCCTTGACAGCCATATCAGAGGCAGATCAAGAAATAAAAACGGCGCAAACTGCCAAACTTCCAGACATTAACGCATCTCTCAGCCTAAGTTATCTGGGGGATGGATTTATAACAAAGCGTGACTTCACTGGCTATGAGAAAGCCCCGATTCCACATCTCGGAACAGGACTTTCTGTCACTGTGACTCAACCTGTCTACACCGGAGGTGCAATCACGAATTCCATAAAACTTGCAGAACTGAAATCAACGGCTTCCCGCTTTGCCAATGATCTTCAGCGAGACAATATCCGCTTTCAGCTTGCAGGCTTCTATCTTGATATCTACAAGTGTGCCAATCTCCGACAGGTGCTTGAGAGCAACATTGAATCTGCCCGGAAGGTGCTTGCTGAGATGAAAGCAAGATATGAACAGGGCTCGACGCTGCAAAACGATATCACACGCTACGAACTCTTGCTATCTAATCTTGAGCTGCAGTTGATAAAGATCAACAATACCCTCGAAATCTTGAATAATAATCTGGTGACAGTGGCAGGACTACCGGATGGCACTGTGGTAGTGCCAGATTCAGCCATATTTGTGCGTTCACTTCCAATGCAATCAGAAGCTGAGTGGCAGAATGAGGCAGACAACAACTCGCCATCGCTAAGTCTCGCCCGCAACAGCGTGGAGATAAGCAAGAAAGCAGAAGCATTAGTGAAATCAGAACGACTTCCCAAAATAGGAATCAGGGCCGGATGGACAATCGATGGTCCGATACTTGTGGAAGTGCCGCCTATCGACCGCAACCTAAGCTATTGGTATGTTGGTCTGGGAATGGACTATAATATAGCCTCTCTTTATAAAAACAATAAGTCGCTTACGAAAAGCCAGATTGCAACTCGAAAGGCAAAAGAGGAACTTGAAGCAGCCCGCGAGGGTGTGAGCCTTGCAGTGCGAGCCGATCATGTGAGATACCTTGAGGCTTACGAAGAACTTAAGACACAGGAAAAGAGTGTGGAGCTCGCAGAGAGAAACTATAACACAACAGCCACCCGATATTCTGAGGGTATGGCACTTATCACCGATATGCTCGATGCTGCCGATTCCCGGCTTAATGCAGGGCAACAACTCGTAAATGCCCGAATCAACATCATCTACTATTATTATAAACTCTTATTCACTACCGGAAAAATATGAATCACCGTACTAAAAAAATACTCTCCTATATTATTTCTATCGCAGTCGTAGCCATTGCCGCATGCTGGGTAGGCAGTAAGTTTATACATCTTGGGAATGTAGAATTTACCGACAATGCACAGATTGACCGTCAGATTGTGCCTGTGAATAGCCGCGTACAGGGCTATATAAAGGAAATCAGGTTTAAAGAATATCAAAAAGTTAAGAAAGGAGATACGCTTGTCATTATAGATGATGCGGATATGCGCCTGAATGTGGCGCGGGCAAAGGCTGACTATGCCAATGCAGTGGCAGGGCGCAGCGTGGCAGACCGCTCAGTAGCATCAGCATCTGCGAATGTGGCAGTGAGTGAGGCTTCCATAGCCGAGGCAAAAGTGCAGATGGAAATGGCAGCCACAGATCTTGCCCGCTATGAGAAACTTCTGGAGAAAGATGCCGTAACGCGTCAGCAGTATGATGGAGCCGTCACAGACTACAAATCAAAAAAGGCGCGCTATGACATGCTTGTGCGCCAGAAAGGAGCCACATCTACAGTGGTTGACGTGAGCCGTCAGCGCATCTCGCAATCGGAGGCAGGGATTGATCTTGCCAAGGCGATGCTGGAGACATCTGAGTTGAATCTGAGCTATACAGTGATACTTGCGCCTTGCGACGGATACACATCGCGGAAAGAAATACAGGTGGGTCAACTTGTTCAGCCAGGTCAAACGCTTCTTGATGTGGTGGATTCCAATGATGTTTGGGTGACAGCCAATTTCAAGGAGACCCAACTTCCGCATATCAAGCCGGGAAGCAAGGTGGAGATAGAAGTTGATGCAATCCCGGGAGAAAAATTTGAAGGGACAGTAACTGCCATATCCACAGCGACAGGAGCTTCACTCTCGTTGATGCCTCAAGACAATTCAGCAGGAAATTTCGTAAAGGTGCGTCAGCGTGTGCCGGTAAGGATTGAGTTTGACTCATCATGCAGCAGCGAGGATTTGGAAAAATTACGTGCCGGAATGAATGTGGAATGCCTTGTCAGGTATTGATGCGTGGCGCGTTTTGCGTGGCGCGTTTTGGGATTTATAAATAACTAAATTATTTCTTATGGGTGATTGGCATGCTAATCAGGGACCGTTTGATATCCCTGACTTACCTAACTATATTCCCCGGCGTCTTAAGCCTTGGATATTCATATTCTTTGTGCTGATAGTGCAGTTCTCAGGAGGACTGTATCTTGCAGCGGCTTCTGATATGGTGGGCACCACTGCGCTTATGCAGGAAGATATATTGATGGCAGGATACGCTTCGCTTATTGGACTTGCCGTGAATTTCGCGGTAATGTTTCGCATCAAGTTCAGATTTTCCAACCGTACCCAGCTGATTGCGGCAGGATGCGTGCTTATTGCTGCCAATATCATCTGTGCGCACACCACAAGTGTTCCGGTGCTCGTCATCACATGTTTTGTGGCAGGATGGTTCAGGATGCAGGCTACCCTTGCCTGCAACTCCACAATCCAGCTATGGTTGACACCGGTGCGTGACATGGCGATTTTCTTTTGCTATGTGTATATATTGGTGGATAGTGTTATACAATTAAGTGGTATTGCCACTATTTATACAGCCTTCCATCTTGAGTGGGAATATATGCACTGGATCATGATTGGGTTGCTTGCCTTAATGATCTTAATGGTGATGATATTACTCAAACCGGTGCGTGGACCTATGTATATTCCACTTCTGGGGATTGACTGGATCGGGGCATTGCTCTGGGCTGGATTTATGATGTGCTTCACTTTCATTTGCGTCTATGGCAATTTCTACGACTGGTGGGAGGCTTCGGAGATAAGAGTAGCAACCATTTTAGGGCTTGCTTGCATGGGCATAAACCTATGGAGAGCTACCTTCCTGCATCATCCCTACATATCGTTTCAGGCGATGAAGAATCGAAATGTGACACGTGCAACACTTGTGTACTTAGTGTTTTTTACACTCTTGGCAACTGAGCATGTATTTGAGCATTCGTATGCTGCCCAGATACTTGGATTTGACGAAACCAACCTGATTGATTTGAACTGGTATGTCTTCGCAGGCATAGTAGTGGGTTGCGGATTCACATATTCTACGTTTGCGTTGCGCAAATGGAGATATAAGACAATGACCGCCATAGGTTTTGCTCTGGCAGCACTGTATTTGGCATATTTCTATTTCTTGATCGACTATGGAGTGGAGAAAGAGATGCTGTTTATTCCTCTTTTTGCCAGGGGTATGGCATCGGTGATTATCTCCATAGTGTTTCTTACGTCGATTGTGCAGAGTGGGCTACCCTTCACCGTATTTCCACAGGCATTGACCATCAATGGTTTTACCGGGGCAGTGATGGGTGCCACGTTGGGTCCTGCATTGATTGGAGAATTGCTCAGGCATACAATGGCTAAGAATGTATCGTTGTTGAGTGCGAATATCGTGGATTTTAATCCTGCTGTGGCTCATTTGCCGTTGGCAGAGCTTTTCGGTATGGTGCAGATGCAGGCGCTTGTGGTTTCGATGAAGGAGATCTATGGATGGCTGCTGATTGTGGCATTGGTTTCACTGCTCTTGATATTGGTAGCATATGGTCCGGTGCGTCCCTGGGCAATATT
>CAYNEZ010000168.1:0-6958 GCA_964396365.1 uncultured Sangeribacter sp. | reverse complement strand
TTATCATAATTTTAAAAGAATCCGCATCCCGGAATGCCGGAAATTTCTCACGGAAACTATTCAGTTTGTCAAGGGAAAGCGTAGCATATACGAGGTCTCCTCCAGCAGGGTCCGCTACCGAGATATCATTCCCCTTAAAATCGATTGCCAATGATGTTCCATCATACTCTATTTCTTTCACATCTTTTCCTTTGCAATCAACTCCGCATACATATGCCTCATTCTCTATGGCACGAGCCATAAGAAGTTTCTTCCAAGCCTCTACCCTCGCCTTTGGCCAATTAGCTACCGCTATCAAGAGATCATATTCATTGCCGACATTCCGACACCATACTGGGAAACGTATATCGTAGCACACTACCATAGCAATTTCCCAACCACGATATCTCACTTTCATCCTCTTATAGCCGGGCGAAAGCAATTTATCTTCCCCCGCCATACTAAAAAGATGCCTTTTATCTCCAAAATATTCCTCGCCATTAGGCTCTATGAAGAATGCCCTGTTGGCAAGCAAACCTCCTGTGTCTGCCAGATAACTGCCGGCTATAGCAACATGATACTGCCTTGCCAACTCTTTAAGGCGCTCTACCGTCTTGCCGGAATTTCGCTCCGCCAGACTCCTGACACTCTCTTTATCCCCATATGGACATCCTGTAGAGAAGGTCTCTGGAATAATCATAAGGTCGGTCGCTGGATGCATCCGCCGGAGAGCTGACTCTAAATTTGCAAAATTCTGCTCCTTATCGTTCCAAACTATCTCCTGAGGATACAGGCAAACTTTAAGGTCTTTCATATTGGGTATGATTTTATGGTATAAACTTTTCGGGATAGCGTGCAGCATTTTTCCACCGTGAATAATATTCCCGTATGGCTTTCATATCAGCATCCACATCTCCCGTCGGTTGGTAAGTCTGGCTTATCTGGATATGCTTCTTGCTATAGTCAATCACGCCTAAGAGTATCGGCACCTTTGCTCCGTATGCGATGTAAAGGAAACCCGTCTTCCATTGGTCTACGGCACTTCTTGTTCCTTCCGGCGTGACTGCAAGATTGACATAAGGCTCGGTTTCAAAAAGATGGATGATTCTTTCAGTGAGAGAACCCTTCGACTTTTCTTTTGAGCGCACCACCGGAATACCTCCGAAATATCGCATAAGATACTTCAAAGGGAAGAAAAACCAAAAACTCTTCATCAAAAAGTTGGCTTTCCTTCCCACCGATCGATATGCCGCCAGACCGAGCAGGAAATCCCAGTTTGACGTATGCGGAGCCACGCATATCACGCACTTATCGAAGACCGGCACTGTTATGTCAAAACTCCAACCGGTCAGTTTCAATGCGAGTCTCCAAATATTCATAATCTTTAAACAGCTTTGTTGGCTTCCTTAACTGATTGTGGCACTGCCTCATTAAACAATTTCAAGGCTGCAGAAATCTCTTCGTTGAAGTCTTTGCGAATCTTTTCGAAAAGCTTCTTGAAAAACTCGCCTTTAGCCTTTTTGTATTCCTCAACACTGGCAAAGCCCTTTACGCCACGGTCGAAGAAACAGTTTGCGTTAGCCTTAGCTGCCCCGGTTGCTCCAAGCACTTTAGCAACTGCAACAGAAATTTTGTCGCGGTCTGCTCCTTCCACATTATAATATACTGTCATCATTTCGTCGCACATTGAAGCTCCTACAGCTTCAACGGCCTTCTTAAACTGCTGTTTATTCATTGTCTTATATTTTAATTATTACTTCTATCTCTTATCATTTTTTCATTCCGAAACAGAATGAGTTCTTTGATTATATAACAAACAATAGTCCCTATTTTGTTCGATACAACTTTAACGAGTTTCAAATGTTTTAGTATAAATTCATCTTTCGATGTCAATAATATAGATCCTATAAATCCTATAAGACTTATATTACCATATACGACTTATAAGACTTATAAGATTTATATAACTTATATGACTTATATATAACTTATATAACTTATACGACTTATATAAGTCTTAACCCGAAAGATTAAAAAAACAAAAAAATTAATGAAAAAATTACCATTATTGATATTGCTCTTCATTGTAGGCATAGCTGTCGGATTCGCTGTTTCGCAGAGTGAATCCATACAGCAGAAAGCGCCTACTTTTGAAGACGCCATAGCCATAATCAAGAAATATGAAGGCCTGAGTGGTCCCAGCCACTGGCCCTTCGTAGGCTATGGCCATAAAGTTATGCCGGGAGAAAAATTCACCCGAGGAAAGAAACTTACAGAGGCTGAAGCTGATGCTCTCGCCAGAGCAGACTATGCCAAACTTTGTGCAAAATACCGGGAATTTGGAGCCGACAGCCTTCTGCTCGCTGCTCTCGCTTATAATTGCGGACCGGGAGTCGTAGCCAAGTCAAGCGTATTGTCAAAGCTGAAAGCCGGAAATCGCGACATTGAGGCTTCCTATATTGCGCACAGCAGATATAAGGGGAAACAACTTTCTCAGCTTAAAAGAAGACGTCAGGAAGAACTTGCGGTTCTATTTGTAAAAGATCCATCTTCCATTAAGATGGCAACGACGTCAACACCCGACAAGGTAGCGGAATTGGAAGAGGAGGAAGTCACTGAAATTACAAATCTTTCTTATCATGATAATTCTGACGAAAAGAAAGATTCCATAAAAAACGCATCTCAAAAATAAAACGACAATGAATATAATTAAAAATAATAGAATAGGTTGGAAATCTTTGGTGTTAGCCGGAATATGCTTTTCTTCAGTCGCCTTCACTTCTTGCCATGATGCTAAGGCAGAAAAGGATTCCTCGGATAGTTCATATGCAGAGCCTCGCCCGGATGATGCTTTGAAAGAACTGATGCGCACACTGTCAGAAAATGATGCGCCCGGTTTTGCCGCACTTTGTGTCTATCCCATTCCGCGCCCATATCCCCTCAAATCAATCGACGATTCTATCTCAATGGTTGATTATTTTCCGATTATCGCTGATGATTCATTGCGTGATTATATCCGAAAATCAAAACTTGAGGATTGGGAGAGTTATGGATGGAGAGGATGGAGCGTAGGAGATGCACGCCCGATATGGTATGATGATGGTGTACAAATCATAGACTATGTATCTCCCGCTGAATCCGGGCTTCAAAAGATACTTGCACGCGAAGAGATAATGTCGCTTGCTCCTCAGTTCAGGGAAGGATGGACTCCAATAATGACTCTAACCGAAATTGATGGTGACAAAGTATTCCGTATTGATTCAAAAGATGACTCCTACAGATTGATGGGATATGATAATGCTAATCACTTGAGAGATATTCCATCTATTTTGATGATAGGCTCCGTCTCTAAAGAAGGTTCAGCAGGATATGCCACCTACACTTTCTCTGATTCTACTGGTTCAAAAGCTGAATTCTTCCCCGATGCCGAGCCTCCGGTAAAGATTTTCATCAAGCATCCAAAGCTCAAAAAAGAAGACTCCTATGAAGTCCAACCAGGCTATTGGCGCGACATCCTAAAATAAATTTTGTTTTTTCAAAATTAGTTACTAATTTTGTAAAAAAACAAATGAAATATGGAGAATAAGCAGATGGAACTGGCATGGCGTCTGGTAGAGCATACCGGCGCCAACGTTTTTATTACCGGTAAGGCAGGCACAGGAAAAACTACATTCCTAAAGAAACTGAAAGACGAGAGCTCAAAGACCATTATAGTCCTTGCTCCTACGGGTATTGCTGCGCTTAACGCCGGAGGAATGACCATCCACAGCTTTTTCCAACTCTCTTTTTCTCCTTACATACCGGGAATCGGACAAGCAGAAAGCGGATCCCGTTTCAAAAGATACTCGAAAGATAAGATAAAAATTATCCGCTCTATAGATACCATTGTAATCGATGAGATAAGTATGGTCCGTGCCGACCTTCTTGATGCTATTGACTCAAAACTGAAACGATATCGGAATCCTTCTCTTCCTTTTGGGGGAGTTCAACTGGTCATGATCGGTGATATGCAGCAGCTTCCCCCAGTAGCTAAAGAAGAGGAATGGAGGTTGCTGAGCGAATACTATCGGTCGCCATATTTTTTCGATAGCAAGGTTCTCGAAAACACTCCTTATGAGACAATCGAACTCACTAAAGTATACCGCCAAAAGGATACCGATTTCCTTCAGATACTGAATGCCATACGCGAAAACCGTGCAGATCAAAACACACTTAGAATCCTTAACTCAAGATATAAGTCATCTTTCAATCCTCCCGAATCAGAACGATATATTCGCCTTATGACCCACAACCGACAGGCTAATGATGTCAATAGCAGTAAGATGCGGGAGCTTAAGACAAAACCTTACATTTTTGAGGCGGAGATAGAAGGAGATTTCCCGGAATTGATCTATCCCGTAGAGAGATTCCTTACCCTGAAAGAGGGAGCACAAGTGATGTTTGTGAAAAACGACAGCAGTGGAGCAAGACGCTATTACAATGGACTCATCGGACACATCAGGAGCATTTCCGATTCAGGAAAAGTGACGGTTGTGACCGACGACACCATGCCTCCTATTGAAGTGGAAAAAGAAGAATGGGAAAACACAGCCTACGAGATCGATGAGAAAAGCAAAGAAATGAAGGAGAAGGTAGTTGGCCGCTTCAGCCAACTTCCTTTACGCGCAGCGTGGGCTATCACCATCCATAAGAGCCAGGGTCTTACTTTCGACAAAGCCATCATAAATGCCTCGGCTGCTTTTGCCCATGGGCAGACATATGTTGCACTCAGCCGCTGTCGCACTCTTCAAGGTTTGGTACTTGAACAGCCACTCCCCCCTTATGCTATAATTTGCGACAGAATGGTGTCTGATTTCGAAAAAGTTTGCTCAAACCGTGAGGCAGATACAATGAAAGTCAATAAACTTGAATCTGAATTTGAACAACGATTTAACATTGAGATTACTGATCTCTCCGGACTTCGCAATGCAATGGAGACTCTGCATAGAGTTCTTCAAATAAGTCATGCCGTTGCTTTTCCTAAGTTGACAGCCTCCTATGGCGATATTTTCAATAATAAATTCAATGAGCTATACAAAGTGTCGCTTCGCTTTCAAGATCAACTACTGCGCATGGCTGCTGAAGGTGCTTCGCTTATTCAGTTTCATGATCGCCTTAAGGCAGCAAGCGCATACTTCTTGAAAGAACTTGGGCCTATATTTCAGTTTATGAAAGACATTCCGTCGGAAATTGACAATAAGGAGGCTCTGAAAAAATATCTAAATGCAATTGCGTTGGTAGAGTATGAGGCAAAACTTAAGGAGTCTCTCATGACGGCAACTCTAAATAAAAAACTTTCTGCTGTCGATTTCCTTAAGATAAAGCGAGATGTTTCCCTATCTGACTCCACCTGGGTTAAAATATCCAATAAAGCAAAGGCAACTCAATCAAACTACGATGTTGAAAACCCTGAACTTTATGAATCTCTTGTAGAATGGAGACGCAGAAAAGCACAAGAAGAAGGAGTCCCTGCATTTATGATTCTTGGGAATAAGACATTGGTCAATCTTGCCAATGAAGCTCCACAAGATGATGACGACCTCAGTTCAATCCCGGGCATAGGCAAAAAGAAGAAGGCCGACTATGGTGCCGACCTCCTAAATATCATCCAAAAACTTAATCGTTAATCGCTTATCGTTAATCGCTTATCGTTAATCGTTAATCGTTAATCGCTTATCGTTAATCGTTTTTCAAGTGTACATCCAACTGTGGGAATGGGAAGTTGACACCCTTCTTCGGAAGCTCTGCATACATCCGCTGCGACATATCGAAAAATAATCCCCAATAGTCTGCACTCTTTGTCCATGCCCTTACAGTAAGGATAACTGCACTGTCTCCAAGTTCCTTCAGACCGACAAACACCGGATGATCGGGATTATTTTTCTCCACTCTTTCATCTGAATCCAGAATCTCTTTTATAGCATTGGAGGCGTTTTCAAAGTCATCTCCATATTGTATGGAAATAGTCCAATCCACTCGTCGCATAGGCTGCACTGAATAATTATTGATGCTTCCTGACGAGAGGGCCCCATTTGGAATCAGTATCGTCTTATTGTCTGGGGTAGTGATCACGGTATGAAACATTTGCATCGCCTTAACCGTTCCTGCAAAACTTTGTGCTTCTATGTAGTCGCCTACTTTATAAGGTTTAAGTATCAAGATAAGAACCCCTCCCGCAAAGTTCTGAAGTGTGCCGCTA
The DNA here is from genome assembly GCA_964396365.1 of uncultured Sangeribacter sp. GTDB lineage: Bacteria > Bacteroidota > Bacteroidia > Bacteroidales > Muribaculaceae > Lepagella. The sequence goes on along the minus strand of CAYNEZ010000168.1, from coordinate 741 downwards.
AGTGCCATACCGATGGCTACACCGGCAGAAGCAAACAGCGCGAGGAATGAACTTGTCTCAATTCCCAAGATTCCTATGATGGTTACTACAAGGATGAAATAGAGAATAATCTGCGTAAAACTCAATACGAAAGTTGCAAGAGATAGATCTACGTGTTTTTTCTCAAATATATTGTTAAGAATCTGATTGATTTTCCTGATAATGAATCGTCCGATATAGAAGACTGCAATCGCAATAAGTACCTTGAAACTGAAGTTTACAAGTGTGTTGGCAATCTTTGTCATCGCATCCTGAAAGGAAATGGTCTTGAGCATTTCTATCGCCTTGGCGATGGTTCCTGTGTTTTCCGCAGTAAGTATCATATATTTTTCGGTTTTAAGTTAAAGATAGATTTTCAATCGAAGTTTCAATCGAAGATGGTTAATCTTCACTATTATTACGCAAAAACAGCACAAAAGGTTGCAAGAAAAAGGAGATTGATTTCTCAATCTCCTTTTTCTTGCGTGTCATTTTTTTCTTTATTGATTCTTCCGTGTCGTTTTAGAGATTCTGCTATTATCCACTGTATCTGACCATTGACCGAACGGAACTCTTGGGCTGCCCACTTCTCAACAAGCTCCATCATCTCCGGATCAAGCCTCAACAGAAATCCTTTATTATTCTGCTTACCCATTCATAATTAATCATTAATCGTTGATCATTAATCGTTGATCATTAATCGTTGATCATTAATCGTTGATC
>CAYNEZ010000167.1:0-7054 GCA_964396365.1 uncultured Sangeribacter sp. | reverse complement strand
TGCTTCAGTATCCGAGACATATACTGATAGAAAAAGGATTCCCCTACAAGGGGAAGTGGAACAGTGAGTTTTTCTCACGTAGCTCCCCTATCACGCTTGAACTTGGCTGTGGGAAGGGTGAGTATACCGTTGGGCTTGCTGAGGCAAACCGGGATCGCAACTTCATTGGTGTCGACATCAAGGGTGCCCGGATGTGGAAAGGTGCCAAAAGTGTAGAGGAAAAGGGCATGGACAATGCCGCATTCTTGCGCACGGAAATCGAACAGATATCAGAATTCTTTGCTCCGGAAGAAGTCGACGAAATCTGGATCACATTTCCCGACCCCCAGATGCAGAAGGCGAGGAAAAGACTTACGTCTTCAAGGTTCCTCGCCAACTATCGTAAGTTCTTGCGTCCTGGCGGAATAGTCAATCTCAAGACTGACTCCCCGTTCCTTTATGAATATACACGTCGTCTTGTCGATCTGAATGGTTTTGAGGTCCTTGCCAATACCGACGATCTCTATGGGAGCGGACTTGCCGACCCCGTGACATCCATTAAGACTTTCTATGAGCAGCAATGGCTTTCACGCGGCAAGACCATAAAACTCATATCCTTCCGCATCGGAGATGGAGATATCAAGGAGCCTGATTGCTCCGACCTGGAAAAAGACGACTATCACAGTGAATTCGGCCGCCACTCCTCAAATAATTGAGAATTAAGAATTTTGAATTAATCATCGATCATTAATCATTAATATTTAATATTTAATAGTTAATATTTAATATTTGATATTTAATATTTAATATTTGATCGTTGATCGTTGATCGTTGATCATTAAATCTATGGCAATATACCCAAAACTTATACTTGACGCTCTGACAAATGTCAAGTATCCCGGCAACGGTAAAAATATCGTCGAACTCGGCATGGTGGAAGACGACATTCGCATCGACGGCAATAAGGTGTCGTTCTCTATCATTTTCGATCGTCCTACCGATCCGTTTATAAAGTCTGTGGTGCGTGCAGCAGAAGCTACGCTTCCTGTCTTTGCCGACCCTGACATCGACGTAAAAGGACGTATCGCAGTGAAATACCGTCATGCTGAAGTGCCTAAGCCGGAGACTCCCCTCCCCGGCGTCAAGAATATCATAGGAATCAGTTCAGGAAAGGGGGGCGTAGGAAAATCTACAGTTTCCGCCAACCTTGCTATAGCGCTTGCCGCAAAAGGCTATAAGGTTGGGCTCCTTGATGCCGATATATTCGGCCCATCGATGCCAAAGATGTTTGGCGTGGAAGATGAAAAGCTCTATATGGTGACTCAGGAAGGTAAGGACTGGATTGATCCCATACAAAAATTCGGAGTGAAAATGCTTAGTATCGGATTTGTGGTCGACAAAGATAGCCCTGTGCTATGGCGTGGCGGGATGGCGTCTAATGCCTTGAGGCAACTTATCACCGAAGCTTGGTGGGGCGACCTTGACTATTTCCTTATTGATATGCCCCCTGGCACGAGCGACATTCATTTGACTCTTGTCCAGACTCTCCCTATCACCGGGGTGATAGTAGTCAGCACTCCACAGGAAGTGGCGCTTGCCGATGCTCGGAAGGGAATCGGAATGTTCCGAAGCGAAAAGATCAATGTGCCTATTCTTGGTCTTGTGGAAAACATGGCTTGGTTTACTCCGGCTCCTCATCCTGAAGAGAAATACTATATCTTTGGGAATGGGGGAGCGGCGCGGCTTGCTGAAGCTATGAATGTGCCTCTTCTCGCTCAGATCCCATTGGTGGCTGATATCTGCGAGATGGCAGATAATGGTCATCCTACTGCCACAGAATGCACCGGAGGAAAAATCTCGGAAAATCCTGAGGCTAAAGCATTCTCCGATCTTGCTGATAGGGTAGTGGAAGAATGCGACCGCCGCAACCGCGACCTTCCCCCCACGCAGGCAGTGCAGACCCACTCATAATTTTGAATTGAGAATTTTGAATTATTAGCTTTTGGTAATTTCTCATTTATAATTAATCATTTATCATTTAAAATACCGTGTCAACAGCACAAGCAGAAAACACACGCAAGGTGACTACAAGCCGCCTTACGGAAATGAAACATCGCGGTGAGAAAATCTCTATGCTCACCGCCTACGACTATACATCTGCAAAACTTGTGGATGAAGCAGGAATGGACGTAATCCTTGTAGGTGACTCAGCTTCAAACGTGATGGCAGGCAACATGACCACTCTTCCTATCACTCTCGATCAGATGATCTATCACGCAAAGTCTGTGATGAAAGCTGTCAGAAGGGCTTTGGTGGTGGTAGACCTTCCTTTCGGCACATACCAAGGCAACTCAAAGGAGGCACTCGCATCGGCGATTCGCGTCATGAAAGAGAGCCATGCAGAGGCTTTGAAGCTGGAAGGTGGTGCAGAGATAGCAGAGTCTATCCAGCGCATTCTCTGTGCCGGAATCCCTGTGATGGGCCATCTTGGCTTGACTCCTCAGAGCATCAATAAGTTTGGCACCTATAGTGTTCGCGCTAAAGAAGAGGCGGAGGCAAAAAAACTTCTTGAAGATGCAAAGCTCCTTGAAGACATAGGATGCTTTGCGGTTGTCCTTGAAAAAATTCCCGCTAAGCTTGCTGAGCAAGTTGCAAAAGAACTCACCATCCCTGTGATTGGTATTGGTGCCGGCGGTGGTGTCGACGGTCAGGTGCTCGTGATGCACGATATGCTTGGCATGACTATGGGATTTTCTCCCAGGTTCCTTCGTCGCTACGCCAACGTTGGAGAGATTATGACGGATGCCTTCCGCCATTATATCGACGACGTAAAGACCGGCGACTTCCCCAACGAAAAAGAGCAATACTGATGACCATACGCAAAGCAAGGGAAGAAGACTCTGAATTTGTGGCAAAGACAGTCTTGACCGCTCTGGATATGGATACTTCCGATCTGGAGTGGGTCAAGGCCTCTTGCATAGACCCCTTGTCAATGTATTCATGGAATAAGTCGCTCATTGCAGAAGAAGATGGGAAGCCCATCGGCTGCATCATCTCATATTCAGGTGATGACTATCAGAATCTGCGTGAATATACTTGGAGTCGTCTTTGGAAAGGAGTTGATCCCGCTGCGATCAGACAGTCGGCCATAGAGACATACCCCGGCGAATACTATCTTGATTCCCTTGCCATCGAACCTGAATATCGAGGCCGGGCTCTTGGCAAAAAACTCATGGAGGCAGCCATCGAAGAAGGCAAGAACCTTGGCTATAAGAACTTCTCACTCCTTGTAGCCGTAGAGAAGCCACGGCTCAAAGACTATTACGCTTCCTTAGGCTTCGAAGACTCCAACGAAGTCAACTTCTTTGGCCATCAATACCAAAGAATGATAAAGCAATCCTGACGCACAGCGTGCGTCAGGATTGCTTTATCAAGATTGTTTATATCCCATCAATATTTCGGCGCAATCCTCTTCTTTCCCCCCTGTATATAAAGCTGGCCTGGAGCCGCACTGCTGATCCTCCGCCCCATTATGTCATACATAGCCTCAGAAGCATCATGTTCAAGTGTAATGTCATTCGCCGAAGCAAAACTGCCATATTTCAAGTCATACTGATCAAAGACTCCTGAATTAAAGATTACATTTCCTTCAAGATCTAAGATTCTGGAGAGTTCTTTGTGATACCAAATCATATCCACTCCTGTTATGAACTCATGATAGTTAAGACAGCCATTTTCTACGGCTCCAATCCCTTCTATCACAGGAACACCCGCATCCGGATATTGTGAGAAAAATTCTGATGCCACCACATTATATTCCTTGCATTCCTCTCCTGCAATGTCCACATTTGCCATTGACTTCACAGTAAAATTACAAGGCTCACCATTCTTCATCACAAAAGAAAAACCATCATACTTATCTCCATCCGAACAATTGAAATCATAAATCTTTTGTTCTGATATTTCTATTTCGTTAAGGTCTGTATTTGATGAAGAGGGGATATAAAGATACCCATAGCCTGTGGGACTCTCCTCATCCTTATAAGCTACTACAAGTGTATACACCGCTCCATCTTCTTCACGAAGATACCCTTCATGTTCCCATATGTCATTCACAGTCTCAAATTCAAAACTGTCGTTGATATAATTGGCTATGGTTTTCTTGCAGGTGACAATTCTATGATAGGTCTTTCCATCAATCTCCTCCGTTCCGTCAAACCTCATGCATTTGATCACATCCGTCCCATTTTCATAGCTTACGCACTCCCAAATCCGATCATATCGGATCATTGACTTATATTCGTCTGCAGACACAGAAACAGAATTCAAGACCACAAAAAATAGAAATACCGTAGCCTTTAATTTTATAGTAAAAAATCTCTTCATATAAATATATTTAGGTGTAAAATTCGCAAATCAAATTAAAACCGTCCACCAATCCTCTTCTTTCCCCCCTGTATATAAAGCTGGCCTGGAGCCGCACTGCTGATCCTCCGCCCCATCACATCATACATAGCGGCATCCTCTTTCGTTGGTTGTGTGATTTTGTCCACTCCTAAAAAGTCACCGACGGGAATATTTGAGTTTTTATTGCCATAGATAGTCTTGCCATCGCTGCTCAAAACTCGATTGAAGATGTGACTCATACAAGGACAGGTTGGTATGTACAGAAAGTTGATTGTTATAAGACATCCATATTCACTATCAATGCCGACACCCTCTACCATCGGCAGTTCGATATAGTCAAACCCCTCTGGAGTTACCCGCTGGAGTAGATGTTGCTCTCCGTCAATCTCTACATATTCAATGGATTCGACTTTATAGGTAATTTCTTCAGCCTCACCGTGCACATTTAATCCAAGATATGACTCCCCTTCCTTACAGGTAAAATCGTAGAGGAGTTTTTCCTCCACATAAGGTAACTCTTCGGTCTTAGGCGAGCACCTTAAATGCTCATATATCGGGAACTCCTCATTTGGATACCTATTGATAACCAATGTATAGACTTTCCCATCTTCCTCACGCATATAACCTTCATGCTCATAGTAATCTTCATCTATATCGAATAGATAGATCTGGTAATCCTTATCATATTCATAACGTGACTTACGGAAAGATACAAACCTATGGTAGGTCTTGCCGTTGATTTCTTCAGCACCATCAAATTTTGCATAATATACCGTCTTGTTATCCCAACGAATTGAGATATGTTCCCAAACCCGGTCATACCGTATCATAGACTTATATTCGTCTGCAGACACAGAAACAGAATTCAAGACCACAAAAAATAGAAATACCGTAGCCTTTAATGTTATAGTAAAAAATCTATTCATATAAATAAGTTTAGGTGTAAAATTAGCAAATCAAATCTCTCCTCTGGTATGCCAGAATGCATCTGAAAGCTCAGACGCATCCTGACTTTGCAAATCCTTAGCGCATGAAATGCGCTAAATCTCAGCGTTCTCCGGGCGACGCGAAGCAGCCCGTTTCCCTTGCGAACTTGCCGAAACCGAGTCTCGAAGTTTCGTAAAACGCACCACGCATTACGCCAAACATAAAAATCTTTGCGCCTTTGCGTGAGTGCTTTTTAGCACGCGAAAGTCAAATTATCAAATCTCTCCTCTGGTATGCCAGAATGCATCTGAAAGTTCAGACGCATCCTGACTTTGCAAATTTATAAAAAATTATCATACTAAACAACTTCAATAATAATCTTTCTGAAATGACATTTAGATCTATCCAGAATTTTTGAGATAAGGACTTTAGTAACAAAGCGCACTCCGTGCGCGTCCAAAACAGACAAACTCTAACTAAAACCGTCCACCAATCCTCTTCTTTCCCCCCTGTATATAAAGCTGGCCTGGAGCCGCACTGCTGATCCTCCGCCCCATCACATCATACATAGCGGCATCTTTTGTAGCATTCAATGAAGAAATGTGTTCCACGGAATTGAAAGAGCCGTAATCTATGCCATAGTGATTATTGTCAAAGTCAATGGGATAAATCACTCTACCATCCATGTCAAGAAGACGGCTAAAATAGTTATGGGCATACATCCGAGATGGATGGTCGATGAATTCATGATAATTCAGACATCCTTTCTCGACAGCTCCTATTCCTTCAACAATGGGGTGATACCAGTAATATGGAGTGTCATAGGTCTCATGGTATTCCACTTTATCCTCTGTACATACGTACATCATCTTACATTTTTCTCCATCGATCTCAGTATATGAAACATTCAGCACCTTAAATGAGTCATTCCATCCAAGTGATTCTATAAATGACACGCAGCCAAAGTAATCACCTTCCATAACGTTCATATCATATAGCAAACATTCCTCGCAATTTGGATGGCTGACATTTTCAAAAGAATCGGGTATATACAGCAAATAACTGCTCCATCCCTCATCATTTGTATATTTACTGTGTTTTTTTTCAACCAATGTATAGATTTTCCCGTCTTCTTCGCGCATATAGCCTTCATGCTCGAGGCAGTCTTCAGTTTCGTAAGATGCCTCTTCTGTGTCATAATCGTAAGAGATCATTTGACTTCTCTTAAATGTAACTATGCGATGGTATATTTTACCGTTGATCTCCTCTGTTCCGTCAAATCGCATGCATTTAATAGTATCATAATCTTTGCCGTCAAGAGTGCTGAAGCATTCCCAAACCCGGTCATACCGTATCATAGACTTATATTCGTCTGCAGACACAGAAACAGAATTCAAGACCACAAAAAATAGAAATACCGTAGCCTTTAATGTTATAGTAAAAAATCTATTCATATAAATAAGTTTAGGTGTAAAATTAGCAAATCAAATCTCTCCTCTGGTATGCCAGAATGCATCTGAAAGCTCAGACGCATCCTGACTTTGCAAATCCTTAGCGCATGAAATGCGCTAAATCTCAGCGTTCTCCGGGCGACGCGAAGCAGCCCGTTTCCCTTGCGAACTTGCCGAAACCGAGTCTCGAAGTTTCGTAAAACGCACCACGCATTACGCCAAACATAAAAATCTTTGTACATTCTATATATACTCGTGACGGAGCATTGGGACGTCCACTTGGTATATTG